>NZ_JBIVTR010000011.1:164561-244067 GCF_044756785.1 Streptomyces sp. NPDC091649 | reverse complement strand
AAACGCCTCTTCAACGCCGGATCAAGCCTCTTACCGCCCACGGTCCTCGCAACTCCCATCGATCATGAGTGTTGCGAGGACCGCTAGAACCTAAGCCGGGGAGGGGCTCCTCCGGCAGTGCGGAACGGACAACGGCCGGGGCCGGTCGCGGTGTTCGGACGGTCGCCACACTCCCGGACCGAGGTACCCCGGAGGGGTATGCGGCTCTCGCACGGTGCCCCCACCACGGCGGCTCACGGCCCCGCCCGCCACGCGGACCGCCGCGGACGCGATCACGGGCGCCCCCCGAGCAGGGCGCGGACCCAGCCGAGGTCGATGACCCGCCGGCCGTCGGCGAGCCCGGTGTCGGCGGCCCAGCGCCGCACGTCGCGCAGGGCGCGGACCGCCATCGTGCCGTGGGCCGCGAGGGTGACGCGTTCGTGGTTGAGCTGGTTGGTGATGAGACGCCGGCCCTGGTTCTCCTCGCCGACGCGGCGGGACACCGGGACGCGGATGTTCTCGTAGTAGCCGGTGGTCGTGTCGTGGGAGGCGAGGGTGTTGATCAGGGTGCAGGAGTAGCCCGGGTCGCTCGTGGGGACCAGGAGCATCGTGATGCCCCGGTGCGGCGGGGCGTCGGGGTCGGTGCGCACCGCGAGCCAGACCCAGTCGGCGGTGTCGCCGTGGTGGTCCAGATCTTCTGTCCGTCGACGACGTACTCGTCCCCGTCGCGGACGGCGCGCGTCGTCAGGGCGGCGAGGTCGGTGCCCGCGCCCGGTTCGCTGTAGCCGATCGCGAAGTCGACCTCGCCGGCGAGGATGCCGGGCAGGAAGTGGGCCTTCTGCTCGTCGGTGCCGAACCGCATGATCGTGGGCCCCACGGTGTTCAGGGCCATCAGTGGCAGCGGTACGCCGGCCTGCGCGGCCTCGTCGAAGAAGATGAACTGCTCCATCGGGGTCAGCCCCCGGCCGCCGTACTCCTTCGGCCAGCCGACCCCCAGCCAGCCGTCGGCGCCGAGCCTGCGGACCGTGTCGCGGTAGAAGCGCTTCTGGGCGGCGGGCTCGGCGTGGCGGGCGTAGGCGCCGTCGGGCACGAGGGCCGCGAAGTAGGTGCGCAGTTCGGTACGCAGCCGCTGCTGCTCAGGCGTGTATTCGAGGTGCACGGCCCCTCCAGAGTCTCGCTTCGGCGTCGTCCGTGTGTGCGGCGGCGCACACAGTAGAACGCGTTGCAGGAATCCGGAAGGGCCGGCGGCCCGTCGCCCGGCCCTTCCGGGCCGGGAGAGGGGCCGCCGGTACGGTGCGCCGCTGGGGGTCAGCGCTTGACGGCGCGCAGGACCACGAACTTCGCGTCGCCCGCGACCGTGGTGCAGTTCCCGAAGATGCGGCGCAGGTGGGTGTGGTACGAGAGGTGCCGGTTGCCCACGACCCAGAGTTCGCCGCCCTGCCGCAGCGCGGTCCGCGCCCCGGCGAACATCGTGCGGGCGGTCGCGTCGGTGGTGGCGAGGTGCGAGTGGAAGGGCGGGTTGTTCAGCACCAGGTCGACGCTGCCCGGGTCGAGGTCGCCGAGACCGTCGCCGACCAGGAAGTCGGCCTTCGCGCCCTCCGGCGCACCGGTGCGGAAGGTCTCCTCGGCGGAGGCGACCGCCCCGTACGACTCGTCGACGAACGTGACGTGCGCCTCGGGGTTGGCGAGGGCGGCGGAGAGCCCGAGGACGCCGTTGCCGCAGCCCAGGTCGACCACCCGGACGGCCCCGCCGCGGGTGGGCAGGTGCTTCAGGAAGAAGCGGGTGCCGATGTCGAGGCGCTCGGCGCAGAAGATCCCCGCGTGGTTGACGGTGGTCAGACCCGAGACGGGGCCCACGTCGGCGGGCAGGTCGTAGCGGTACGGCCAGGGGCTCGGCGTGCGCGGCAGAGCGGGGTCCGGGGTGCAGAAGATGAGCCGCGCCTTGCGCACCGCGAGGGAGGTGCGGGTCGGGCCGATGATCCGCTCGAAGAGCTTGAGCGTGGAGGTGTGGATCTCCTTGACCATGCCGGTGCCGATGATCACGGTGCCGGAGTGGACGGCGGGGGCGATCCGGTGGAGCTGGTCCTCCAGGAACGCCAGGGACTTGGGCACCCGCACGAGCAGGACGTCGATCCGGTCGGGCGGGGTGTCGCGGGAGGACAGCAGCCGCGCCGCGTCCGGGTCGAGTCCGTTCCGGGCGAGGTTGGCGAGGGTGGCGCGGCGGGCCAGGTGGGAGTCGCTGATCTGGACGGGCCGGTGTGCGGCCAGCGCGGTGGTGAGCGCTCCCCACCGGTCTCCCACGACGGCGACCGTCCCCGAGAGGTCGACCGGGCCCGTCTCGGGGTCCGTCAGCTGCCGGAGCAGGTATTCGTCGGCGGCGTCCCACGCCCGGAAGGGATCGCGCGGGTGCTCGGGGAAGCGGGCGAGCTCGAAAGCGCCCTGTGAGGTCGTCAAACGGTTCATATGTCACTCAGGCTAGCCGAGGGAGCCGGGACACCCCGCATGTTCCCCGGCTCCCCGGCCGGCCCCACCTCCGCGCACGGCTCCGCACGCCCGCCCGCCGGACGCTCCGGCGGGCGGGCGGGGCCCTCAGGGCAGTTGTTTGTCGATGGCCGACCGCCCCTCGGCGGCCAGCTTGCGCCGCGCCCATTCCAGGGTGTCCGGCGTCAGGTCCCGCCCGGAGGCGAGTACCAGGTCCTCCGCGCTGGGCCGGTCGCTCGCGCCCGTGTGCAGCAGCCGGTCGGGCGTGACGCCCGCCGGCCCCGACACGGCCGCGGTGATGGGTTCGGGCTCTTCGCTCATGCCGCCTCCTCGTCCTTGCGGCAATTCTCGCGCCGCGGGGACCTGAGCGCATCCGAGAGGGTCGCGGCGCGTCGCCGTCGCACGGCCGGGCGCCGTCGTCGGACGGCACCCGCCGCGTCCGCCTCCGCGGGGGGGGTACGGCTGCCGGGGCGGGTACCGGAACCACCTCCGAGTCCCGGCATCCCTGGTCCGGCCGGGGCCTCGCACCCTCTTTCTTGACCTGCACATGATGGATACAGTGTGTTCACCCATGAGCCACGGTGCGTGTGGAAGGCTCCGGCCGACCACCTACCGCACGGCCACCGCGACCGGCTTCCGCCAGGGCCTCGTCGCGGTGGCCGCGTTTCGGAGAGGACACTCCCCATGTCCCGTCGTCACTCGTTCTACGCGCGTCCACTGCTGGCCGCGGTGGCAGCCGTCACCGTGCTCACCGGCACCGCGGCCGCGGCTCCCGCGGACCCCTCACCCGCCCACCGTGCCGCCGCCCTCGACGACACCTACTACCAGGACGCGCTCGGCAAGTCCGGCACCGAGCTGAAATCCGCCCTGCACACGATCATCAGCGACCAGACCAAGCTCTCCTACAGCCGGGTGTGGGACGCCCTCAGGGCCACCGACGAGGACCCCGCCAACTCCTCCAACGTCCTCCTGCTGTACACCGGGCGCTCCCAGTCCAAGTACGACAACGGCGGCAACTCGGGCGACTGGAACCGGGAGCACGTCTGGGCCAAGTCGCACGGCGACTTCGGCACGGCGACCGGTCCGGGCACCGACGTCCACCATCTGCGGCCCACCGACGTCCAGGTCAACTCCACGCGTGGAAACAAGGACTTCGACAACGGCGGCGGCGAACTGGGCAACGCGCCCGGCAACTTCACCGACGGCGACTCCTTCGAACCGCGCGACGAGGTCAAGGGCGACGTCGCCCGCATGATCCTCTACATGGCGGTGCGGTACGAGGGCGGCGACTCCTTCGCCGACCTGGAACCGAACGACCGGGTGAGCAACGGATCCGCGCCGAGGATGGGCAGGCTGTCCGTCCTGAAGCAGTGGAACCGGGAGGACCCGCCGGACACCTTCGAGAAGCGCCGCAACGACGTCATATTCGAGCGGTTCCAGCACAACCGGAACCCGTTCATCGACCACCCCGAGTGGGTCGGGGCCATCTGGTAGTCCCGGCTCGGCCCTCCCCGGCCAGGGCCCGCGCGCAGCCTTCCACGGCGTCCTCACGCGTGGCGTGGCGCGGCAGGTCCTGGCCGGTCCGCTCCCGTACGAGATCGGGCGGGCCCAGCAGGTCGTGCGGATCGACCACCGACGCGCGCCGCCCGTCGGCGGCGAGCCGGGCGAGCCCGGTGTGCAGCATCGCCAGGGCCACGGAGTCGACGGACGTGACGTCGTGCAGGTCGAGCACGACGGAGCCACCGTCCGGCCCCGACTCGTCCAGGGCGTACAGCACGCGCTCCGCGGCCGTGAAGTCGATGGACCCCTGCGCGGCGACGACGCCCACCCGCTCGTGGAGTACCCGTTCGTGCGCGGTCGAGGGCGCCGACGGAAGATCGTCCGCCGTCGTGACCAGGGTGACGGTGGAGCCCGGCAGCGCGGGGTTGAGCATGAGATGCAGCCCGTAGCGTTCCGAGAGCGCCGCGAGTGCGGCGTGGCCGCGCACCGAACTGCCCGTGGCGTCCAGCGGCGGGCTGTAGACGGCGAGTCCGAAGCGGGCGGGGCCCACCGCGATGAGCCCGCCGGACACCCCGCTCTTGGCGGGCAGGCCGACGCGCAGCAGCCATTCTCCGGAGCCGTCGTACATGCCGCAGGTGGCCATGACGGCGAGAACCCGGGCGGCGACCCCGGCGGAGACGACCCGCTCCCCGGTGACCGGGTTCACGCCGCCGTAGGCGAGCGTCGCGGCCATCGCGGCGAGGTCGACGGCGGTGACGCGTACCGCGCACTGGCGGAAGTAGCGGTCGACCGCCCGGACCGGGTCGACGGGCATGGCGCCGGTGGAGCGGACCAGGTACGCGAGCGCCCGGTTGCGGTCCCCCGTCACCGACTCCGATGCGAACACCTCTTCGTCCACGTCCAGTTCGCGCCCGGCGAAACGGCCGAGGCAGTGCAGGATCCGGTCGAAGGCGGGTTCGTCGGGGGCGTCGGGGATCAGGGCGGTGGTGACGATCGCGCCGGCGTTGACCATGGCGTTGGCGGGCCTGCCCGTGCCGGGTTCGAGACTGATGGCGTTGAACGCCTCGCCACTCGGCTCCGCGCCGACCCAGCGGCTCACCTCGTCCAGGCCGAGGAGGGAGAGCGCGAGGGCGTAGACGAACGGTTTGGAGACGGACTGGAGGGTGAAGGGCACGTCGGCCTCGCCGGCGCTGTAGCGGTGTCCGTCCATGCTGACCAGTGCCAGCCCGAAGGCGTCGGGGTCGGCGAGGGCCAGTTGGGGGATGTAGTCGGCCGGTTTCCCCTCGCGCACGGCGGCGAACCGCGTGCGCAGGCTCTGGAGCGAGTCGGTCACCGCGTCTGCGGCGCTCACGGACCGCGCCCCCTCAGCCGCGGGCGGCGCGGCGGCAGTATGCCCGGCGTGCGGGGAGGTTCGCTTTCACGGACGGTCCTTCCATCGGAGGAGTCAGGAGCGCGAGCCCGAGCGCGTGGAGGCATCGGCGGTCCCGCCGGGCGCCGGCCCCCGAGGGGGGTGGTCCGGCGCCGCCTGAAAGGACTTCAGCGCCGCCTCAGCGGACGCCGAAGGAATGGACCGCACGCACCTTCCGCCCTCCCGGAGCGACGACTCGCCCATATTAGGATCAAAAGGTATGAATTGACTCGTCGAAGCATCTGCTTCATACGGGAGCGGGTTCGAGCCCTGGGAGGGAACGATGGACACGGATGCCCTGACCGCCGACCTGTTGCGGGACTTGCGGGCGACCCGGCCCTATCCGGCGCTGTCCCTGACCATGCCGACCCACCGCAAGGCCCCGGACAACGCCCAGGACGCGATCCGCCTGCGGAACCTGGTGACCGAGGCCGGTCACCGCCTGGACGCCGATCCGCGGGTGAGCCGTGAGGTTCGGGCCGCTCTGCTGGACCGGCTGGAGCGGGCGGTGGGCGAGGTGGACCCGCGCGGGACGCTGGACTCCCTGGTGATCCTGGCCTGCACCGACGAGCACTGGATCTGGCAGCTTCCGCGCACCGCGCCCGAACGGGTGGTGCTCAGCGACACCTACCTCACCCGCAACCTCGTCGCGGCCAAGGCGCGGACGCGGCCGTTCCGGGCGCTGACCGTCGCCGCCGACCACGCCACGCTGTGGACCGGCACGGATGACGGCATCCGGCCGGAGGAGACGGGCGGCTTCCCGCTCACCGCGCCGAAGGAGCCGCCGAACCCCCAGCGTGAGGAGCGGATCGGGGACACCCCGAGCACCTTCAGCGACGAGGAGACCCGGAACTTCTTCCGTACGGTCGACGAGAAGCTGCGCGCGGTGCTCGCCGCGGACCCGCGCCCGCTCTACGTGATGGGCCTGGCACCGGCCCTCGCGCTGCTGGACGAGGTCGGCGCCGGCGCCGCGTCGGCCCTCGGCCGGGTCGCCAAGGGTGCGCCGGCCGATCTGCCGCCCGCCCAGGTCCTCGAAGAACTGCGCCCCGCTCTCGAGGAGGGCGCTCGGCACCTGGCCGCGGACGTCGAGGACCGGCTCGACAAGGCCCGCGGCGCCCACTCCTTCGCCGGGGGCCTCGACGAGGTGTGGGCCGCCGTCCAGCAGGGCCGCGCGGCTCTGGTCGCGGTCGAGGAGCACCTCCGGGCGGCCGTGCAGGTGACCGAGGAGCACCTGGAACCGGTGCCCGAGGGAAGCGCCCCCGGCGCGGACGCCACGGTCCGCGAGGACATCGTCGACGAGCTGATCGAAGCGGCGCTGGACAGCGGGACCGACGTGGCGTTCGTGCGGGACGACTCACTGGCGGAGCACGGCCGGATCGCGGCCGCCCTGCGCTACTGACGAGGGCCCCCGACCGGGGTTACGGGAAGCCTCCGCCGGGCCGCCCGGCCCGCCGTCAGCCCAGGCGGCGGACCGGCTGCCCGTCGAGGAACGCCCTGATGTTCTCCACGGCCTGGCCGTAGTAGGTCGTGTAGTTGGCGCGGGACACATAACCCAGGTGCGGGGTGGCCAGCAGGCGCGGCGCCGTACGCACCGGGTGGCCGGCAGGGAGCGGCTCGATGTCGAACACATCGGTCGCGGCCCCGGCGATGGCCCCGGCGTGCAGCGCGGCGAGCAGGGCGTCCGTGTCGACGATGGCCGCCCTGGAGGTGTTGACCAGGTACGCGGTCGGGCGCATCCGGGCCAGCTCGGCCGCGCCGATCAGGCCGCGGGTCCGCTCGCCGAGCGCCAGGTGCACGGAGACGAAGTCGGCGGCGGCCAGCAGTTCTTCCTTGGAGGCGGCCAGGGTCGCCCCGACCTCGTCGGTACGTTCCTTCGTGAGGTTCTGGCTCCAGGCCAGGACGTCCATGCCGAAGGCCAGGCCCACCCGCGCCACCCGGGCGCCGATCTTCCCGAGTCCCAGCAGGCCGAGCCGCCGGCCGTGCAGATCCGCCCCGAGGGTGGACTGCCAGGGCCCGCCGGTGCGCAGGGCCTCCGCCTCGGGGACGATCCCGCGCGCCAGGGCCAACATCAGCGCCCAGGTGAGCTCGACGGGCGGGGTGGAGGAGCTGGAGGTGCCGCAGACGACGACGCCGTGCCGCTGTGCGGCGTCGAAGTCGATGACGGAGTTGCGCATGCCGGAGGCGATCAGCAGCCGCAGCCGGGGCAGCCGGGCGAACAGCTCCGCCGGGAAGGGCACCCTCTCGCGCAGGGTCACCACGATGTCGAAGCCGGCCAGCGCGGCGGCCGCCCCGTCCTCGGTGGCGAGGTGCTCGGTGAACGACACGACCTCGACGTCGTCGGTCACGGGCGACCAGTCGACGACGGTGGTGGCGACGGACTGGAAGTCGTCGATCACGGCACAGCGCAGTTTCATGGCGGCCCCTCCGGTGGGTCTCGTGGCGTCGACCATGATCGCTCATCGCCCGGTCCGGCGGAACAGTCCCCGGTGATCTGCGCCGTCAGCCGCCCCACGTCCAGTCCACGACCTCCGGCAGGTCCGTGCCGTGTTCGCGGATCCAGGCGTGGTGGCGGGTGCGGACGTCCGCCATCTCCTGGCGTACGGCGACGGCGCGGACTCCGAGGCCGGGCACCCGGTCGATGACGTCCATCACCAGCCGGTAGCGGTCGAGGTCGTTGCGGACGACCATGTCGAACGGTGTGGTCGTGGTGCCCTCCTCCCGGTAGCCGCGCACATGCAGGTGGGCGTGGCCGGTCCGGCGGTAGGCCAGGCGGTGGATCAGCCACGGATAGCCGTGGTAGGCGAAGATCACCGGCTTGTCGCGGGTGAACAGGGCGTCGTACTCGGAGTCCGGCATGCCGTGCGGGTGCTCCGTGTGCGGCATCATGCGGGCGATGTCGACGACGTTGACGACCCGCAGGGCCAGCTCCGGCAGGTGGTGGCGGATCAGGTCGGCGGCGGCCAGCGTCTCCTGGGTGGGTACGTCCCCGGCGCAGGCGAGCACCACGTCCGGTTCCCGGCTGCCGTCCTCGGTGCCGGCCCACTCCCAGGCCCCGGCCCCGCGCGCGCAGTGGGCGCGGGCCTCCGGCGGGGTGAGCCAGTCGAACGTCGGCTGCTTCCCGGCGACGATGACGTTGACGTAGTCCCGGCTGCGGAGCGCGTGGTCGGCGACGGAGAGCAGCGTGTTGGCGTCCGGCGGGAGGTAGACGCGCACGACCTCGGGGCTCTTGTTGAGGATGTGGTCGACGAAGCCGGGGTCCTGGTGCGAGAAGCCGTTGTGGTCCTGGCGCCAGACGTGCGAGGTGAGCAGGTAGTTGAGCGAGGCGATGGGCCGCCGCCAGGGCAGCCGGCGCGAGGTGCGCAGCCATTTGATGTGCTGGTTCACCATGGAGTCGACGATGTGGGCGAACGCCTCGTAGCTGGAGAAGAGCCCGTGCCGCCCGGTGAGGAGGTAGCCCTCCAGCCAGCCCTGGCAGAGGTGTTCGGAGAGCACCTCCATCACCCGGCCGTCGTGGGAGAGGTGTTCGTCGGTGGTCAGGGTGCCGGCCTGCCACGCCTTGCCGGTGGCCCGGTAGAGGGCGTCCAGCCGGTTGGAGGCGGTCTCGTCGGGGCCGACCACCCGGAAGTCCCTGCGGTCGGCGGTGGCCGCCATGACGCTCTCCAGCAGGCCGCCGAGGACCTTGGTCGGCTCGTGGAGGGCGGTGCCGGGCTTGTCGACCCGTACGGCGTGGTCCTCCAGGCGGGGGAGCGGGAGGTCGCGCAGGAGCAGCCCGCCGTTGGCGTAGGGGGTGGAGCCGAGCCGGGCCTGTCCCTCGGGGACGCAGGCGAGGACCTGCCCGGTGGGGCGGCCGTCGGCGTCGAAGAGTTCCTCGGGGCGGTAGGAGCGCAGCCATGCCTCCAGCTGCCGCAGGTGCTGCGGGTTGTCGCGGACGCCGGGGAGCGGGACCTGGTGGGAGCGCCAGGTGTTCTCGACGGGCAGTCCGTCGACCTCTTCGGGGCCGGTCCAGCCCTTGGGGGTGCGCAGCACGATCATGGGCCAGCGGGGACGCTCGGTCGCGCCCTCCTCGCGGGCGGCCCGCTGGTACGCGCCGATGCGGTCGAGGGCGGTGTCCATGGCGGCGGCCAGTGCCCGGTGGACGGCGGCCGGGTCGTCGCCGGTGACGAACAGGGGGTCGTGCCCGTAGCCGCGCAGCAGCTGGTCCAGTTCCTCCTCGGGGATCCGGGCGAGGACCGTCGGGTTGGCGATCTTGTAGCCGTTGAGGTGGAGGACGGGCAGGACGGCCCCGTCGTGGACCGGGTCGAGGAATTTGTCTCCGTGCCAGGACGCGGCGAGCGGCCCCGTCTCGGCCTCGCCGTCGCCGACCACGCAGGCCACCACCAGGTCCGGGTGGTCGAAGGCGGCTCCGTAGGCGTGGGCGAGGGCGTAGCCGAGTTCACCGCCCTCGTGGATGGAGCCGGGGGTCTCGGGGGCGACGTGGCTGGGCACGCCGCCGGGGAACGAGAACTGCCTGAACAGCAGCTCCATGCCCTCGGCGTCCCGGCCGACGTCCGGGTAGGTCTCGGAGTAGCTGCCCTCCAGCCAGGAGTTGGCGAGGACGGCGGGGCCGCCGTGGCCGGGTCCCCACACGCACAGGGCGCTCAGGTCGCGGGCCTTGATCACGCGGTTGAGGTGGGTGTGGACGAGGTTGAGCCCCGGTGAGGTGCCCCAGTGGCCGAGCAGCCGCGGTTTGACGTCCTCGGGGACGAGCGGCCGGGTCAGCAGGGGGTTGGCCATCAGGTAGATCTGGCCGACGGCGAGGTAGTTGGCCGCGCGCCAGTGCGCGTCGAGCGCGGCGATCTCGTCGTCGGAGGGTGCGGAGGGGGTGCGGGTGTCGCTCACGGGGCGGGTCTCCTCGTCGGGTGACGGCGCACGGGCGGGGGCGTCAGGACTTCTCGGGTCCGTACCAGAGCGTGGTGGCGTTGCAGAACTCGCGGATGCCGTGTCCGGCGAGCTCACGGCCGTAGCCGGAGCGCTTGATCCCGCCGAAGGGCAGGGCGGGGTGCGACGCGGTCATGCCGTTGAAGAAGACCCCGCCGGCCTCCAGGTCGCGGGCGCAGCGTTCCCGCTCGCCCGGGTCGCGGGTCCAGACGTTGGAACTGAGGCCGAAGGGGGTGTCGTTGGCCAGGTGGATCGCCTCGTCGAGGTCGGCGACCCGGTAGAGGGTGGCGACCGGGCCGAAGGTCTCCTCACGGTGGACGCGCATGGCGACGGTGATGTCGGCGAGCACGGTGGGTTCGTAGAACCAGCCGTTCTCCAGGCCGCCGCCGAGCTTGTCGGGACGGCGACCGCCGCACAGCACCCCGGCGCCCCGTCCGACGGCGTCGTCGACGAGTTCCTCCAGGTCGGCGCGGCCCTGTTCGCTGGAGAGGGGGCCGATGTCGGTGGCGTCCTCCAGCGGGTCGCCGACGGTCAGGGCGCGCATTCCGGCGGTGAAGTGCTCGGCGAACGTGTCGTAGACGTCGGCGTGCACGATGAAGCGCTTGGCGGCGATGCAGGACTGGCCGTTGTTCTGGACGCGTGCGGTGACGGCGGTGGCGGCGGCCTTCTCCACGTCCGCCGAGGGCAGGACGACGTAGGGGTCGCTGCCGCCGAGTTCCAGCACGGTCTTCTTCACCTCGTCACCGGCGGTGGCCGCGACGGAGCGCCCCGCCGGTTCGCTGCCGGTGAGGGTGGCCGCCGCGATCCGGGGGTCGCGCAGGACCGCCTCGACGGCGCCCGAGCCGATGAGCAGCGTACGGAAGCAGCCGGCGGGGAAGCCCGCACGGTGGAGGAGGTCCTCCAGGTAGAGGGCGGTCTGCGGGACGTTCGACGCGTGCTTGAGGAGCCCGACGTTGCCGGCCATCAGCGCGGGCGCGGCGAAGCGCACCACCTGCCAGAGCGGGAAGTTCCACGGCATCACGGCGAGGACCACGCCGAGCGGACGGTAGCGGACCAGCGCGCGGGTGGCGCCCGAGTCGCGTACGTCGTCGGGGTCCGGGTGTTCGTCGGCGAGCAGCCCCTCGGCGTGGGCGGCGTACCAGCGCATCGCCTTCGCGCACTTGGCGGCTTCCGCGCGGGCTGCCGTGATCGGCTTGCCCATCTCGGTCGTCATCGTGCGGGCGATGGTGTCGCGGTCCTCGTCGAGGAGGTCGGCTGCCCGGTTCAGCCAGGCCGCGCGTTGCTCGAAGGGGGTCGAGCGGTACTGGCGGAAGGTTTCCGCGGCGGCGGCGATCCTGCGTTCGGTCTCCTCCTCGCCGAAGGCGTCGAAGGACCTGATCAGTTCGCCGTTCGCCGGGTTGACCGTCGCGATGGGCATGGCAGTGGCCTCCTTGGATCGGTACTGCGACCGTGCCGCGCCGCGCCGGTCCGCGCAACGCGGCCCTCCCCACCCCGTAGGTAACCCGGCCGACGCGGATCATGCGTGCCCAGCGGCACGTTTCGCGTCGGCCGGGTGTGCGGGGCCGCCCCTCGGCGCCATCGCCCTCAGGGCGTCACACGAGCGCGGCGAGAGGGGTCCGGCGGGCGGTGCGGACGCCGGGCGGCGGGGTGTACGGGAGCAGCCCCGCGGGCCGTGGCGCCTCGGCGTAGCGGGTGAACCAGACCACTTTTCCTTCCGGGGTCCGGCAGGTGCCCCAGCTGTCGCTCAGGGCCATCACCCGGCTCAGGCCGCCGCCCGCCGGCAGCAGCCTGGGCATCCGGGCACTGTTGTCCGCGACGGACACGGTCACGAGCCGTCCGGTCCAGCGGAGTTCGAGGACGCAGTCGCTGTCGTCGCCGACATGCCGGTGGACGTTGGTCAGGAGCTCGTCCAGAGCCCGGCACACCGGCCGGACGTGCAGGTCGAGGCTCCAGTGACGCAGGTGCGCGGCGACGATCCGCCGCAGCTGGGAAATGCGCTCCGCAGAGACCTGCGGTTCGACCGAGTAGTGCCGGTCGAGTGGAACGGTCATCGTCGAGGCTCCTCACCACGAGGCCCACGGACTTCACCCCGTCGTACGAACGACCCCCGAACACGAAGCGTGAGCACTGATCACTTCTGGGTCACTCATTAGGGTGCGCCGCCTACGCCGGACGCGCAACAGGGGGCCGTCCGTGCCGGTGGCGGCGGGGTCCGGTCACAGCAGGTAGGGCAGCAGGGCGTCCGGGGTGAGGGGCAGTTCGCGCAGCCGGGCGCCGGTGGCGTGGCGGACCGCGTTCCCGATGGCGGCGGCGGTGCCGACGATGCCGATCTCGCCGATGCCCTTGGAGCCCATCGGGTTGAGGTGGCGGTCGTCCTCCTCGATCCAGTGCGCCTGGATGTCGGCCGTGTCGGCGCAGACGGGCACGTGGTAGGAGGCGAGGTCCCTGGCGGTGAAGTCGCCGAAGGCCGGGTCGAGGTCGCAGCCCTCGGTGAGGGCCATGCCGATGCCCATCACCATGCCGCCGGTGAACTGGGAGCGTGCGGTGCGCGCGTTGAGAATCCGTCCGGCGGCGTACACGCCGAGCAGCCTGCGCACCCGCACCTCGCCGGTGACGGCGTCGACGGCCGTCTCCGCGAAGTGCGCGCCGAAGGCGTGCCGGGCGTACGGGGACTCCTCTCCGGCCTCCTGTGCGGTGTCGGCGGTGGTGGTGATCCCGTCGGCGGGCAGCGGCCCGGCACGCTCCGCGAGGCGGGCGGCGAGTGCGGCCGCGGCCTTGTGCACCGCCCAGCCCCAGGAGGCGGTGCCGGAGGAACCGCCGGCCAGCGGCGCCGCGGGCCGGTCGGTGCTGCCGATGCCGATGCGTACGGCCTGCGGGTCGACGCCGAGCGCGTCGGCGGCGATCTGGGCCAGCACGGTGCGGGCCCCGGTGCCGATGTCGGTGGCGTTGACCTCGACGCGCAGGGTGCCGTCGTGCGCGGCGTGGGCGCTCGCGGTGGACGGGGAGACCAGGACGGGGTACGTCGCCGCGGCCACGCCCGTGCCCATGAGCCACCGGCCTTCCTGGCGGGTGGCGGGCCGGGGGTCGCGGTCGTGCCAGCCGAACCGCGCCGCGCCGTCGCGCAGGCAGGCGGCGAGGCCGCGGCTGCTGAAGGGGCGGCCGCTGTCGGGTTCGGTCCCCGGTTCGTTGCGCAGCCGCAGTTCCACGGGGTCCAGGCCCAGCGCGGCGGCCAGCTCGTCCATGGCGGACTCCAGGGCGTACATCCCCGACGCCTCCCCCGGGGCACGCATCCAGGAAGGGCTGGGGACGTCGAGGGCGGTGACCCGGTGGGCGGTCCGGCTGTGCGGCGAGGCGTACATGACGCGGGCGGGCACGGCGGCCTGCTCGACGAACTCCTTCACTGTGGAGGTCTGGGTGACGACCTCGTGGCTGACCGCGGTGAGCACTCCGTCCGCTCCCGCGCCGAGCCGGACCCGCTGGATGGTGGGGGCCCGGTGGCCGACGACCTCCGCCAGCTGGGCCCGGGGGAAGACCAGCTTCACCGGCCGCCCGGTGTGCCGGGCGGCCATCGCCGCCAGGACCGGCTGGGGGCGGGTGGTGCCCTTCGAGCCGAAGCCGCCGCCGACGTGCTCGGATACCACGGTGATCCGGTCCGCCTCCAGGCCGAGCGCCTGGGCCAGGCTCTCGCGGACCTTGGTGGAGCCCTGGCTGGAGTCGTGGACGGTGAGGCGCCCGTCCGCCCAGACGGCGGTGGCGGCGTGCGGCTCCATGGGGTGGTTGTGCAGCGCGCGCATCCGGTAGGTCACGTCGACCTGGACGTCCGCCGCGGCCAGGGCCGGTTCCACGTCGCCGCGCACCCGGACGGCGGGTTGCTCGCCGTTGGCCTCCTCCGGTGTGTAGAGGCCGGGGTGGTCGTCGGTGAGGGTCACGTCGTGCGGGTCGCGTTCGTACTCGACGTGGAGTTCCCCGGCGCCTGTCCGGGCGGCCTCCGGGGACTCGGCGAGCACCAGGGCGATCGGCCAGCCGTGGTGCGGGACCCGGTCGTCCTGGAGCACGGCGAGGGTCGGGTCGTCGGGCTCCTGGAGCCGGGGCGCGTTGTCGTGGGTGAGGACGGAGTGCACGCCGGGTACGGCGAGGGCGTCCACGGCCCGTACGGCGGTGACCCGGCCGCGCGCGACGGTGGCCGGGACGGTCAAGGCGTACAGGCAGCCGTCCGGCGTGTGATCGGCCGCGTAACGGGCCGTGCCGGTGACCTTGTCCCACGCCTCTCTGCGGACGACGGGCGCACCGGGGAACTGCGGGGCTGGGGTGGTCATGGCGGTGTGTCCTCGGGGTCGGTGGGGCGGGCGGTGGGTTGCGGACGCTGGCAGGCGGGCGGCCGGTCCGGCAGGTCGGGGCGGGCTGTCGGGGCGGCCGGCCGACGCGGGTGCCGGCCTCCCCGGGCGGGTCGGCCCGTCGGCGTGGATCAGCCCGTCCGGGCGGCCCCGCCGCCGGTGAGTTCGCCGAGCACGTCGAGGGAGAGCCGGAGGGCGAGGTCGACCTTGAAGGCGTTGTCGCGCAGCGGCCTGGCCCCGGCGAGTTCGGAGATCAGGGCGTGCCGGAACACCGCGGGCGTGGCCGGAGCCCCGCGCAGCTCGGCCTCGGCCCTGCGGGCCCGCCACGGCCGGTGCGCGACGCCGCCGAACGCGAGCGTGGCATGCTCCACGCGGCCGGCCTCGACCCGGAGCGTGGCGGCGACGGAGACGAGCGCGAACGCGTAGGCGGCGCGGTCGCGGGCCTTGCGGTAGCGGGAGGCCGCGCCGGGCGCCGGCGGCGGGAGCACCACCTCGGTGATCAGCTCGCCCGGCCTGATCACGGTGTCCTGGTCGGGGTTCTCCCCGGGCAGGCGGTGGAATTCGGTGAGGGGGACGGCCCGTCCGCCCTCGGGCCCCAGGAGCACCACCGTCGCGTCGAGCGCGGCGAGGGCCACGGCCATGTCGGACGGGTTGGTGGCCACGCACTCCGGCGAGTGCCCGAGGATCGCGAGATCGCGGTGGGTCCCGTCGCGTGCCGGGCAGCCGGAACCGGGCAGCCGCTTGTTGCAGGGCTTGGAGACATCCTGGAAGTAGCGGCACCGGGTGCGCTGGAGCAGGTTGCCCCCGGTGGTGGCGGTGTTGCGGAGCTGGCCGGAGGCCCCGGCCAGCAGCGCCTGCGACAGCACGGGGTAGCTCTCCCGTACGTCGGGGTGGGCGGCGAGGTCGCTGTTGCGCACGGTGGCGCCGATGCTCAGGCCGCCGTCGGCCGTCCGGGTCACCCGGTCCAGCGGCAGTCCGGAGACGTCCACCAGGATCCGTGGCGTCTCCACACCGAGCTTCATCAGGTCCACCAGATTGGTGCCGCCGCCGAGGAAGCGGGCGCCGGAGCCGGCCGCGCAGAGCCGGACGGCCTCGTCGGTGGACGCGGGGCGCACATAGCCGAACGGTTTCACTCGATCACGTCCTCGATGGCTTCGACGATCCGGGGGTAGGCCCCGCACCGGCACAGGTTGCCGCTCATCCGTTCCCGGATCTCGTCGGCGTCGAGCGGGATCGGGCCGGTGGCGGGGGCGTCGGGGCCGGTGGCGTGCGAGGGAGAGCCGTCGGCGGCCTCCCGGAGCACGCCCACGGCGGAGCAGATCTGGCCCGGGGTGCAGAAGCCGCACTGGAGGGCGTCCCGCTCGACGAACGCCCGCTGCACCGGGTGCGGGTTCTCGCCGTCGGCGAGCCCCTCCACCGTGGTGATCGCCGCCCCGTCCTGGGCGACGGCCAGCAGCAGGCAGCTGTTGGCCCGCCGCCCGTCGACGAGGACCGTGCAGGCTCCGCACTGGCCGTGATCGCAGCCCTTCTTGGCGCCGGTGAGGCCGAAGGTCTCCCGGAGCGTGTCCAGGACCGTGGCGCGGTGGTCGACGGTCAGCGTCGTCGGGTCGCCGTTGACGTACAGGGTCACGGTGGAGTGTTCGTCGACGACCGGTTCCGGTTCGAGGTCCGCTCCGAGAGCGAGGGAATCCATGCACGCACACCTTTCGCTTCGCCGCCGGGCGGTCGCCCCGGCCGGGTTCTGTCCGTGCGCGGCCGCCGCGGCGCACGCGTCGCCGCCTTCGGGCGGCCGGGGTGGTCAGCGGCTCTCCAGCCGCAGCCGGACCTCCTGCTCCTGGTCCCCGGCGGCCGTGCCGACGACGCTCACCGCGAAGGCTCCGGTGAGGTGGTCCCGTAGCCGGTCGACGGCCCAGTAGCCGCCCTGGGCGTCGATCGTGACCGGCGCGGTGAGGCGGGTGGGGGCGGCGGCGGTCCTCGCTTCGGACACGTCGACGGTGGTGACCCAGACGGTCGGGCGGGAGCCGGACTCCGGCTCCGGGGTCTCGCCCATGGGGTGGTCGGAGGCGAAGGCGGCGGCGAGCGCGTCGAAGACGGTCCGCGCGTCCTGGGTGTCGCACCGGCTGAGCGAGACCACCACCTCCCGGCCCGCCGGGTGGTCCTCGCCGTTCTGCTCGGGGGTGTCGTTCACGTGGTTCCTCCGCGGGGGTGGGGTGCCGGCCTTCGGGTCCACTCCAGGCTGACCCCGCATCGGGCCGACGGCGACACGGGACGCACCCGAAAGAGGTCTGGAGTTCCGGGTGAGCGGGCAGGAGGGCTGTCTCCGGCCCTCGGAAGGGGTAACCGGGCGGCCGGGGGCTCCGGCGGGGCGGGCGGTCGGGTCCGCTTCTCCGTCGGCCGCCGAGTCCCCCTGCGAAACACGTTTCCCGGGAGATACCCATAAAACATGAATTGACGTGAATAGCTGACTGCCACCCTTCTCCCGGGGTATGCGCATGGCATGGATGTACTGAATGCAGTCAACGCGGTCGAGGTTTCCGCCACGGTCCCGCTCGCGGACGGCACGGGGGCCTTCGGGGTCATCCTGCCGATCGCGGCGCTGGCCGTCGTCGGTCTGCTGCTCGGCGGGTTCATTCTCGGCAAGCGCAAGCGTGACACCGAGCTGCCCCCGCCCCAGCCCCACGAGCAGCCGGAGAAGCCCGAGCAGCGCGCCCACATCGAGGAACGGGACCCGCATTCCTCCGACCGGTTCCCCGATGACGGCCACGCCCTGTCCCCGTACGAGCTGAAGGACCACGGCAACGGGCCGCTGCCGCCCGACGAGGAGCAGCCGCGCGGCTGACCTGCCGTCCCCCGCCGACAGCCTCAACGAGGTCTTCCTCCTCGCCGAGCGGCCGGCGCGGCCGCCGCCCCGCGCATGCCCGTCATCCGTTCGGGTAAGGCAAGGAGCGCTGTCTCCGGGCGCTGCCGGCCGCTGTGGGAACTTCGTGATGGGCGGCTGCTTCCCGTTCTCCGATCAGGTCTTCCTCGACAGCCCGAACGCCCCGCCCCGCGCCGGGGCCCGACCCGGGTCCGCGTTGCGGGACCGGGCGGGCCGGTCAAGGCTGGTTCTGGACCGCAGCGGCCGGGCCGGACGCCGCTCCCCGAGGAAGGCGACGCACCATGACCGGAAGCGAACCCCGTACGGCCTCCTCGGCGGCACCTCTGACGGGGCCGGACGCACCCTGCTGGGTCACTCTCATGACCCGGGACCTGGAGGCCGCCGAGCGGTTCTACGCCCAGGTCCTGGGCTGGTCCTTCCGTCCCGGGCGGCTCGGGGCGGACTTCTCCGTGGCCTACCGCGACGGAGTTCCGGTCGCCGGCGTCTTCGCCGTCTCCTCGTCGTACCGGGTCGCCGTGGCCTGGACGCCGTACTTCGCGGTGGAGGACGCGGACGTGGCCGCCGCCCGGGTCCGCGAGCGCAGCGGCACCGTGGCGGTGGGGCCGCTGACGCTCGGCAAGGGCCGCGGCGTGCTGGCGTCGGACCGCGACGGGGCGTCCTTCGGCCTCTGGGAGCGCACCGATCCCTCCACCTCGTCGGCGGCCCCGGCCGACCACGCGCACGCCTGGCTGCGGCTGCGGACGCGGAACGCCTTCGACGCGGCGATCTTCTACGGCGAGGTACTCGACTGGGCGAGCGGGCGCCCGGGGTGCTGCGACGTCGCGTACGAGGGCGACGAGGTCATCGTGCGGTGCGCGGGGCACCCGCTGGCCCGGATCAGCTCCGGAGCCGTGGAGTCCGCGGTCGACCCGCTGGTGCGCCCGCACTGGCAGGTCCAGTTCCCGGTGACGGACATCGCGGCGACGGTCGCCGCCGCGGAGCGGCACGGCGGCGCCCTGGTCGAGGAGCGCACCGGCTTCGGCGGCACCGAGGTCACGCTGCGGGACCCGGACGGCGCTCTCTTCGCGGTGACCGATGTGCGCAGCCCGGCCTGAGCGGGGAGCCGAGCGGGCTTGTCCGAGCGGACCTGACGGGGCTTGAGAGGTCCTGAGGGGGTCACTCCCCCGGGCGGACGGCTCGTCCCCGTTCGCGCCCCGGCTCCCGGGCCTCGCTCTCGTTGTCGCCGTCGCCGTCGTCGTCGCCGCCGTCGCCGTCGTTGTCCGCCTCGCTCTCGCGCCGGCCGGAGCGCCCCCGGGTCAGCGCCCAGAGGGGGAAGACGAACCAGCAGGCCACGAACCACAGGGCCATGGCTCCGACGAGCCACAGGGCCAGCTGGTTGTGCAGGGCGACGCGCAGGATCAACAGGAGCACCGAGCACATGGTGCAGAACAGCAGCACCAGAGCCAGAAGGGTCATGCGCGACGCCCAGATCACCGTCTCCGGCTTCATCCGGCGGCCGGTGAGGAGCCGGTGGTACGAGACGGGGCCGATGAGCGCCGCCGCCGTGGCCGATCCCAGCATGACCGTGACGACGTAGATGTTCCGGTCGGTCGTCCCCAGGTCCTCGAACCGCGACTGGAAGACCACCGCGAGCAGGAAACCGAAGAGGATCTGCACCCCGGTCTGCGCCACGCGCAACTCCTGGAGGAGTTCGGACCACTGCCGGTCCGCCCGTTCCTCCTGCGTCTCCTGACGGCCTCTGTTGGGTGTCACGTGGTCTCCCTTTCCTCCGTGAGGGGTCCCGAGGGTGTCGCCCGGCCCGTGGCCGGATCTCACGGGTTCCCCGCGGTCACGGGCGCAACCCCGTGGACCGGCGCGCGCGGCCCGGCTTAGGATCACCACAGGGCATCGCGCGTCGGTCACCGGCCGGGTGAGACGTGGAGGTAGCCCGTGAGATGCCCGTTGGAGGCATTCCACCGTGTCAGTCGAGTTGAACCACACCATCGTCCATTGCCGGGACAACCGCGAGTCAGCCGAATTCCTGGCGGACCTGCTGGGTCTGACCGTCGGGGAGGAGTGGGGGCCGTTCGTTCCGGTCGTTCTCGCGAACAGCGTCACGCTGGATTACGCGACGATTCCCGCCGCTTCGATCACTCCGCAGCACTACGCCTTCCTCATTTCGGAGGCGGAGTTCGACGCCGCGTTCGCGAAGATCCAGGAACGGGGAATCGACTACTACGCCGATCCCCATCAGAAGCTGCCCGGCGAGATCAACCACAACGACGGCGGGCGGGGCGTGTACTTCCCCGATCCGAGCGGTCACCATCTGGAGCTGATCACCCGGCCGTACGGCGGCTGATCACCACCCGCGGGCCCCGCTCCCGGAGCCCGGCCGCGCCTGCGGCCGGGCTCCGGCCGCAGGGACGCGGAGGGCGCTCAGCCGACGCGGAGCAGGAGTTCGGGGCGGTCCCACATCACCGCGGGCGGATCGGCCCTGACGGTGCCGACGGGCTCGGCGCCGATGCTCCGGTAGAAGCCCTCGGCCGGCGGGTGCGAAACGATCCGGACGCTCGTGAGCCCGGCGCTCCGGGCCTCCTCGCGCAGATGGGCGGCGAGCAGTCGGCCGATGCCCCGCCCCTGGGCCGGGTCGGCGACGAACATCAGGTCCAGTTCGGGCGGGTCCAGAAGCAGCGCGTAGAAGCCGAGCACCTGGCCCGTGTCCCCGTCCGCCGCGACGAAGACCCGCTGCGTCTCGATGTAGTCCGGACCGACCCGGTAGCCCTCGACCATCGAAGCGAACGGGCCCTCGTAGGCACGCGACGTACGGACCAGCCGGGTCAGGCGGCCGGCGTCGCCCGCCGTTGCCCGGCGGACCACCGCACCGGCGCGCCGCTGGCTCTGCCGCACTGCCCTGTCCGATCCCATACCGCGATTATGAGGGCCCCGTGGCGGCGGCTTCAGGCCGGGCGGCGTTCCTCGCGCCAGCGGCGGACGGTCCCGTCCACGTCGAAGGGCTTCAGCCGCAGGGCCGGGCCCTCGGGAGGCATCCGGATCGCCCGTTCGATCTTCTCGTTCACCTCGGTCAGGATGCGGCGCACCTCGGCCTCGGTGCGGGCCGCGGCCACCGCGCGGGGGACGTCTTCCGCCTCCTTGCGCAGGGCCAGCGCGGGCGGCAGCATCGACACGCCCTCGCGCCGCATCTTCTGCTTGATCCACCACGCCTCGTCGTACGGGCGCTCCAGGCCGGCGATCGGCTTGCCGAAGCCGGGGAGCCGGGAGAAGTCACCGCGCTCCCGCGCCTCGTGGATCTGCCGGTCGACCCAGGAATCGAAGCTGACTCCCGGTGGTTTGCGCTCCGTCATCGTGTGTCCCTCCGACCTGCCGCCGATCCGACACTTTCACCCTACCCAGCGCCCCGCACCGCGCACCGGTTCCGTCGGATTCAGCCGTGGACGACCAGTTGCCCGCGCAGTCGTCGCAGGGCGGCGTCGGGCACGCGCAGACCGTTGCGCACGTAGCCGTCGAGCCCGCCCCAGCGTTCGTCCATGGCGTCGAGCGCCACGTCCAGGTAGCGGGGGCGGACCTCGATGATCGCCGCCGCGACGGCCGGATCGCCCCCGCCGTCCAGGAACTTCGCCACGTACGGGGCGAAGGCGGCCCGCACGGCGGGATTGACCGCGAGGAAGTCCGACCGCACCGTCGCGCGGGCCGCTCCCAGGATCATCAGCAGGACGGCGGCCGCCCAGCCGGTTCGGTCCTTGCCCGCCGTGCAGTGGAAGAGCACCGGGCGCGCGGCGGGGTCGGCGACCGTCTCCAGGAAGGCCCGGTAGGCGGCGGCGGCACCGGCCGAGAGGACCATCTTCCGGTAGGTCTCGGCGAACAGCTCCTCGGCCCGGCCGCCCCCCAGCGCCCGCTCGGCCTCGACCGGGTCGGCGAGCAGGGACCGGAGCCGCGCGGGCGCCACGCCCGGGTGGTCACCCAGCACGTCGGCGACGAAGAGCCTGGCCCTGTCGGGCAGCCGGTCCGGGGCCCACTGCCGCTCGTCGGCGGTGCGCAGGTCGACGACGGTGCGGATACCCAGCGCGGACACCGCCCGGTCGCTTCCCGGGTCGAGTTCGCTCAGCTGGCCCGAGCGGAACAGGACGCCCTGCCGCACCCGGCGGTCACGGCCCAGGGCGATGCCGCCCAGGTCGCGCAGATTGACAACGGTGGCGGCCGGCACGGTCCGGGCGGTCTGCACGATGAACTGCCTCTTTCCCCGATGAATTCCAGGAATTCCACATATCAGGATCAACGTCGCACGCACTAAGGAAAGTGACACCGGAAAACGCCGGATGGCGCTCCGGGGCGCCGGCCGGACATCAGTCCGACAAGAGCTTCGTCTTCTGCTCCACGAACTCGGCGTCGGTGAGCACGTCCCGCTTCCACAGTTCGGCGAGCCGCTCCAGCCGGGTGATGATGTCGTCCGCCTCGGCATCCTCCCCACCCGTACCACCCTCGCCACCGGCCCCGCCGGCGCCGAGGCGTTCGTGGGCGACGAACGTGCCGCCCGCCTCTCGGACCGCACGGGCCGGCTCAGTGGTCCACAGGTCTTCCCGCACGACGATCGCCGCGGTGTCGCCCGCCGGGACACTCCCGTCGAGCCTGTCGACGTCCTCCGCGCTCAGCACCGCCGCGGCCCCGCCCTCCGCCGTGTCCGCGGGCACCACTCCCCCGTTGTCCAGCTCCCGCAGTCCGACCGGGGCCAGCGAGCCGTCCCCGGCCCGTCGGACGAAGGCCAGGTCTCCGGCCCGCAGGCTTCCTGACGACACGGCGTCGGCGAGGGCGGGGGCGACCGACCCGGTGAAGCGGCTTCCGGGGAAGGCGATGACGAGGTACTCCACAGGTCCGACGGCCACGGTCGCGTCCTCTCCGTATCCCGGCGGCCGCAGGGGCGCCGGGATGGATACGGCATTCCAGGGATGACATAAGAAATCGGGAAACTTCGCACATAATATGCATCACCGTCCCGATTCATCCCGATGTGGAGGGCCGCCGTGTTGCCGCCGCCCGCCGCCCCAGCCGGTTACGCGACCGTACGTAAAGGATCAAGTACATCTCCGGGAGGGCAAGGTCACAGCACGTGCCCCTGCTGCTGTCTGAGCGCACTGGCCTAGCATCTGAGCATGACGGTCCAGCCTGCTGACGGGCTCTCTCCGGCCGCCGTGTTCCCCGACCCTTCCCATGACCAGTGGCAGAGCCTCGTCGAAGGCGTACTGCGCAAGTCGGGCAAGGAAGTCTCGGGCTCGGCCGCCGAGGAAGCGCTGTCCACCACACTGGAGGACGGGCTCACCACCCGCCCCCTCTACACCGCGCACGACGAGTCGCCGGACACCGGTTTCCCCGGCTTCGCGCCCTTCACCCGGGGCAGCAGGGCCGAGGGGAACGCGGCGGGCGGCTGGGACGTGCGCCAACGCCACTGCCTGACCGATCCCGCCCGGCTGAACGAGGCGGTGCTCGGCGACCTGGAGAACGGGGTCACCTCGCTCTGGCTCACGGTCGGCGGTCCGGCGGGCGTCCCCGTCGACGCGCTCGCCCGGGCGCTGGAGGGCGTGTACCTCGATCTCGCGCCCATCGCCCTCGACGCCCCGGCCGACCTGGACGCCGCGGCGACGGAGCTGCTCCGGCTGTGCGAGGAGCGGGGCGTCGCCGAGGGCGAGGTGCGCGGCACGCTGGGCGCCGACCCGCTGGGCCATGAGGCCCGGACGGGCGTCGAGGCGGACCTCGCCCCCGCCGTGCGCTGGGCGCAGCGGTGCGACGCGGAGTACCCGGGGCTGCGGGCCCTGGCCGTGGACGCGCTGCCGTACCACGAGGCGGGCGGTTCGGCCGGCGAGGAGCTGGGGCTCTCCCTGGCCACCGGCGTGGCCTATCTGCGGGCTCTGACCGGTGCCGGAATGAGCGTGGAAGCGGCCTGCGGCCAGCTGGAGTTCCGTTACGCGGCCACCGCCGACCAGTTCCTGACCATCGCCAAGCTGCGCGCGGCGCGCCGGCTGTGGGCACGGGTCGCCGAGGCGTCCGGTGCTCCCGCGGCCGGGGCCCAGCGGCAGCACGCCGTCACCTCGCCGGTGATGATGACGCGCCGCGACCCCTGGGTGAACATGCTGCGCACCACGCTGGCGACACTCGGCGCGGGCGTGGGCGGCGCGGACTCCGTGACCGTGCTGCCGTTCGATCACGCGCTGGGCCTGCCCGACGCGTTCGCGCGGCGGATCGCCCGTAACACCTCGACGATCCTCATGGCGGAGTCGCATCTGGCGCGGGTCGTCGACCCGGCGGGCGGCTCCTGGTACGTGGAGCGGCTCACCGACGAGCTCGCGGCGGCCGCCTGGGCGTTCTTCCAGGAGACCGAGCGGGCGGGCGGCCTGCTCGCCGCCCTGCGCTCCGGGGTGGTCGCGGAGCGGCTCGCGGCCACCTGGGCGGCGCGCAGCGCGAAGCTGGCCCGCCGCAAGGAGCCGATCACCGGGGTCAGCGAGTTCCCGATGCCCGGCGAGCGTCCGGTGGAGCGCGAGCCGGCGGCCGACGCGTACGCCGGGGCTCCGGGCGGTCTGCCCCGGGTCCGGCGGGACGAGGCGTTCGAGGCGCTGCGCGCCCGGTCGGACGCGCACCTCGCGGCGACCGGGAGCCGCCCGAAGGTGTTCGTCGCCGCGCTGGGTCCGGCCGCCGCGCACACCGCGCGGGTCTCGTTCGCCGTCAACCTCTTCGGGGCGGGCGGGATCGAGGCGGTGCACGATCCGGTGTCCGTGGACGCGAGCACCGCCGCCGACGCACTGGCCGCCTCCGGGGCGCCCGTCGCCGTGCTGTGCTCGTCGGACGCGCTGTACGCCGAGCAGGCGGAGCCGGTGGCCGGTGCGCTGAAGTCCGCGGGGGCGGTGCGGGTGTTCCTCGCCGGCCGGCCCGGCGAGTACGCCGGTGTCGACAGCTACATCTTCGCGGGCTGCGACGCGGTCGCCGTTCTCACCTCCGTACTCGACCGCATGGGAGTGGCGTGATGCCGACACCGCCCACGGATCGGAAACCCTCCGTTCCCGACTTCTCCGACGTGCCTCTCCGGTCCGCCGCACCGCCCGCCGGTTCCGCCGGTGAGTGGCAGGCGGCGGTGACCAAGGCGGCCGACGGCGCCGAGGCCCCGCTCTGGGAGACGCCCGAGGGCATCACGGTCAAGCCGCTCTACACCGGTGAGGACCTGGAGGGCCTGGACGCGCTGCACAGCTACCCGGGCATCGCCCCGTATCTGCGCGGGCCCTACCCGACGATGTACGTCAACCAGCCCTGGACGATCCGTCAGTACGCCGGGTTCTCCACGGCCGAGGAGTCCAACGCCTTCTACCGGCGCAACCTCGCGGCCGGGCAGAAGGGCCTCTCCGTCGCCTTCGACCTGCCCACCCACCGGGGCTACGACAGCGACCACCCCCGGGTGACCGGCGACGTCGGCATGGCCGGGGTGGCGATCGACTCGATCTACGACATGCGCCAGTTGTTCGACGGCATTCCGCTGGACCGGATGTCGGTGTCGATGACGATGAACGGCGCGGTGCTCCCCGTGCTGGCGCTGTACATCGTGGCCGCCGAGGAACAGGGCGTACCGCCCGAGAAGCTGGCCGGGACCATTCAGAACGACATTCTGAAGGAGTTCATGGTCCGCAACACCTACATCTATCCGCCGACCCCCTCGATGCGGATCATCTCCGACATCTTCGCGTTCACCTCGCGGAAGATGCCGCGCTACAACTCGATCTCGATCTCCGGGTATCACATCCAGGAGGCCGGGGCGACGGCCGATCTGGAGCTGGCGTACACGCTGGCCGACGGGGTGGAGTATCTGCGCGCCGGCCGTGAGGCCGGGCTGGACGTCGACGCGTTCGCCCCGCGGCTGTCGTTCTTCTGGGCGATCGGCATGAACTTCTTCATGGAGGTCGCGAAGCTGCGGGCGGCCCGGCTCCTGTGGGCGCGTCTGGTGCAGCAGTTCGACCCGAAGAACCCCAAGTCCCTCTCCCTGCGCACCCATTCGCAGACTTCCGGCTGGTCGCTGACCGCGCAGGACGTGTTCAACAACGTGACGCGCACATGTGTGGAGGCGATGGCCGCGACCCAGGGGCACACCCAGTCGCTGCACACCAACGCGCTGGACGAGGCGCTGGCGCTGCCCACCGACTTCTCGGCGCGGATCGCCCGTAACACGCAGCTGCTGCTCCAGCAGGAGTCCGGCACCTGCCGGGTCATCGACCCGTGGGGCGGCAGCGCGTACGTGGAGAAGCTGACGCGGGACCTGGCGGACCGGGCCTGGCAGCACATCGAGGAGGTGGAGGCGGCCGGCGGGATGGCGAAGGCCATCGACGCGGGCATCCCCAAGCTCCGGGTGGAGGAGGCCGCCGCGCGCACGCAGGCGCGGATCGACTCCGGGCGGCAGCCGGTGATCGGGGTGAACAAGTACCGGGTGGAGACCGACGAGAAGATCGACGTCCTCAAGGTCGACAACTCCTCGGTGCGGACCCAGCAGATCGAGAAGCTGCGCCGGCTGCGCGAGGAGCGCGACGAGGTGGCCTGCCAGGAGGCGCTGAGCGCGCTGACGGCCGCCGCCGGACGCGACCCGGGACCGGACCTGGAGGGCAACCTCCTGGCGCTGGCGGTCGACGCGGCGCGGGCGATGGCCACGGTCGGGGAGATCTCGGACGCGCTGGAGAAGGTGTACGGGCGGCACGCCGGGCAGATCCGTACGATCTCCGGTGTGTACCGCAAAGAGGCAGGAGAGTCCCCTTCGGTGGACCGCACCCGAGCACTGGTCGATGCCTTCGAGGAGGCGGAGGGCCGCCGCCCGCGCATCCTGGTCGCCAAGATGGGGCAGGACGGCCACGACCGGGGCCAGAAGGTGATCGCCACGGCCTTCGCCGACCTGGGCTTCGACGTGGACGTCGGCCCGCTGTTCCAGACGCCCGGCGAGGTGGCGCGGCAGGCCGTCGAGGCCGACGTGCACATCGTGGGCGTCTCCTCGCTGGCGGCGGGCCACCTGACCCTGGTGCCGGCGCTGCGCGAGGAGCTGGCCGCCGAGGGCCGCGAGGACATCATGATCGTGGTGGGCGGGGTGATTCCGCCGCAGGACATCGAGGCCCTGCACGAGGCGGGCGCGGCCTCGGTCTTCCCGCCGGGGACGGTGATCCCGGACGCGGCCCACGACCTGGTGACGCGGCTCGGCGCCGCGCTCGGCCACGAGCTGTGAGCCGCTGACCGGATGGCTGCGAAGATCGACATCGACGGTTATGTCCAGGGAGTGCTCGACGGCAAGCGGGCGTTCGTGGCCCGCGCGATCACGCTCGTCGAGTCGACGAGGGCCGAACACCGGGTGCTGGCCCAGCAGTTGCTGAGCCGGCTGCTGCCGCACGCGGGGGCGGCCCGGCGGATCGGCGTCAGCGGGGTGCCGGGCGTGGGCAAGTCCACGTTCATCGACGCGCTCGGCACGATGCTCACGGGGCTCGGCCACCGGGTGGCGGTGCTGGCGGTCGACCCGTCCTCCACCCGTACGGGCGGTTCCATCCTCGGCGACAAGACCCGGATGGAGCGCCTCGCGGTGGACCCGGCCGCCTTCGTCCGCCCCTCCCCCACGGCGGGCACGCTGGGCGGGGTGGCCAAGGCGACCCGGGAGTCCATCGTGGTGATGGAGGCGGCGGGTTACGACGTGGTGCTGGTGGAGACGGTGGGCGTCGGTCAGTCGGAGACGGCGGTGGCCAACATGGTCGACACGTTCCTGCTGCTGACGCTGGCCCGCACCGGCGACCAGTTGCAGGGCATCAAGAAGGGCGTCCTGGAGCTGGCGGACGCCATCGCGGTGAACAAGGCCGACGGCCCGCACGAACGCGACGCCCGTTCGGCGGCCCGCGAACTGTCGGGCGCACTCCGGCTGATGCATCCGGCGGACGCGGCGTGGACGCCCCCGGTGCTCACGTGCAGCGCACGCGAGTCGCTCGGCCTCGACACCTTGTGGGAGCGGCTGGAGCAGCACCGTACGGTCCTGGAGTCGACCGGGCGGCTGGCGGCCAAGCGCCGCGACCAGCAGGTGGACTGGACCTGGACGATGGTCCGCGACGAACTGCTGGGCAGCCTGCACAGCCATCCGGAGGTGCGGAAGCTCACCCCGGAGCTCGAACAGCGGGTCCGGGACGGCAGGTTGACGGCGACGCTGGCCGCCGAGAAGATCCTCGGCGTCTTCCGCGGAGACGAGGACCATGGCGGCCGGCCGGGCGAGGGCGGCAGGGAAACGTCCGGCTGAACGCGTCGGCACCGGAGCGAGCCCTTCTCCGCCGGGCGTGACCGGCCCGGCCCTCCGGCCTTCCGCGCCCGCCCTTTTCCTCCCGCCTGTCCGCGGCCCGTCCGCCGCTCTCCTCAAACGCTTCCGCCGCCTCCTGCGGCCCTGCCCCGCGTCGCCGGGACGCCGAGGGCGGTGAGGACCCCGACGTCCGGGTTCTCACCGCCCTCGGCGCATTTCCCGCGCAGAGTGGTACAGTGCGATGAGCATGCGCGTATGCCCCTTCTCATGGGGCACCGATGCTGGCTTCTTTCCACCGCTGTCGCGCCCGTCCTCATCCGACCGGCGATCCAGCTTCTTCCCAGCGTTTTCGCTGTCTCTCCGGCCCAGGGCTTCTTTGCCCCCGGTGCGTGGTGTGTTTCCCACCGCCCCTCCGTACGCCGGTCCCCTCACTCGCCTGTCCGCGAAAGGACCCCTCCCATGACCACCACACTCGAACGCCCCGTGGCCGGGGAGCGGCGCCCCGTCCAGGTCGCCGGCCTCCTCGACATCGCCGACAGCGGACACGGCACGCTCCGTGTCCACGGCGGACACCCCTCCCCCGACGATGTCCAGGTGCCGTCCGCCCTGATCCGCCGCCATGGGCTGCGCGCGGGCGACGCCGTCGAGGGCGACTGCGACCGGCCGCGTGCCCTGTCCTCGGTCGACCGGGTGAACGGACTCGCCCCGGAAGCCCTGCGGGGCCGTGCCCGCTTCCACGACCTGACGCCGGTCCACCCGCACGAGCGGCTGCGGCTGGAAACGCCCCGCGGTGGACCCGCACCGCGCGTCGTCGATCTCGTCTCACCGATCGGCAAGGGGCAGCGCGGCCTCATCGTCGCACCGCCCCGGACGGGAAAGACGGTACTGCTCCAGCAGTTGGCCGCGGCCGTCGCCACCAACCATCCCGAGGCACACCTGATGGTGGTGCTGCTCGACGAACGGCCGGAGGAGGTCACGGACATGCGCCGCTCGGTACGCGGCGAGGTCTACGCGTCGACCTTCGACCGGCCCGCGCGGGAGCACATCGCGCTGGCCGAACTCGTGGTCGAGCGCGGCCGTCGCCTCGTCGAACAGGGCCGGGACGTGATGATCCTGCTGGACTCCCTCACCCGGCTCTGCCGCGCCCACAACAACGCGGCCCGTGCCGGCGGCCGGACGCTGAGCGGCGGCGTCGACGCCGCGGCCCTGACCGGCCCCAAGAAGCTGTTCGGCGCGGCCCGTTGCGCCGAGGAGGGCGGCTCGCTCACCATCCTGGCGACAGCCCTCGTGGAGACGGGCTCACGGGCCGACGAGTTCTTCTTCGAGGAGCTGAAGGGCACCGGCAACATGGAGCTGCGCCTGGACCGCTCCGCCGCGGAAGCCCGGATCTTCCCGGCCGTCGACATCGCCCGCTCCGGTACCCGACGCGAGGAACTCCTCTTCGGTCCCGGTGAGTCGGCGGCCGTACGGGCACTGCACCGCGCCCTGAGCACACAGGACGGCCAGGGCGGGCTTCAGGTCCTGCTCGACAGGATCCGGCGCACCCCGGACAATGCCGCCTTCCTGCGGCAGGTGCGGCCGACGGTGCCGGACGCCTGAGCCGCCTCCGCCCGCCTTCCGGCCAGTCCCGGCCAGTCGCGATCAGGTCGACCAGAGCACCGTGCCGCCGTCCATCACGACCACCTTGCCGTCCTCGCGCAGGACGAGCCGCGCGCCCGGGTGGCCATGGCTGCCGGCTCCCCAGATGGCGCGGCCGTCGCCGTTGTGGACCACGAGGTTTCCGTCCGGCTGGAAGATCGCCCGGTGCCGCGGGCCGAAGGTCATGGCCGCCCAGACGGGCTTGGCGTGCTCGTTGTAGACGACGAGGTTGCCGTCCTGCTGCATCACCATGCGGATGCGGTTGGTGCTCCACGACGCGCCGACGGCCAGTTCGCTCCCAACCGACACGGTGCTGGACGACCACGCCGGCGGCGCGGGGGCCTTCGCCTTCTCGGGCTCGGGCGGCTCGGGCGCCTTCTCGGCGGCGGGCGGGCTGGGCTTCGGGGCCGGAGCGGGCGGCGGGGCCGCCTGCTGCTTCGGCTCCTTCCGCTCCGGCTCCTCCCGCTTCCGCTCCTTCTTCTCGGTGGGCGCGGGCGCGGGCTTCTCGGTGGCGTAGTCGGCGGGCGCCTCACCGGACACGGCGGCTCCGAGGACCGTGTCCGCTCCGGCGGCCGCGGGCTTGGGCGCCGGCCCGTCGCGGCCGTCCGAACCCATCCCGGCCAGCAGGAACGGCACGGCGACGAGCGCCGCGCCGACGATTCCCGCGGCGGCGAGGGCCGGTGGCCGGAGCCGGCCGTCGGTCGCCGTGCGGCCGACGGGGCGGGTCTGCGCGGCACTCGCCGCGGCGGCCGCCGCCGGGAGCGTGTCTGCGGCGGCGGCCGGGGCGCCCGCCGCGGCAGCCGTACTCTCGCCACCGCCGCTGTCCGGTACCGGGCCGGCCGCACCGTCGGGGGTCGGGCCGGCTTCGGCGACCACCGCCCTCTCGCCTGCCGCGAGCGCAGCCCTCTCGCCTTCCCCGGCCGGGGCCGAAGAGGCGTTTCGCTCCGGGGCCGGATCAGCTGTCCTTTCCGGCGACGGCCCCTCCGCTTCCGGCAGCGTGGCCGTCCCGCCCTTCGCGGCGGCGGGAGCGCCGGTGGCGGGGGACTCGGCCTCCGCCTCGGGAGTGGTCGGCTCCGTCGTGGCACGGGCGGCTATGGGCCCGCCGCCCTCGTCCGGCTTCTGCTGAGGGACCATCCGGTCGCTCCTTGATCAGTGGGGGCGCTGGGGCGGCGGATTGCCGGCGCTGCCGCCCGACGGGCCCGCCGGCGCCCCAGCGGAGGCTTCAACCGCCGTGGGGCGGGCCGGGCGTTACGGATACTACTGCGCCCGCCCGGCCCGCCGCCGCCCCGGCCCCTGGTCAACTCCTACGCTTCGCCCAGCGCTTCGGAGACGAGCGCCCGGGCCTCCTCCTGGACGCGGGCGAGGTGGCCGGGGCCCTGGAAGCTCTCCGCGTACACCTTGTAGACGTCCTCGGTGCCCGAGGGGCGGGCCGCGAACCACGCGCTGTCCGTGCAGACCTTGAGGCCGCCGATCGCCGCGCCGTTGCCGGGGGCCTCGGTGAGCACGGCGGTGACGGGTTCTCCGGCCAGGGTGTCGGCCTTCACCTGCTGCGGGGAGAGCCGCGCCAGCACGGCCTTCTCCTCGCGGGTGGCGGGCGCGTCGACGCGGGCGTAGGCAGGATCGCCGAAGCGGGCCGTGAGCCGCGTGTAGTGCTGGGAGGGGGTGGACCCCGTGACGGCGGTCATCTCGGAGGCGAGGAGGGCCAGCAGGATGCCGTCCTTGTCCGTGGTCCAGACCCGGCCGTCGCGACGCAGGAAGGACGCCCCTGCGGACTCCTCGCCGCCGAAGCCGAGGCTGCCGTCGAACAGGCCGTCGACGAACCACTTGAAACCGACCGGGACCTCCACCAGGGGGCGGCCGAGATCCTGCGCGACCCGGTCGATCATGGACGAGGAGACCAGGGTCTTGCCGATGCCGGTTCCGGCGGCCCAGCCGTCGCGGTGGGTGTAGAGGTAGTCGATGGCGACGGCCAGGTAGTGGTTCGGGTTCATCAGGCCGCCGTCGGGGGTGACGATGCCGTGCCGGTCGGCGTCGGCGTCGTTCCCGGTGGCGATGGCGTAGGCGTCGCTCTGTTCGATCAGCGACGCCATGGCGTGCGGGGACGAGCAGTCCATCCGGATTTTGCCGTCCCAGTCCAGCGTCATGAACCGCCAGGTGGGGTCGGCGAGCGGGTTGACGACGGTGAGGTCGATCCGGTGCCGCTCCGCGATCCGCCCCCAGTAGGCGACGGACGCCCCGCCGAGCGGGTCGGCGCCGATGCGGATCCCCGCGTCCCGTACGGCGTCCAGGTCGAGGACGGAGGGCAGGTCGTCGACGTACGCGGTCAGGAAGTCGTGCCGACGGGTGGTGGCGGCGGCCAGGGCGCGGGCGTACGGGATCCGGCGGACCTCTCCCAGTCCGGCCTCGATCAGGGCGTTCGCCCGGTCCTGGATCCAGGAGGTGGCGTCGGAGGCGGCGGGCCCCCCGTTCGGCGGGTTGTACTTGAAGCCGCCGTCGGCGGGCGGGTTGTGCGAGGGGGTGACCACGATGCCGTCGGCCAGGTGCTCGGTGCGCCCCTGGTTGTACGTGAGGATGGCGTGCGAGACGGCGGGGGTGGGGGTGTAGCCGTCCTCGCTGTCGATGAGGACGGTGGCCCTGTTGGCGGCGAGCACTTCCAGAGCGGTGACCCGGGCGGGTTCGGACAGCGCGTGGGTGTCCGCACCGAGGAAGAGGGGCCCGTCGGTGCCCTGGCGGGCGCGGTAGTCGCAGATCGCCTGGGTGGTGGCGGCGATGTGGTCCTCGTTGAACGCGGCGGCGAACGCGGAGCCGCGGTGGCCGGAGGTGCCGAAGGCCACCCGCTGGGAGGGTTCCGCCGGGTCGGGGTGGAGGGCGTAGTAGGCCGTCACCAGCCGTGCCACGTCGACCAGGTCTGCGGACTGTGCCGGCTGCCCGGCCCGTTCGTGCGCCATCGGGTCTCCTCGTATACGTCTTCGTCGTCGGCCGGCCCGCGGCGGGACGAGCCCGGCGCACCGGGGAAAGGATCACCCCGGTCCGTACCCGATTCTGTCCTCTCGACCGCGCCGGCGCGCGACCGGTTCGCGCCTTCCTCGTGTCGCGCCACGGCCGGAGCGGCGCCGCGCCCCCGGTCCGGAGCGGACCGGGGGCGCGGACGCCGTACGGGCGGGGGTTCAACGGCCCTGGAGGGACCTCACGTTGTCGCCGAAGGTCCAGCCCTTGGAGCCGTCCCAGTTCAGGGACCAGGTCATCAGGCCCTTGAGGGAACCGTTGTAGTGGTTCCACGCCTGTGAGACGCGTGCGGGAGACAGATGCCCGCCGCCGGCGCCGGGCTGGGCGGGAAGCCCGGGGACCTGCTTGTCGTAGGGCACCTTGATGGTGGTGCCCTGGATGACGAGCCCCTGGGCGAGGCAGTCGGTCTGGGCGATGAAGCCCGCGACGGTGCCGGCGGAGTAGGAGTCGCCGGAGCAGCCGTACATGCTGCCGTTGTAGTACTGCATGTTCAGCCACCACAGGCGGCCGTTGTCGGCGTACTTCTTGATGACGGGCAGGTACGCGCCCCAGATCGAGCCGTAGACCACGCTGCCGCCGGTGACGTACGCCGTCTCGGGGGCCATGGTGAGGCCGAAGTTCGGCGGCATCGCGGCGAGGACGCCGTCGATGACGCGGATGAGGTTGGCCTGTGACGCGGACAACCGGTTGATGTCGCCGGAGCCGATGAGGCCGGTCTCGATGTCGATGTCGATGCCGTCGAAGTTGTACTTCTTCAGGATCGGGACGATCGTCTCGACGAACCGGTCGGCCACCGCGCCGGAGCTGAGGTCGATCCCCGCCGCGGCTCCGCCGATCGACATGAGGGTGGTGAGCCCGGACGCCTTGGCCCGGCACATCTCGGCGGGTGTGGCGACCTTGACGGTGTTGTCCATGCCGTCCTCCCACAGGACGGTGCCGTCGGAGCGGATGACGGGGAAGGCCGCGTTGACGACGTTGTAGCCGTGCCGCGTGATGCGGGGGTCGGTGATCGGGATCCAGCCGAGCGGCGGGTGCACGCCGTTGGCCGCCCCGTCCCAGTTCTCCCAGTACCCCTGGAGGACCTTGCCCGTGGGCTTCGACTTGACCGCGCAGGTCTCGTCGGCCGCGGCCGCGGCGGCGGCGCCCGTGCCGGGAGCCTTCGGCGGAGCGGCTCCGACCAGCATCGGTACGACGAGCGCCGCGGCCAGGCCGAGGCCCAGCAGTCGTGATGTACGCCCCATGATCCGTGTGTCCTTCCTGCCCGGGCCCGCCGCCGACGGTGCGAAGGGTTCGCCCCGACCCGCCCTTTGTGTCGTGACCCTGTCAAACCGTAGAATGGTCCAGACCTTCGGTCAAGAGGTCTGGACCGCTCGGGCCGGTTCCGCGCCACTCGGAGCGTCCCGGGCCGCCTCCGTCCGACGCGGCCGCCCCCGCCGCCACGGGGCCTGCGGACCCGTGATGATGGATGATGGACCGGGGCCGCGACACGACGGTGTTCCACCGACACCGCCGGCCGACGTTCCCGGAAGGGCGTTCGTCATGTCGGCAGCCGGAGTGAGGACGTCGGCCGGGGCGCTGCTCATGGCGCTCGTGCTGGCCGTGGCCGCGGCCTGCACCGGCGGGGACGGTTCGTCGCCCTCGCCCCGAAGCAGCTCGCCTTCCGGGGCGGGCGGGCCCGCGGACGTCCTGGCCGTGAAGATCGACAACGTGGCGCCCGCACGCCCCCACACCGGCCTGGAGCGTGCCGACATCGTCTACGTCGAGCAGGTGGAGGCGGGCCTCAGCCGGATCCTCGCCGTCTTCTCCTCCGCCCTGCCGCCGGTCGTCGGCCCGGTGCGCAGCGCACGGGAGACGGACCTGGAACTGCTGCGCCAGTTCGACCGGCCCACGCTGGCCTTCTCGGGAGCCCAGGGCAGGCTGCTGCCGGCCATCGACCGCGCGCCGCTCGACGCCGTGCCGCCCTCGAAGGCTCCGAAGGCGTACTTCCGCGAGCCGGACCGGACCGCGCCGCACAACCTCTACCTGCGACCGGAGAGGATCCCCTTCACGGCCTCCGGCGCGCACGCCGTCGAGGAACTGGGGCTCGAGGTCGGCGCACCGCCTCCCGGCGGGACACCGGAGAGCAGCCGCACGGTGCGCTACCCGTCCGCGTCCGTGACCTTCACCTGGTCGGCCGAACGGGAGCGGTGGCTCGTCTCACTCGATGGCTCGCCCGCCCGCACCGCCGAGGGCGGGCGGCTCACGGCCGGTACGGTCGTCGTCCAGGACGTGACCGTACGGCCGTCGGACCTCCGCGACCGGTCCGGGAGCATCAGCCCTTTCACCGAGACCGTGGGGTCGGGAAGCGCGGTCGTCCTGCGGGACGGCCGGGCGCACGAGGCCCGGTGGGCGCGGGGCACGGCCGCCGCGGACACGGTGTTCAGCACCCCCGACGGACAGCGCGTCGATCTCGCGGACGGACCGCTCTGGATTCTGTACGCGCCACGCGGGGGCGCCGGTTCCGCGACGGCTCGCTGAAGCGCCGGAAGGGGCCCGCGGCGCGGTACCCCGGCTCCGCTCCGGTCTCTTCCCGTCGGCCGGCGCCCGCCGTCGTCGGGCCGCGCCCCTCCGGGCCGACGCTCGTCGCCCCCTTGTCCCGGCCGGCGCGTGACGGCCGGGACGAGGGGGCCGGGACGAGGGGGCCGGTCAAGATCCGCCGGACACACCCTTGGGGCCGGCTCGGGGCCCGCAGGTCAGGAGCGGGACAGCAGCTCCCCGCCCGCGTACCGAGCCGACTCGCCCAACTCCTCTTCAATGCGGATCAGTTGGTTGTACTTGGCCGTGCGGTCGGAGCGCGACAGCGAACCGGTCTTGATCTGGCCGCAGCCGGTCGCCACCGCCAGGTCCGCGATCGTGGTGTCCTCCGTCTCGCCGGAGCGGTGGGACATCACGGCACTCCAGCCCGCACGGCGCGCGGTGGCGACCGTGGCGAGGGCCTCGGTCAGAGTGCCGATCTGGTTGACCTTCACCAGCACCGAGTTGCCGACGCCCGTGCGGATGCCCTCGCGCACCTGCGCCTCGTCGGTGCAGAACACGTCGTCGCCGGTGAGCTGGCAGCGGTGACCGACGCGGGCGGTCAGCTCGCGCCAGCCGTCCATGTCGTCCTCGGCCATCGGGTCCTCGATGGAGACGATCGGGTACGCGTCGACCAACCGGGCCAGGTAGGCGACCTGTTCGGAGGGCGTACGACGCACACCCTCACCCGCGTACACGTACGCACCGTCGTGGAAGAACTCCGACGAGGCCGGGTCCATGATCAGGCCGATGTCGGCGCCGGGACGGTAGCCGGTGCGTTCGACGGCGCTCATGACGAAATCGAGCGCCTCCTCGGCCGTGCGCAGCGCGGGCGCGAAGCCGCCTTCGTCCCCGACGCCGGTGGCGTGTCCGGCGGCGAGCAGGTCGCGTCGCAGGGTGTGGAAGATCTCGGAGCCCATGCGGACGGCCTCCGCGAAGGTCTTCGCACCGACCGGCGCGATCATGAACTCCTGGAAATCCAGTGGATTGTCGGCGTGCGCCCCGCCGTTGATGATGTTCATCATCGGCAACGGGAGCAGGCGGGCGTCGGCGCCGCCGAGATAGCGGTAGAGCGGCTGGCGGTGGGCCGCCGCGGCGGCCTTCGCGGCGGCGAGGGAGACTCCGAGGATCGCGTTCGCGCCGAGCCGCGACTTGTCGGGCGTGCCGTCGAGCGCGACGAGCGCGGCGTCCAGGCCCGTCTGGTCGTCCGCGTCGCGGCCCACGACCGCGGCCGCGAGTTCCCCGTTGACGTGCGCGACCGCGCGGTCGACCCCCTTGCCGTGCCACTGTCCGGCGTCTCCGTCGCGCAGCTCCACGGCCTCCCGCGCACCGGTGGAGGCGCCGGACGGGACTGCCGCGCGGCCGAGAGACCCGTCGGCGAGGCGCACGTCGGCCTCGACGGTGGGATTGCCCCGGCTGTCGAGAATCCGGCGGGCGGTGACGGACTGGATGAGGGTGGGCTCAACTGCTCTGAGGGCCATGCGAGGTCCTTCCGAAGTCACATGCCGCGGCACTCTTGCGACAACGCCGGCGCGAGCCGCGACAGACCAAACTCTACAGCACGGCTGCGCAGATAACCTGTACAGATTGACTGTTCAGCTCTGTTGATCAGCCGCGCTGCTCGGTTTCACTGTCCCGGTCGCCGCACGGTCCACCCGGGCGGGCTCATCGGCGATCGCGGGTTAAAGTTCCCTATGCCCACCCCGGAGCCCGCCGACGTCGCCGCCGACCTGCGCGTCGCCATGGGCAGACTCGCGCGGCGCGTCAAGCAGGAGGACCGGATCCCGCACGGCCAGGTCGCGGTTCTCGGCGTCCTCGACCGGGAGGGGGCCATGACCACCAGCGACCTCGCGGCGGACCAGCGCGTGCGCCCCCAGTCGATGGCCCGCGCGGTCGGACTCCTCATGGACCAGGGCCTCGTCGTCCGCCGGGCGCACCCGACGGACGGCCGCAAGTCGCTCGTCGGCCTCTCCGAGGTGGGACGGGCGGCGCTCAAGGCGGAGCGAGACCGCCGGGCCGACTGGCTGGCCCGGGCCATCGACCTCGAACTCAGCGAGGAGGAGCAGGAGACCCTCGCGCGCAGCGCCGCCCTGATGGAACGGCTCGCCGCGTACTGAGAGAGGCCCTGCCCCCGCCCGCGACGAGGAGAAACCGTCGAGCCCGAGCGCGGTCGGCCCGCGCCCCGCGGCGGCACCGAGGGCGGTTCGCGAGAATCCTCGTTGCCGGGGGCGTAACCGGTGTGCCAGGGTCGCCCGGTGAACGCTTCGCGATGTGACCTTCTGCGCCGCCAGTTCGATCTGACCTGGTCACTGTTCGAGTACCACTTGGAGCGGCTCGGCACCGAGGACTTCCTGTGGCAGCCGACGCCCCTGTGCTGGACGGTGCACCGGCAGGCCGACGGCCGATGGCTGCCGGACTGGGCGGAGACGGAGCCCGATCCCGTCCCGGTGCCGACCATCGGCTGGCTCAGCTGGCACATCGACTGGTGGTGGAGCACAGCGGTGGCACACGCCCTGGGTCAAAAGCCGCAGGACCGGGAGGACGTGGCGTGGCCCGGCGACGCCGAGAGCGCCGTCGGCCGGCTGCGGGAACTCCGGGAGGAGTGGCTGCGGGTACTGGAGGGCCTCGGCGACGGGGGCCTGGACGCCCCCGCCCCGTTCCCCTGGGGGCGGGGAACGGACCACACCGTCGCTCACATGGCCGCGTGGGTGAACGCCGAGCTGATGAAGAACGTGGCGGAGATCGGGCAACTCCGCATGCTGCGCGCGGCATCGTCGGGCTGACAGGGCGACAGGGGCCGGGGGCACGGCGCCCCGGATATCGCCAACAGCCCTTCCGGGTGGTTAGGTTAGGCTCACCTGACAGGTGGAGCCCACCGCTCTCCCGCCCCTCCCGGAAGGAGACGCCCATGTGTCCGGTGATCGAGCGGGCCTGCCGCGAGGACGCGGCGACAGCGCCTCCGGGCCCGTCCTCCCGGACCGTCGACGACCGCCCTGGCACGCGCGCATGACGGCCCCCCGGCACGAGGTCGTGGCCGAGGACGAGAGCCCCTTCTCGGCCTTCGGGCTGCCGGGCCGCCCCGGCAGCGAAGCGTTCTGGGCGGCGGCGCGGACACCCGCGCCGATCCCCGCCGACAACGGCTGGCTGACCCTCTTCCTCTGGCGCGGCGCCGAGGCGGTGCTCGACTTCGAAAGCTGGTCGCCGCCCGCCCCGATGCGCCGCTGGGAGGGCTCGGACTGCTGGTACGCCGAAGTGCCCATGCCCGCCCGGCTGCGGGTGACGTACCGCGTCCTCGTGGCGAACGCGCCCCACGCCGATCCGTTCAACCCGGCCGGCGCCGGCGGGGACCGTTCCATCGCCGCGACACCGGACGCACCGCCCCAGCCCTACTGGCCCGCCCTCGGCGCGGACGCGGTGCTGCCCCTCCCCCGCACCCGGATCCGCTGGAGCAGCGACCGGCTCGGTGGACGGCGCACCGTGCGCGTCCACCCGGTGGGCGGCGGCGGTCCGGTGGTCCTACTGCTCGACGGGGACGACTGGCTGTATCTGCACCCGGCCATGACCGCCTTCGACGCCGCCTTCGACGCGGGCGCCCTTCCCCCGGTCACCCTCGTCTTCCTGCCGGCCAAGGACCGGACGGCCGAGTTCACCTGCCGCCCCGGGCTGTGGGAGGCGGTCCGGGACGAACTGCTGCCGCTGGTGGGCGAGTGCGGCGTGCCGGCGGATCCGGGCAGGCTCGTGGTAGCCGGGCAGAGCCTGGGCGGGCTGAGCGCGCTGTACGCGGCGCTGGAGTTCCCGGAGCTGGTCTCGCGGGTCGCCTGCCAGTCGGGGTCCTTCTGGTGGGCGCCCGGCGCGGAGGCGGCGGCGGACCCCCTGGGTGGACCGGTCGGCGGCGCGATCGCCGAGCGTCTGCGCCGGGGCGCCGACCTGTCCGGCCTGCGGTGCGCGTTCGACGTGGGGGAGCACGAACAGCCGATGCTGCCCCACTGCGAACTGACCGAGGCGCTGACCGAGCAGGCCGGGGCGGCGGTGCGGGTGTCGCGTTCGGCGGCGGGGCACGACCGGGCCGGCTGGCGGCACGCCCTGCTCAGGGACGTCGCCTGGGCACTCGGCTGAGGCGCCCCGCCGCTCCGGCGCCGGGGCGCGCGCGGCACCCCGGGGCCGGCCGGCGTTCCCGGTCCCGTGCGGCGGGCGCCGATGGAGCGGCAGCAATACATGGAATATCCCATGATTGGATTATCCATGTAATGTGGGAGTCATGGATGATCAGCATCTGACCGAAGAGCTCTACGACAGCCTGTTCGCCGTCCGCGCCCGGGTGCATACCGAGCTCAAGGAACTGGCCCGGGAAGCGGGCCTGACCGACACGCAGGCCGATGCGCTGTGGAGGCTGAGCCGCGGACGGGAGATGACCGCGCGCCGCCTGGCCGACCTCTTGCAGTGCGACGCCTCGACCGCCACGTCGATGATCGACCGGCTGGAGAGGCGCGGCCTCGTCCGCCGGGTGCCGCACCCCGTCGACCGCCGCGCGAAAGTCATCCAGCTCACCCCGGAGGGATGCGCGCTGCGCGATCGCGTCGTCCAGCACACCACCGAGCACTCGCCCTTCGCCCACCTCGGCCACGAGAGCAAGCTGCGCCTGTACGCACTTCTCCGCGAAGTGATCGACGGCCCCCGCCCGACGGACGAGGCGGCCGGCGTCGACGGCACCGGGACGGAGGAGCGGCGATGAGCAGCGGAACAGCGGTCGTCACCGGCGGATCCTCCGGCCTGGGCCTGGTGACGGCGCGCCGGCTGGTCGGGACGGGCCGGAGCGTCGTCCTCGTCGGCCGGGACGCGACGCGCACCCGGGCCGCCGCCGACAGCCTGCGCGGCCCGGCCCCCGCGGGCGGTGACGCCGCGCCGCCGACGACGTACACCGCGGACCTGGAACAGTGGTCGCAGGTACGGGCGCTGGCAGCGGAGCTGGCCGCCGCCGGGCGCCCGGTGGACATTCTCCTCAACAACGCGGGAGCCGCGTTCCCCCGGTACGAGCGGACGCCGGACGGTGTGGAACGCACCTACGCGCTCAACCACCACGCCCCGTTCCTGCTGACCCACGCCCTCCTGGCCGAGGGAGTGCTCGCCCGCGAAGCGCGGATCATCAACATGTCCTCGTTCGTGGAGAAGCGCGGCAGGCTCGACGCCGCCGATCCGGATGTCGCGGGAACGTCGTGGGGCAAGCGTTTCTACCACCAGGTCAACGTCTACGCGACGAGCAAACTCGTCAGCCTCCTGGCCGCACGAGAACTGGCACGCCGCCTGCCCGAGGGCATGAGCCTCTACAACGCCAATCCCGGCATGGTCAGGGGAACGGCGATGAACAGCAACGCCGGCGGTCTGATGCGGCTGACCGCCCCGCTGTTCCGTCCGTTCGCCATCACCCCGGACGAGGGCGTGCGGACCCCCGTCTGGCTCGCCACCGCCTCGCCCGCACCGAGCCCCAGCGGCGGCTTCTTCAGCGAGTCCCGGCCGGACACTCCTTCGGGCCGGGCCCTGGACGACGCACTCGCCCGGACGGTCTACACGAGGACCGCGGCCCTCCTCGGGGTGGAACCCCTCACACGGTAGGACCGGCCCGGGGCCGGTTGTCACGCCGGGGCCGCGGCAGCCGTACGGCGACGGGACCGTTCACCGGGCCACGGCCAGGCAGTACGTCTCGTCGGCGGCGAGGAGATTGCGGTGGGTGTCCTCGGCGGTGATGACGCCCCGGTCCAGGACGAGGACCCGGTCCGCCGCGTCCAGGAGCGCCGGACTGCTGGTCAGCACGAGCGTGGTGCGGCCCCGGCGCAGCTTCGCGATGTTGCGCGCGATGAGCTGTTCGGTGACCGCGTCCACGGCCGTCGTCGGGTTGTGCAGGACGAGCACCTCACTGTCGGCGGCCAGGGCGCGGGCCAGGGAAAGCCGTTGGCGCTGGCCGCCGGAGAGGTTCGCGCCCCGGTCCCGGACCGGGTGGTCGAGCCCCTCCCGGTGGAGGGCCACGACGTCGGTGAGCAGGGACGCCTCGACGGCCTCCGCGATCGTCCGGCCGGTGCCCGAGGGGTCGATGTTCGTACGGAGGGTGCCGGCGAAGATCTCCGCGTCGTACGGGTTCACCAGCAGGTGTTCGCGGACCGCCTCGACCGACAGGTCCGCGATCTCCCGGCCGCCGACCCGCACCGCTCCCCCGTACGCGTCCGGCGCGACGTTCACCGCGAGGACGGAGGCGAGGTCGGCCGCCGCGCGCGGCTGGTAGGCGGCGACCGCCACCAACTCACCGGCCGCCACCGAGAACGTGACCCCCCGGAGCGTGCCGTGGCGTACGCCGTCGACCTCCAGCCTGCCACCGGGCTCCGGGCGCCCGGCCCCCGGCGTCGTCACGGGCGGTGCGGACAGGACCAGGGCCATCCGCTCGGCCGAGGCCCGGGCGATCATCACGTACTTGGGCATCTCGGAGAACATCTTGAGCGGTTCCATGATGAACTGCGCGAGGCCCACCGACATGACCAGTTCCCCGATGGTGATCCGCCCTTCGAACGCCAGCCAGCCCGCCGTCAGGGAGACCGCCGCCGCGAGGACCGCGTTGAGGGCCAGCGCGGTGCCCGCGTAGCGGCCGTTCACCCGGGCCACGGTGATCGCCTGGCGTTTCGCGTCCGTGCTGACCGCGCGGTAGGCCCCGAAGGCGGCGTGGTTGCCTCCGAAGCCGTGCAGCGGGCGCAGCCCGATGATCAGGTCGGCGACCTTCGCGCCCGCCCGGGCCACCCGGGCCTGCTGTTCCTGCGTGCCGGCCCCGATCCGCTGGGACATCACGGCGAGGACCGACAGGATCGCGACGGTGCCCACGATGACCAGCATGCCGAGGCGGAAGTCGGCGAGGCTCAGCGCGACGGCCGCGACGACCACCGCGACCAGCGAACTGACCAGCAGCGGCACCACCTCGATGATGTCGGCGGTCTGGTCGGCGTCCTCGGTGGCGATGGTCAGGATCTCGCCGGACTTGAGGTCCACGTCCCTGGCCACCGGCTGGAGCCCGCAGGCGGCCACCCGCACCCGCCAGCGGTGCGCCTCGGTCGTGTTGGCCTTCTGCAGCACCCGCATGCCGAACCGCCACGACAGGGAGACCGTCGTGATGATCACGGCCAGCGCGCCGATCGAGACGCCGAGGGAGCCGAGGCTCCGGTCCCGCATCGTGTGCTCGACGATGAGTCCGAGCGCGATGGGGAACGCGGTCTCGGCCGCCTGGTAGAGGCCCATCAGGACGGTGCCCGCGACCATGGCGCCGATGTTGCGGCGCAGTGCCGTGCGCAGGATCGCGGCCCCGGGGCGGGGCCGCTGCTCGGTGTCAGGAGTTCTCATCAGGGTCAGGAGTCTTCTTCGAGGTGGCGGGCGATCGCTTCGGGGGTCCGCAGGGTGAACAGATCGCGGATGGTGATGACAGGACCGTACTCGCGGCGGAGCAGCCCGATCAGCCGTACCGCCAGCATGGAGTGCCCGCCGAGGGAGACGAAGTCGCTGACCGCGCTCACCTCGTCGTCGTCGAGGTCGAGCGCCTCGGCGAAGAAGGCGCAGACCACGGCCTCGGTCTCGGTGTCCGGGCCGCGCTCACCGGCCGTGGTCAGCGCCCCGAGCGGCCTGGCCTCGGGCAGTGCCTTGGTGTCGGCCTTCCCGTTCACGGTCAGCGGGATGCCGTCGACCTGGGCGAAGTGCGTCGGGCGCAGGAAGTCCGGCAGCCCGGCGCCCGCCTCGGCGGCGACCTGTGCGAGGTCGGCGGAGTCCGCCAGGACGAGGTAGGCGGCCAGCCGGTACGCGCCGTCGACCCCGGGGTCGGGCTGGGCCACGGCGGCGACGAAGCGGACCGCCGGGTGGGCCGCGAACACGGCCTCGACCTCGCCCGGTTCGACCCGGTGGCCGCGGATCTTGACCTGCTGGTCGGTGCGGCCGAGATAGGCGATGTTCCCGTCGGGCCGGCGGATCACCAGGTCCCCGGTGCGGTACATGCGTGTCCCGGGTGCGCCGAAGGGGCAGGCGACGAAGCGGTGCGCGGTCTGGGCGCTCCGCCCGAGGTAGCCGCGGGCGATGCCGATGCCCGCCACGTACAGTTCGCCGGGTACCCCGTCGGGCGACGGCCGCAGCCACGGGTCCAGGACGTACACGTCGGTGTTGTCGATCGCCACTCCGACGACCGGGTCCTGGCATTCGAAGGTGCCGACTCCGAGGGTGTTGATGGTGTACTCGGTGGGTCCGTACAGGTTGTAGCCGACCGTGCCCTCGGTCTCCGCGAGCAGCTGCCACAGCGTCGGGGTGACGGCCTCCCCGCCCAGCAGCACCAGTGCGGGCCGCCGCTCGGGGTCCTCCAGCAGCCCTTCGGCCACCAGCTGCTGGGCGTAGGTGGGCGTCACGTTGACGACGTCGATGCCGTGCCCGACGCAGTACTCCACCAGCCGTGGTGCGTCCCGGCGCAACTCCTCGTCGCAGATGTGCACTTCGTGGCCGTCGGCGAGCCACAGCAGCTCCTCCCACGACATGTCGAACGCGAAGGACACGGTGTGCGCGATGCGGAAGACCCGGTGGTCGTGCTCGGCGAGGACCGGCTCGAAGATACGGCGCTGATGGTTGATCAGCATGTTGGTGAGCCCGGCGTACTCGGTCACCACGCCCTTCGGCTTTCCGGTCGATCCGGAGGTGTAGATCGTGTACGCGGGGTGGCGCAGGCGGTCCGGGTCGTCCGGCGCGAACGTCGTGTACGGCTCCGCCTCCGGCAACGGCCGGTCCAGTTCGATGAGTTCGCCGTCCAGCCGGGGCGCCACCGCGCTCACGGTGAGGATGACCCCGGGCCGGGCGTCCGCCACGATCGCGGCGATCCGCTCGTCGGGGTGATCGAGTTCCAGCGGCACATAGGCGGCTCCGACGCGCAGCACCGCGAACAGGGCGGCGATCCAGTCGGGGGAACGCGGGATCGCCAGGCCCACGGTCGCCCCGGGGCCGATGCCCCGCCGGGCGAGGACGCCCGCGACGGCCCGGCTGCGGTCCCGCAGCTCGGCGAAGGTCATGGTCGCGCCCTCGGCGACGAGTGCGACGCGTTGCGGATCGCGGTCGGCCGCGAGGTCGAAGCGGTCGACGACGGTGTCGGTGCCGATCTCGGTCCGCACGGCGGGCTCGGGGTCCGGCGCCGGGCCGCGCAGCGCGCCCACCGGGCCGGTCGCCGTCGCCACGTCCTCGAGGACGCGCAGGTAGTCGTCGAGGAGGCGGCGGGCGCTGTCGGGGTCGCCGTGGCGGTGCTCCAGCTTGACCGTGAGCCGGTCGCCGGGCGTGACGACCCAGGTGTAGGGGTAGTGGGTGGAGTCGTCGGCCCGCACGGAGGTGATGCCGTGGCGGGTGTTCATCTCGGCGAAGGCGTCCGGGTCCAGGAAGTTCTGGAGCACGAACAGATTGTCGAACAGGGTGTCGTGTCCGCCGGCCCGCTGGATCTCGCCGAGCCCCAGGTGCTCGTGGTCCATCGCCGCCACCCGCGCCGCCTGTACGCCCGACAGATACGCGCCGACCGACTCGTCGGGCCGGGCCCGCGTCCACATCGGCACGGTGTTGAGCAGGACGCCGACGATACCGCCGTGCCCTTCGCCCTCGCGGCCCGAGACGGTGACGCCGAAGACGGCGTCGCCGCGGCCCGTACGGGCTCCGAGGAAGAGGCCGAAGGCGCCGGTCAGCACGGAGTTCAGCGTGACACCCCGCTCCCGCGCCGTTTCGCGCAGCAGTTGCGACAGTTCGGCCGACAGGGTGTGCGTGAGGGGCCGCGGCAGCTCCTCCATGAGGTCGGGGGCCGGTCCGGCGAGCAGCGTCGGCCCCGGCAGGCCCGCCAGGTGTTCCGCCCAGAAGCGCTCGGCGGCGGCGGAGTCCTTGGCCGCGAGCGTCCGGGCGTACTCCTCGAAACCGGGCACGGCGGGCGTCGCGTCCCACGGCCGGCCGGCGAGGACGTCCTCGTACGCGTCGAACAGGTCGCGCAGCAGGATCTCGCGGGACCAGCCGTCCCAGAGCAGCAGGTGGTAGCTGAGCAGCAGGCCGTCGTGTCCGGCGGGGAGCCGCACCACGGTCATCCTCACGAGCGGCGGCTCCCCCGGGTCGAAGCCGCGCTCGCGGTCCCGGGCGCGCAGGGCTTCGACCTCGGCGTCGGTGGCCAGGCCGACGGTGCGGACGGGGACCCGTCGGCCCGCCTTGAGGACCTGGACCGGGTTTCCGTCGTCGTCGGTGGTGAAGCCCGCGCCGACGACGGGGTGGCGGGCGATGACGTACGCCATCGCCTCGGCCAGCGCGTCGGCGTCCAGACGCCGGTCGAAGGTGAACCAGCTCTGTGCGACGTAGTGCCCGGCCGTGCCGGACGCGTCCGGGGCGGCCGTCCCCGTGCTCGCCAGCTGGGCCTGGAAGAACAGCCCTCGTTGGAGCGGGGTGACCGGTGCCGTGCGCTCGGCCGTCGTGGCCGCGTCCGCGAGCTGTTCCAGGGCCGCCAGCCAGTGTCCGGCGATCGCGTCGGGTATGCCCTCGGCGAGGGTGAAGGCCGCGTGGAGCGAGCCGGTGGCCTCGTCGGTCCAGGCGTTGACCTCGACGGCGTACGGGCTGCTGTCGGGGTCGCCGCCGGTGATCCGGGGTGCGTCCGATTCGGCGCCCCGGCCCAGGTAGTTGAACAGGACCTGTGGCCGGGCGGTCAGCAACGGTGCCGTCTGCGGGTTGAGGTACCTGAGCCGGCCGTAGGCGACGTGCCCGTCCTCGTCCGGCTGGCGTTCGGCGATCTCGCGCGCGGCGGCCACGGGATCGGTGTGGGCGGTGAGGCGTACGGGGGCGATGGAGGTGAACCAGCCCACGGTCCGGGAGTAGTCGTGGTGCTCCGCGGCCGGGACCCGGCCGTGCCGTTCCAGTTCGACGGCGAGGTCGGCGGGGGCGGGCTGGATGCGGGTCAACGCGGCGCGCAGGGCCCCGCACAGCAGCTCGGTGAGGCCGAGGCCGAGTGCGGCGGGAGCATCGCGGGTCACCCGGTCGCTCGCCCCGGGCGGCAGGACGGCCGTCCTCTCGCGGAGGCCCCGGACCGTGGGGAGCAGGGCCGGGGCCCGGAGGGTGGTGATCCAGTGACCGAGGCCGTCGGCGGACTCGGCGGACCGTACGGCCAGTGCCTCCGCGTACGCCGCGTAGGAGGTGGTCGGCGGTGGCAGGGCCGCCCCGCTCAGGGCCGTGGCCAGGTCGTCGAGGAGGATCAGCCAGGACACCGCGTCCACGGCGAGGTGGTGGGCGGTGACGACCAGGGTGCGGCTCGCCGCGAGCCAGGAGAACGCGATGACGTCCCCGGTCCGGGGGTCGAGCCGCCCGGCCGCTTCGTTCGCCGCGGCCGTCGCGTCGGAGGCGCTCTCCTCGACGACTGCGACGCGGGCGGGCTCGGTGCGCAGGGCCCAGACGCCGCGCTCGACGCTCAGGCGCAGGCGCAGGGCCGGGTGTGCGGCCAGGACGGCGCCGGCCGCGCGGCGGATGTCGGCGAGGCCGGCGCCTTCGGCGACGGTGAGTGTCCTGGCCTGGGCGAACCGGGCGAGCGGGGCGCCCAGCTCCCGCTGGCGCAGGATGATCGGAGTGAGGGGCAGGGGGCCGTCCTCGCGGCGGGAGGGCGTCGGCTCCGGCGTGCCCGGGAGGCGTGTCGCGAGGTGCCCGGCGAGGGCTCGCGGCGTCTTGAACAGGAAGACGTCCCGGGGCGCGATCGGCAGGCCGAGTGCCCGGGCCCGGTTGATCACCGTGATGGCGACGATGCTGTCCCCGCCCGCGCCGAAGAAGTCGGTGTCGGCGTCCACGGTCACACCGGGCAGGGTCTCGGCGAAGATGCCGGTCAGGGCGTCGAGCGGGGAGCCGCCGGCGGCCCGCTCGGGCCCCCGTGCGGCGTCCCGCTGTGCGGCGCGCTCGGTGAGGGCCTGGCGGTCCAGCTTGCCGTTGACCGTCAGGGGCAGCGCGTCGACCGGCAGCACCAGGCCCGGGACCATGTGTGCGGGGAGCTTGGCGGAGAGCCGGGCGGTGAAGTCGGCGGGCGTCGTGCCGACGACATGGGCGACGAGGTGGTCGCCGCTCGCCGCCACGGTGACGGCCGCGTCCGCGACCCCGTCCAGCTCCCTTATCGCGGACTCGACTTCGCCCGGTTCGATGCGGAAGCCCTTGAGCTGCACCTGGTCGTCGGCGCGGCCGGCGAACTCCAGCTCACCGTCGAGCGTCCGGCGGGCGAGGTCGCCCGTGTGGTACATCCGGGAGCCGTCGGCCGCGAACGGGTCCGCCACGAACCGTCCGGCCGTGAGCCCGGGCCGGCCCAGGTAGCCGAGGGACACCTGGTCGCCCGCGACGTAGATGGCGCCCACCCGGCCCGGCGGCACCGGCCGCAGCCGGTCGTCGAGCAGGTGGACGGTCAGGCCGGGGACCGGAGTGCCGATGGGCCCGGCGCTGTCGCCGCGGGCGAAGTCGTCGTCCGTCAGCACCCGGTGGGCGACGTGGACGGTGGTCTCGGTGATGCCGTACATGTTGACCAGTTCGGGCGTCGCGGTGCCGTGCCGCTCGACCCAGCCGCGCAGCCGCCCGAGGTCGAGCGCCTCCCCGCCGAAGATGATGCGGCGCAGCGCCGTGACCGGCCGGTCGGCGTGCAGGTCGGCCTCGACGAACCGGTGGAAGGCGGACGGGGTCTGGTTGAGCACGGTCACACCGCGTTCCCGGACCAGCCGGTGGAAGTCGACCGGTGAGCGGGTCAGCCCGTAGTCGGGTACCACGAGTTCGCCGCCGTGCGCCAGGGCGCCCCACAGCTCCCAGACGGCGAAGTCGAAGGAGAAGGAGTGGAACTGGACCCAGACGTCGTCCGGGCCGAAGCCCATGTCCGGCCGGGTGTTGGCGAGGAGCGTCGCCACGGCGGAGTGCGGGACGACGACTCCCTTGGGCCGGCCGGTGGAGCCGGAGGTGTAGATCACGTAGGCGGGGTCCGCCGGGCGGGCGACGGGGAGGTCGGTGTCCAGCGGGTGTTCGTCGCCCTGGACGAGCACCCGTGCCGCCACTCCCGCCCGGTCCAGCAGGCGGGCGAAGCGGTCGCGCTGTTCCCGGTCCACGAGGAGGACCTGCGGGGCGGCGTCGGCGAGGATGTACTCCAGCCGCTCGTCCGGGTAGGCGGGGTCCAGCGGTACGTACGCGCCCGCGGCGGTGACGACGGCGACCAGGGCGACGACCTGCTCCAGGGAGCGCGGTACGGCGACGGCCACCCGCTGTCCGGGGCCGACCCCCGCCGCGCGCAGTGCGGCAGCCAACGTGTGCTTCGCGTCGGAGAGTTCGCCGTAGGTGAGGGAGCGGGCGCGGCCGTCCAGCGCGCACTGGGTGACGGCGGTGGCCGCCGGGTCGCGGTGCGCGGCGGCGTCGAACAGCCCGCCCAGGGTCGAGGACTCCGTCGCCGCCGGGGCCGTGCCGGCGGCGGGGAGCAGCGCGTCGACCGGGGCGTCCGGGCGGCCGAGCAGTTCGGTGAGGGTCCGGGTGAACGTGTGCAGGATCGCCTCGGCGCTCGCCGGGCGCAGAAGTCCGCCGTCGTGGATCAGGGTGAAGCGTAGGCGGCCGTCCTCGGCGCGCTCGACCACGAGCGTCAACGGGTAGTGCGGGGCGCCCTCGTTGACGATGCCGGTGATCGTTAGGGTGTCGTCCGGTCCCCGCAGGGCGTCCACGTCGGTGGCGACGTCGAACACCACCAGGGTGTCGAAGAGGGGGCCGGTGCCGTTCTGCCGGCCGATGCGCGCCAGGGAGACGTGCTGGTGCTCCAGCACCGTCTCCTGGTGCCGCCGCACGGCGTCGAGCAGCTCGCGCGCGGTACCGTCCGGGGACCAGCGAACACGCACCGGCACGGTGTTGATGAAGAGGCCCACCATGTCGCCGATGCCCGGAACCGGGGCGTCGCGTCCGGACACGGTGGAGCCGAAGACGACGTCCCTGCGGTGCAGGAGACCGGCCAGGGTCACCGCCCACGCGCTGTGCACGGCCACGCTCAGGGACACGCCCGCCGAGCGTGCGGCCACGTCGATGTCGTCCGCGGGTTCGGCCGAGACGTCGGCGAACCGTTCGGAGGGGATGTGGCCCTCGGCGACCAGGGAGGGGCCGGGCAGTTCCGCGAGTTCCTCGCGCCACACCCGGTCGCTCTCGTCCTGGTCGCGTCCGGCGAGCCAGTCCAGGTAGTCGCGGTAGCCGCCGAGCGGGTACACGGACCCCGGCGCGTGGTACTCGGCCAGCAGTGTGCGGAGCATCGGCGGCACCGACCAGCCGTCCGCGATGATGTGGTGCACGGTCTGCACGAGGACGGTGCGGCCTTCGCCGGCGCGGACGAGCGTGTAGCGCGTCAGGGGCCCGGTGGCGAGGTCGAATCCGGCCCGGCGGTCCCGCTCGGCGAGGTCGCGGATGTCCTCGTCGGTGAGGGAGGGGTCGTCCAGGGTGGTGAAGGGCGCGCTCCTGCCGCTCTCGACGACGGAGACGACGCGTCCGTCCGCGAGGGCCGTGAACCGGGCGGCCAGGCTGGGACAGAGTGTCAGCAGCCGGGTCGCCGCGGCAGCGAGCCGGTCGGGGTCCACGTCGCCGTCCAGCGTCAGCAGCTGCTGCTCGACGTAGCTGCCGGTGGCGTCGCCGTCGAAGACGGAGTGGAAGTAGAGGCCCTCCTGCAGCGGGGTCAGCGGCAGGATGTCGCGCAGCGCCGGCCCGTCCAGGGCGTCGACGTCGGCCTGGGTCAGCGGCACGAGGGGGAAGTCGCTGGGCGTGTGCCCGCCCTCTTCGAGCGCGGCGAGTGCGGTCAGGGCCGAGCGGAAGCAGTCGCCGAGGATGGTGATGTCCTCCTCGGTGAACACCCCTTCGGGCCAGGAGATGGTGGTGACCAGTTCGTAGGAGCCGCCGGCGCCCGGTTCGGCGATCGCGTTGAACTCCAGGGCGCGCGGCAGCCTCATCCGCGGGTCGCGCTTCTCGCCCAACTGCCCTGTCGTCCCGGCGAGCTTCCAGTCGCCCGGGCCGCCGGCGTCGAAGCGGCCGAGGTAGTTGAAGAGCACCTGGGGCGCGGGGCCGTCGGCCGTTCCGTCGCCGGTCAGGTAGCGCAGGGCGCCGTAGGAGAGACCGTTGCCCGGTACGCGGGCGAGGTCCTCCTTGACCGCCTTGAGGGCGGCGGCGAGGTAATCGGGCGCGGTGAGGTCGGTCGCCGGGCCGGGGTCGACGGTGACCGGGAAGAGGGTGGTGAACCAGCCCACGGTGCGCGAGAGTTCGGGTTCGAAGCCGAGGGCGTCCGCCAGGAAGCGGCCCTCGCGGCCGTGTCCCTCCAGCTCGATGTGGGCGAACGTCTGATCCTGTCCCCGGGCCCGTCGCCACCGGGCCAGGGCGACGGCGAGGGCGGTCAGCAGGACGTCGTTGACGCCCGTGTGGAACTTCGCGGGGATCTCGCCGAGCAGCGCGGCCGTGGCCTCGGCTCCGACGGAGACCGTTCGGGTCCGCTCCCGGGCCACGGTGTCGGCCGCGGTGAGGGCGCGCCTGCCGATCGGCGCGTCGGCGGCGGGCAGCGGCGTCGCGTAGTGCGCCCGGTCCGCGTCGAACGGCGCCCGGCCCAGCAGCTGGGTCCAGCGCCTGAAGGACGTGCCGACCGGGGGCAGGTCGACGGGTGCGCCGGCGGCGCGCTGACGCCAGGCGGTGGCCAGGTCGTCCATCAGGATGCGCCAGGACACGCCGTCGATCACCACGTGGTGGGCGACCAGGACCAGTTGCCGGGCCGCACGGCGCCAGACGGCGCGCAGCATGACGCCGTTGTCGGGGTCGAGGGCTTCGGTGGCCAGGGCGACGCACTCCGCCGGCGGGGCGTCGCTCTCCTTCCAGCAGCGGGCGGTCCGCCCGGCCGGCGGGATGTCGAAGCCCCATCGCTCGCCGCGCACCAGCCTGGCTCGCAGCATGTCGTGGCGGTCGAGGACGGCGTCGAGGACGGCGTCGAGGGCGTCGGCGGTAAGCTCCGCCGGGGTGGTGAGGACGACCGACTGCACGAATCCGTCGATCGCGTCGGTGGTCTCGCCGAGCCACCGCAGGATGGGCGACCCCGCGACGGCGCCGGTGCCGACGTCCCCGTGGTCCACGGCGGCGACGGACTCCCGGCTCGCCACCGCCGCCAGGGCCCCCACGACGGTGTGGGTGAAGATCTGGCGTGCGCTCACGTGGAGGCCCACGTCGCGCAGGGCGCCGAGCAGGGAGATCGCCAGGATGCTGTCCCCGCCGAGCTGGAAGAAGTCCTGGTCCACGCCGACCTCGTCCAGCCGCAGTACCGCCGCGACGGCCTCGCACACCAGACGCTCCTTCTCGGTGACGGGCGCCACGACGGCTCCGGCCCCCACCGAGGGCTCCGGGAGCGCGTTCCGGTCGATCTTGCCGTTCGCGGTGAGCGGGAACTCCGTCAGCACGACCAGGTGGGTGGGCACCATGTACGCGACCAGGTGGGCGGCGGCCCACGTCCTGACCTCGTCCGCGCTCAGCTTCGGGGTGTCGCTGGAGGGGATGACGTAGCCGACGAGGTAGGTGCCGCCCGCCGTGTTCTTCTTCGCCACGACACAGGTGTGCCGTACGCCGGGATGCTCCGCGAGGCCGGCCTCGACGTCCTCGATCTCCAGCCGCATGCCGCGGATCTTGATCTGGTTGTCGGCCCGGCCCAGGAAGTCCAGTGATCCGTCCGGGGCGTACCGCGCCAGGTCGCCGGTCCGGTACAGCCGGGACCCGTCCGAGGCGAAGGGGTTGGCCACGAAGCGGGTGGCGGTGAGACCGGGCGCGCCCACGTACCCGCGTCCCAGCAGGAGCCCGCCGACGTACAGTTCGCCGCCGACGCCGACCGGGACGGGGCGCAGTTCGTCGTCGAGGACGTACAGCTGGGTGTTGGGGTTGGCCCGGCCGATCGATGTCGACAGGCGTTCGGCGGCGCCGCGGTAGATGACGTGGGAGACGCCGATGGTCGTCTCGGCGGGGCCGTAGCCGTGGTAGAGCGGGATGTCGAGGCGGTCGCGGAACCGCTCGTACAGCTCCGGGGTGAGCACCTCGCCGCCGCACCAGACGTGGCGCAGGCTGTCGAGGCGGCCGGAGTCGCCCGCGATCTCCAGAAGGACGTCCATCATGGAGGACACGAGGTAGGCGAAGGTGACGCGGTGCTCGGCGATGACGGCGAGGAGGTGGTGCGGGTCGCGTTCGCCGCCGGGTCGCAGGATCACGAGCCTGGCGCCGGTGACCAGCGGCAGGAAGATCTCGTTGACGGAGATGTCGAAGGAGAGCGGGGCCTTGAAGATCGAGGCGTCGTCGTGGCCGAACCGGAGGATCTCGCCGGACTGCCACAGCAGGCGTTCGCTGATCGCCTCGTGCCGGATCATGGCGCCCTTGGGCCGTCCGGTGGAGCCGGATGTGAAGATGACGTAGGCGAGGGAGTTCCCGGGGACGGCCGCGTCGGGAGCGTCCTGGGGGTGCGCGGCGTACTTCCAGTCGCCGAGGTCGACGGCGACGGCGTCCGGCTCTCCGGCCTCCGCCTTGCCGGTGGAGTTGAGCTGCACCACGACCCCGGCGTCCTCGGCGACGACGGCCCGGCGGGCGGCGGGCCACTGGGGGTCGAGGGGGACGAACGCACCCTTGGCCTGGAGCACCGCGAGGAGGCCGACGACCATCTCGGCGGAACGGTCGAGGGAGATCCCGACGAGCTGTTCGGGGCGCAGCCCGCGTTCGATGAGGTGGTGCGCCAACTGGGCGGAGAGCACCGCCGTCTCACGGTAGGTCAGGGCGCGGTGCTCGTCGACGACGGCGACGGCGTCCGGCCGCAGCCGCGCCTGCTCGCGGAACAGCTCCATGATGGTCGGGCGGGCGCGGTCGGCCCGGGTGTCGTTCCACCGGGCGAGGTCCTCGGCCCTGCTCCGGGGGCCGGCCGGGCCGATGGTGCCGACGGGCCGGTCGGGGAAGTCGGCCAGGTCGTCCAGCGTCCGCTGGGCGTCGGCGTGGTCGACGCCGGGCGGCACGGTGATGCCGAGGCCGTCCGCGTCGATCTCCCATCCGGCGGGGCCGCCCGTACCGTTGTCGAGCTGTCCGAGGACGTCGGGGAAGGGCGTGGCGGGAGTGAGGTCCATGCCGTCCGGTCCGGTGCCGGTCGCCCAGTAGGCGAGGCCGACGGCGCACGCCCCGATGATGGTGCGGTCGCTGTGGTCGCCGGTCCGCCGGAGCATGGCGGCCAGCCGGGCGGGCGACAGCAGTACGCGGGTAACGCTCGGTTCCGTCATCGACGTCTCAGCATCCTTCCGAGGTAGGCGAGTCGGCCTGGCCCTGCTCCGGTGTGCTCAACTGCCTTCCCGCCACGCCCGCCACAGCCGGGCGTACTGGCCTTTCAGCTCGACCAGTTCGCGGTGTGTCCCCTCCTCCACCACGCGTCCCGCGGACAGCACGGCGATCCGGTCCGCGGTCATCGCCTGGGTCAGACGGTGGGCCACGAACAGCGTGGTCCGTCCGGAGCAGGCGGCCAGTACCGCGCGTTCCAGTTCCGCGGCGCCCTCGCTTCCGGCCTCCGCGGTCGACTCGTCGAGCACGACGACCGGGGAGCGGCTCAGCACCAGCCGGGCGAGGGCGATCTGGGCGACCTTGGTGGTGTCGAGGCGCTCGCCGCCCTCGCCGACCCCGGTGTTCAGCCCGTCGGGAAGCAGTTCGGCCCATCCTCCGGCGCCGACCGTGCGCAGCGCGTCCCTCAGCTCGTCGTCGCTCGCGTCGGGCGCGGCGAGCCGCAGGTCGTCGGCGAGCGGACCGGAGAACACGTGGGTCTCCTGGGTCAGGATGCTGACCAGGGCTCGCGCCCCGGCCTCGTCGAGGTCCGCGAGGTCGTGCGTCCCGATGCGCACCGACCCGGTCTGCGGCCTCCCGATGCCGGCGATGAGCGCGGCCAAGGTCGATTTGCCGGCGCCGGTGGCCCCGACCAGGGCGAGCGACCCGCCGGCCGGGATGGACAGGGACACCTCCCGCAGCACCGGTTCCTCGGCCCCCGGATAGCTGAAGGTCAGCCCCTCCACCGTGACGGGGTGCGGAGCGACGTCGGCGGGCAGGACGGATCCGTCGCCCACCAGCCGCGCCTCGGAGGGCTCCTGGAACACGCCGACCAGGCGGGTGAGGCTCGCGCCGGACTTCTGCGCCTCGTCGAAGGTGAACATGATGGCGCCCAGCGGGGTGAACAGGCGGTGGAACATCAGCGGGGCGGCCGACACCTCGCCCAGGGTGGCGGCGTCCGCCTCCAGCAGGGCGTAGCCGACGAGCAGGATGAGGACGAGGCCGATGAACTCGGCCCGGTTCTCCCTGCCGACGAAGCGTCCGAAGAAGCGGAACACCTCGACGCCGAGGTCACGCACCCGCCAGGACTCGGCGGTGACCTTCTCGCGTACGGCGTCCTCCAGGCGGTACGCGCGGACGGTGTCGATGCCGTTCAGTCCGCTGATCAGCGCCTGGGCCCGGTCGGCCTGGGCCACCCGCTGCTTCCGGTAGAGGGGGGCCGAACGGGGCAGGTACCAGCGCAGTGCCAGCGCGTAGGCGGGCAGGGCGCAGGCTCCGGCCAGGCCGAGCCGCCAGTCGAGGCCGAACATCCCGATCGTCGCGATGACGACCAGGACGCCCGCCGAGAACACGGTGGGGATGGCCGTCCGGATGCCCTTGGAGATCACGGCCACGTCGTCGCCGACGCGGGAGAGGACGTCGCCCCGGCCGACCTCCTCGACGCGCGTGCTGGGCATCCCCAGCACGGCGCGGACGGCTTCCTCGCGGAGCCGTGCGAGCAGTTCGGCCCCGAGCTTCCCGATCAGGTAGGTGGAGGCCGCGGTGGCCGCCGCGCCGAACAGGGCGGCGGCCACCATCAGTACCCCGACCGTGAGCAGGATCGAGCGCGATTCGCCCCCGACCACCCCGTCGACGACCCGGCCGAGCAGGAGCACCGGGAGCACCTGGAGCGCGGCCCCGGCGACCGTGGTGAGGACGGTGGAGGCCGTCAGCCACGGGGCCCTTCGGCAGTGTCCGGCCACCCAGCGGGCGGCCTCGCCCCCGGTGGCCGTGTGCAGGGTCGTCGGGGTGACGCGTGTGTCGGCGGCGGTCACGGGGAGGCCACATCCCGTCGGGGTACGGGGCGGTGGGTCGTCATCTCTACTCGACCGACGCGACGAGCTCGTCGATCGCGTACGGCAGGGAGAGCAGGGTGCCCTGGGACATGGCCGCCCCGACCGCCGGGCCCTCGCTGTCCAGCAGGTAGGAGACCTGGCCGTTCTTGACGGCGGGCAGGTTGTTGAACAGCTCGGACTTCTTGAGCGCTTCCGTGTCCGCCTTGTCGTTGATGACGAAGATGCGGTCGACGTCGATCAGGTCGATGCGCTCGGGCGAGAGTTCGGTGGAGAAGCCACCGTCCGCGATCTTGTCGATCTCGGTCGAGTAGGTGAAGCCGGTGCCCGTGAGGAGTCTGCCGCGCACGTCGGTGGAGGTGAACGCCGAGATCGAGTCCTTGTACCAGGACACCGCGACCGCGGTCTTGCCGCCGAACTCGGGGTGGGCCTTCTTGGCGGCGTCCAGCTTGCTCTGGATGCCCTTCACCAGTGCGGCGCCCTCCTTCTCCTTGCCGAGCGCCTTGGCGATGTGCACCGCGTTGTCCTGCCACGGGGCGCTGAAGAGTTCCTTCTCGCCCTTGGTGCGGCCCACGGTCGGGGCGATCCGGGAGAGCTTCTCGTAGGCCGCCTCGTCGACCTCGGAGTAGACCGCGATGATGAGGTCGGGGCGCAGGGAGGCGATCTTCTCGTAGTTGGGGCCCGCGTCGCCGTTCTTCATGACGACCTCGGGGCGGGTGTCGCCCCACTGGTCCTTCACCCAGGGCCACTGCGTGTTGATGTCGGGCGTCCGTCCGGCCGGATTCGGGTACTGGTCGACCATGCCGACCGGTTTCACGCCGAACGCGAGGGCGGCCTGGTCGTCGGTGTAGCCGACGGTGACGACCCGCCGGGGGGCCTTGGCGACCTCGGTGGTTCCGAACACGTGCTCCACGGTGACCGGGAAAGCGCCGCCGGCCGCGGCCGGGGCATCGTCGTTCCGCTCGTCCGCCGAGTCGCTACCGCATCCCGCGAGGAGACCGACACCGAGGGCGGCGGCGGACATCGCCGCGGCCAGCCGCCGCCACGGCTTCACGAGCGTCTTTCGATGGAGAGGCATCCGGAATCCCTTGCTGTCGCGCTGTCCACGGCGCCCCGGTACAAGGGCAGCCAGACCGTACCGTGGGCAAGTGAGGTCAGCCTAGCCTAACTTAATAACTTTCCACCTGTCAGTACGAGTTGACCGGCCGAAGGAGCCGACGCGTCGTCAGTTCGATGTGTGTCCACGCCGGACGGGCCTGTCCGGCGTGCCGGCCCCGACGGCCGGACGTTCCTGCCGCCGCTACGGGTGGGACCGGACATGCGCCCGGCCGATCGGCACGATGAGCGGCCGGTCGCCCACCGGGTCGTCGATCACCCGGGCCCGCAGCCCGAACGCCTCGTGCAGCAGCTCGGGGGTGATCACGTCCCGGGGGTGCCCCTGCGCCAGGACGGCTCCGGCCCGCATGACGACGAGGTTGTCGCTGTAGCGGGTGGCCAGGTTGAGGTCGTGCAGCACCATGACGACGGTGCGGCCGGACTCGTGCAGATCGTCCACCAGGTCGAGTACGTCGATGGCGTGGGCCAGGTCGAGATAGGTGGTCGGTTCGTCCAGCAGCAGCAGGTCGGTGCCCTGAGCCAGGGTCATCGATATCCACACGCGCTGGCGCTGCCCGCCGGACAGCGAGTCGACCGGCCGGTCGGCCAGGTCCGCCACCCCGGTCATGGCCAGCGCGCGCCGCACCACGTCGGCGTCGTCCGAGGACCACTGCCGCAGCCAGCTCTGGTGCGGATGGCGTCCGCGGGCGACCAGGTCGGCGACGGTCAGTCCCTCCGGGGCGACCGGCGCCTGCGGCAGCAGTCCGAGCTTCTTCGCCACGTCCCTCGTCCGGAGCCTGCCGATGTCCTCGCCGTCCAGCACGACCGTGCCGCCGGTGGGCTTGAGCAGCCGGGTCAGGGTGCGCAACAGGGTGGACTTCCCACAGCCGTTGGGGCCGATGATCGTGGTGATCACCCCGGACGGGATGGCCACGTCGAGCTGGTCGATGACCGTCCGGTCGCCGTATCCGACGGTGATGTCCCTGGCGGCCAGCCGTGGGACGTCCTGGACGTCCGCATCGGTCCGGGCGGTGAACTGAGCGGCCACGAGCCCCCCTTGTTGAGGTCAGCCTTACTTCTACCACTTACCGGAGGTTCGCCCGTACCAGCAGGTAGACGAGGAACGGGCCGCCGATCGCGGCGGTGACCACGCCGACCGGCAGACCGATCGGCAGGGCCGCGCGGGCCACGAGGTCCGAGCCGATCAGCAGCAGCGCGCCCACCAGCCCGGAGGCGACGACCGGCGGCGTCGGCCACCGCGCCAGGCGCATCGCCACCTGGGGCGCCACCAGGGCGACGAAGGGGACCGGGCCCGCCGCGCTCACCCCCACGGCGGCCAGCAGGACCGCGCAGAGCAGCAGGACGGCCCGCACCCGGCCGAACCGTACGCCGAGCCCGGCGGCGATGTCGTCACCGAGGTGCATCGGCTTGAACGGGAAGGCCACGGCGGCCACGACGGCCAGCAGGACGAGGGTGCACCAGAACGCCACCCGGACCTCGTCCCAGGACCGGTTGTCCAGTGAGCCGACCAGCCACACCTGGGCACGCGCCACGTCCCGGATGTCGGCGGAGACCAGCAGCCAGGTCGTGATCGCCTGCATCATGGCCGTCACGGAGATGCCGATGAGGATGAGGCGGAAGCCGTCGACACCGCGCCGCCAGGCGAGGAAGTAGACCAGCAGCCCCGTGCCCAGTCCGCCCAGGAGGGCCGCCGCGGGCAGCCCGACCGAGCCGGCGACCGCCGCGGCGGTCCCGCCCGTCGCCGTCACCAGGAGCACCGCGACGGCTCCGGCGCCGGCGGTGATCCCCAGGATGTCCGGACTGGCGAGGGGGTTGCGTGCCACGGACTGGGTGATCGCCCCGGACACGCCCAGGGCGATCCCCACGACCAGACCGGCCAGCGCCCGGGGCATCCGGAGGTCCATGACCACGAACACGTCGACCTGTTCGCCCCGGCCGAAGATCGTGGCGACCACCCGGGAGAGGCCGATGGGGAAGTCCCCGACGCTGATGGAGAGGCAGAAGACCAGGAAGGCGGAGGCCGCGAGCACCAGGGTGACCAGCACGAGCCAGGGCCGCCAGACGAACGACAGCCGGCCGAGTCGCACGCCCGGCGCCATGGACGCTCTCACTTCGGTCCCGTTCATGCGCTCCTGAACTTCCCTCGCCACACCAGGACCGCGAAGAAGGGGGCCCCGAGGAGGGCCACCACCACGCCCGACTCCAGCTCGCCCGGCCGCACGACCAGCCGGCCCACGATGTCGCAGACCAGCAGGACACCGGATCCGAGCAGGCCCGCGTACGGAACCAGCCAGCGGTAGTCGGGGCCGGTCAGATAGCGGGCCACGTGGGCCACCATGAGCCCGAGGAAGGCGATGGGGCCGCAGGCCGCCGTAGCGGCCCCCGCCAGCAGGGTGATGGCCACGATGCCGATCGTGCGGCTCGCCGCGATGTTCACTCCCAGCCCCCGCGCCACGTCGTCGCCCAGGTTGAGCAGGTTGAGGGCGGGCAGGGTGAGCAGCGCCAGGAGCAGGCCGACGGCCATGAACGCCGTCACCGGCCAGATCACGTCGAATCCGACGCCCGCCACGGAGCCCGCGTTCCAGAACCGCAGGGCGTTGAGCGACTTCTGGTCGGACAGCGCCACGGCCGTGGTCATCGCCGCGAGGAACACCGTGACGCCCTGCCCGGCCAGGGCGAGGGTCAGGGGATTGCCGGCGCCCCTGCCGATGCTCGCCAGACCGAAGACGACGACGCCGGCGGCGCCGGCGCCCACGAAGGCGAACCAGACGTACTGGAAGGGGTCGGTGAGCCCGAACAGGGCGATGACCGACACCACGGCGAAGGACGCCCCGGCGTTCACCCCCAACAGCCCGGTGTCGGCCACGGGATTGCGCGTGTAGCCCTGGATCAGCGCCCCGCCCACCCCCAGGGCCAGGCCCGCCACGATCGCGAGGACCGTCCGGGGCACGCGCACGGTCTGCACGATGAGCCGGATCTCGGTGAGTCTCTGGTCCGGCTCGGGCTCCGCGAACAGCCCGTGCCAGACCTCACCGGGGCTCAACGCACGCGCCCCGACGGCCAACGACACCGTCGCCGCGAACACCAGGATCACCGTGAGGACGCCCAGCCCCACGACCCTGCGTCGGCGGGTGTCCGTCGTCCCCCCTGGCGCGGGACGCTCCACTGCGGTGGTGAACATGTCGACGAACGATATCCCTGTGATCGAATCGGTCGCGCTCGGCCCGTCCGGCGGGCGCCGGGCGGGCCGGGCGCCTGAACTCGCGGCGTGCCAGCGGTGGGCGCCGCCCCGGCGGCGCCGACGGGACAACCCTCAGCCGACGGCTCCCCCGGCGGCCGGGCGGGATGCGTCGGAGGTGGACTTGACCCGGCGGTCGAGCAGCGAGTCAAGGATCTCGCCGACCCGTACCGCGGTGTTGGAGAGGAGCGACGTGGTGATGCCGTGCGTGTGCTCCGTACCGCCCTGGAGGTAGATGCCGCAGCGCAGGCCGGGGTCGGTCGCGATGCGGTAGTCGCGCTCCACGCGGACGCGGCCCGCACCGTCGCGCAGGCAGCTCCCGGCGACCTCGCCGAGGAGGCCGAGCGGATCGGCGGGACTGTAGCCGGTGGCGAACACCACGACGTCGGCGTCCAGTTCCGACTCCTCGTCGGTCACCAGGGATTTCACGGCGACGCGGACGCCGTCGGGCTCCTCCTCCACCCCGGTCACCCGGGAGACGTTGAGGAAGCGCAGCCGTTCGGTGCCGAGGACCTTCTCCCGGTACATCTGCCGGTAGAGGTCGTCGATGAGCTCGATGTCCACCACGGAGTAGTTGGTGTTGCCGTGGTAGGCCATCAGCCGGGTCTTGACCTCCTCGGGGGCGGCGAAGTACTCGTCGACCGCACCGGGGTCGAAGATCCGGTTGGCGAAGCCGCTGTCGTCGGCGGGGCTGTAGCCGTAGCGGGAGAAGACCGCGCAGACCTCGGCGCCGGGGAACCGGCGGTGCAGGTAGGCGACGTTCTCGGCGGCGCTCTGACCGGCGCCGACGACGACGAACCGGGACGGCGAGGCGCTCTGCGGTCCGTCGACCTTCCGCAGCAGGTCGGAGTTGTGCCAGACGCGGTCGCCGCGTTCCACGCCTTCCGGCATGAGGGGCCGCAGCCCCGTTCCGATGACGAGGTTGCGGGCGCGGTGGACCGAGAGCCCCTCCCCGGACCGGACGGTCACGTCCAGGTACTCCACGGTCCCCTCGTGGACGAACGGCGTGACGGCGACGACTTCGTGACCGTAGGAGACCTGGTCCTCGACCTGGGCCGCAGCCCACTCGAAGTAGTCGTGGAACTCCACCCGCAGCGGGAAGAGGTTCTTGTGGTTGATGAAGTCGACCAGTCGTCCCCTGCTCTGCAGATAGCAGAGGAAGCTGAATTCACTGGCCGGGTTGCGGAGCGTCACCAGGTCCTTGAGGAAGGACACCTGCATGGTGGCGTCGTCGATGAGCATGCCGCGGTGCCAGCCGAAGCTCGGCTGCTGCTCGAAGAAGTGGGCGGTGACCGAATCCTGCCTGTCGACTTTGCTGTTGTGCTCGCGGAGCGCGATCGCCATGGCCACATTGGACGGGCCGAAGCCTATGCCGATGAGGTCATGGACCAGTGGTGTGTCGCCAGGAAGAACCTGTGACATGTCACTCCCGTCGTCTGGGAAAGCCGCCTGTCAGGCGTGCGGGGAAGGGCGGGGAGGGCGCGCACGCCGACGAGGCCGCCCGCCCTAACTTAGGCGAGCCTAAGCTCACTAACCCGCCTTGTCGATAGGGAAGATGGGGCGGCCCGTCCTTGATGACCCGTCAACCATGGCCGAAAACAAGCAGGGTTGCCCCGCTGCGGGCCGCCCGGCGGCGCCTCCGGCCGGTCAGGCCGTCGTCGTCGACGCGTCGCCCCAGCCCAGTGGGTGCGGTCCGGCGCCCTCGTCCAGCGGCGGGGCCGGCGGCTCGCCACCCGCCTCGTTGAAGTCGGTGAGCGCGTCGATGAGCGCCGTGCGCTGACGCGGGGCGAGGCGCTCGACGATCGACGCGATCTCCTGGCGTCGGCGCGCGGTGACGTCCTCCACCGTGCTCCGGCCCTCCTCGGTGAGCCGGAGCAGCGTCTCCCTGCGGTTGTACGGGTTCGTCTGCCGGTCGGCGAGCCCCGCCGCGATCAGCCGGTCGACCATGCGCATCGCCGTCGAGGGCGCCACCCCCAGCAACTCCGCCAGCGTGACGAGCTTCGTCGCTCCACGCGAGGAGAGGACCACCAGCATCCGGAACTGCGGCAGTGTCACCCGCTCCTCGACCTCCGCCAGCGAGCGCGCCGACACCGCGACCAGCAACCGGGAGGCCGTCAGCACTGCCCCGGTCACCGCGTCCACATCGTCCATTCGCTCCGCAGGAGCCACCTTCCTGGCCATGCCACCTTTCTACCCTGCCGCCGGTACGGCGCCCCCCGCCCACCCCGCTCTCCCCGTCCCGCCGCCGACCGGCCGCGCCCGCCCGACCGCCCGAAAGATTTAGACTGTGCAAAGATTGCACAAACTAAGAGTCGAGCCGGTCCGCGCTGTGCCGTCGACTCCCGTTCGCGTCCCGAGGAGGTGCTGTGACGAGGTCACAACCACACGCCGGGCGCGGCCGCCCGCCCCTGCCACGCGGCTGGCGGCGGCGGCTGGCCCGTCTGCCCATAGCCTTCTACCGCGTGGGCCTCGGCCCGGTCTTCGGCCGACGTCTGCTGCTCCTGCACCACACCGGCCGGAACAGCGGGCTGGACCGGCGGGTGGCCCTGGAGGTCGTGGCCCACGACGCCGGGGAGGGGAGCTGGACCCTGGCCTCCGGTTTCGGCCCCAAGGCCGCCTGGTACCGCAATCTGCGGGCCGCACCGAAGACCACGATCCAGGTCGGCACCCGCCACTACGCCGTCACCGCCCACTTCCCGAGCGCCGACGAGGGCGCCGAGATCATGGCCCGCTACGCCCGTACCCGCCCCCGCACGGCCCGTCGGCTGTGCTCCTTCATGGGTTTCGACGTCGCCGACGGGAGCGCGGACTCCTACCGGCGGGCCGGCCGTCACATCCCGTTCGTACGCCTCGACGCGGCGCCCGGCCAGCACGTGCGCTGACGGGCCCCGCCGCGCGTCCTTACAGACCCGTGACATGTGCGAGCCGCGCCCGGGCCCAGGGCCCGCCGGGCCCTAGCGTGGCGGTCATGCGCGTACTGGTCACCGGCGGAGCCGGGTTCATCGGGTCACACGTCGTCGCCGCCCTCGCCGCGGCCGGGCACGAGAGCGTGGTGCTGGACGCCCTGTTGCCCTCCGCCCACCCCGGCGGCACTCCCCCGGAGCCGCCGGGCGACCGGGTGATCGTCGGGGACGTCCGGGACCGGGAGACGGTGGCGGACGCCCTGGCCGGGGTGGACGCGGTGTGCCACCAGGCGGCCATGGTGGGCCTCGGCAAGGACTTCGCGGACGCCCCGCTGTACGTGGGATGCAACGACCTCGGTACGGCGGTGCTGCTGGCGGAGATGGCCGCGGCCGGGGTCCGCGACCTGGTGCTGGCCGGGTCGATGGTGGTCTACGGCGAGGGGCGCTACGACTGCCCCCGGCACGGCACGGTCCGTCCCGGGCCGCGTGCGGAGGCCGATCTGCGGGCGGGACGCTTCGAGCCGCGCTGCCCGGACTGCGCAGCGGCGCTCTCACCGGGCCTGGTGGCCGAGGACGCGCCGGTGGACCCGCGCAACGTGTACGCGTCGACCAAGCTGGCCCAGGAGCACCTGGCCGCCGCGTGGGCGCGGGCGACGGGCGGCCGGGCGGTGTCGCTGCGCTATCACAACGTGTACGGGCCGGGGATGCCGCGCGACACCCCGTACGCTGGTGTCGCCTCGTTCTTCCGCTCCGCCCTGGCGCGCGGCGAGGCCCCCCGGGTCTACGAGGACGGGGGCCAGCGGCGCGACTTCGTCCACGTCCACGACGTGGCGGCGGCGAACGCGGTGGCCCTGGAGGCGGTACGGGAGCGGCGGGCCGCCTCCTTCGCCGCGTACAACACCGGCAGCGGGGAGCCGCACACCATCGGCGAGATGGCCGCCGCGCTGGCCGCCGCGCACGGCGGGCCGGACCCGGTGGTGACCGGGGAGTACCGCCTCGGCGACGTACGCCATGTCACGGCGGACTCGCGGGCGCTGCGCGAGGAGCTGGGCTGGCGGCCCCGGGTCTCCTTCGCCGAGGGCATGGAGGACTTCGCGGCGGCGCCGCTGCGCGGTTCGGGGGGCCGCCGGGAGGAGAGCGCCGTCACGCTGACGGGAGCGTGACCGAGAAGCAGCAGCCGCCCTGTACGTTGCGGACCTCGGCCCGCCCGGCGTGCGCCTCGACGATGCCGCGCACGATGGCGAGCCCGAGGCCCGCCCCGGCGGGCGGGGTGCGGGCGTGGCTGCCGCGCCAGCCGGTGTCGAAGACCCGGGGCAGGTCCTCCTCCGGAATTCCGCCGCAGCCGTCGGTCACCGACAGTACGACGCCGCCGTCCGAGCGGTGCGCCGCGACGGCCACGGTGCCGTCGGGCGGGGTGCGGCGGATGGCGTTGATCAGGAGATTGCCCAGGACCCGGCTCATCTCCTTGCCGTCGACCTCCACCGGCACCTCGTCGATCCGGTCGCCGACCAGCCGCACCCCGTTCTCGCGGGCCAGCGGGTCCGCCCCGGCCAGCGCGTCGCCGACCAGGTCGTAGAGGGAGATCCGGGCCGGCGTCAGGGTGAGTGAACCGGCCTGGATGCGGGAGAGTTCGAAGAGGTCGCCGACCATTGCGTTCATCCGCTCGACCTCGGTCCTGATCTGCCGCAGATAGCGCCCGGAGTCGGCGGCCATGCCGTCCTCCAGCGCCTCGGCCATCGCCCGCAGTCCGGCGAGCGGGGTGCGCAGATCGTGCGAGATCCAGGCGACGAGTTCGCGCCGCGAGGTCTCCAGAGCGCGTTCCCGCTCCCGGGAGCTGTCCAGTTTGGCGCTGGTGGCGGCCAGTTCACGGGCGAGCGCGGCCAGCTCGGCGGTGGGCTGGCCGCTCGGTGCGGCGAAGGTGCCGCCGTCGCCGAACGACCTCGTGGCGAGGGTCAGTTCATGACTCCGGGCGGCGACCCAGCGGCCCAGCACGACGGCGGTGGCCAGGGAGACCAGGGCGGCCATGGCGACGACGGTCGTGACGACGTAGAGATCGTGGGAGGAGAGGAACATCGCCCAGGCGACCGACAGCGTCCCGGCGAGCATCGCCGTGACGGCCACCCCGGCGACGACGCTCAACGAGACCACCAGCGAACGGTGCCGCAGCAGACGCAGGACGCCCGCGCCGCAGAGCCCGGCCGCCGCCGCTCCCAGGAAGGCGAAGAGCGCGATGAGCAGGACGTCGTTCACAGCGACCGCCCTCCGGGCGGCGTCGGGGCGGCCGCCGGCCCGGCTCCCGAGCGGTCCGGGTCCGCTCCCCCGCCGCTCGCGCCCGCGTCCAGGTCCAGCCGGTACCCCACGCCCCACACGGTGCGGATCAGCCGGGGGCTGGCCGGGTCCGTCTCGACCTTGCCGCGCAGCCTGCGGATGTGGACGGTGACCGTCGAGAGGTCCCCGAAGTCCCACCCCCAGACCTCCCGCATCAGCTCCTCCCGCCCGAACGCCTTTCCGGGGTTCCGGAGGAGGAAGGCGAGAAGGTCGAACTCCCGCACCGTCAGCGAGAGTCCGCGTCCGTCGCGGAAGACCTGTCGGGCCGCCGGGTCGAGGCGCAGTCCGCCTCCGGACAGCGGGCCGGCCTCGTGCGCCGGGACGGCGGCCCGGGCGCGGCGCAGCACGGAATCGACCCGCAGGACCAGTTCGCGCGGACTGAAGGGCTTGGTGACGTAGTCGTCGGCGCCGGTCTCCAGTCCGAGGATGCGGTCCTCCTCGTCGCCGCGGGCGGTGAGCATGATGACGGGGACGGGTCCTTGTTCGCGCATCCGGCGGCAGACCTCGAACCCGTCCATGGCGGGGAGCATCAGGTCCAGGACGACGAGGTCGGGCCGGAGCGCCGCGAACCGTCCCAGCGCGGCGGGCCCGTCGCCGGCCTGCTCGACGGCGTAACCGGCGCGGCGCAGATAGCCGACGACGACCTCGGCGACGGTCGGGTCGTCGTCCACGACGAGGACCCGGCCGCGCGCCTCCCGGAACTCGGGCGCCGGATGCCCGGCGGGCGGGGTGTTCTCCATGGCGCCCACTGTGGCACCCCCGTCCCGGCGCGTCGGGGGCCGATCACCCCCATCCGGCCGATGTCCATGTTTCGTAAGAACCTGATGACCTAAATGCCGGAGTTGTCTCCGTAGGGTGAGGCGGGTGACCGATTCCTCTGCCGCTCTCCCGTTCCCTCCCGCCCCGCACACCGGCCTCCCGAAGGCCGACATCGTTCTGCCCTGCCTCGACGAGGCGGCCGCACTGCCCTGGGTGCTCGATCGCATTCCCGACGGCTGGCGCGCGATCGTGGTCGACAACGGCTCGACCGACGGCTCGGCCGAACTCGCCCGCTCCCTCGGCGCGAGCGTCGTCACGGAGGAGCGACGCGGGTTCGGCGCGGCAAGCCACGCCGGACTGCTCGCCGCCGAGGCGGAGTTCGTCTGCTTCTGCGACTGCGACGGCTCGCTCGATCCCGCGCTGCTGACCGGCTTCGTGCGGCGGATCGCGGACGGCGAGTGCGACCTGCTGCTCGGCCGCCGCCGCCCCGAGGGGCGGGGCGCCTGGCCGCCGCACGCGCGCGCCGGCAATCTGGCGCTGGCCCGGATGCTGCGCCGCCGCACCGGCCTGCGTCTGCACGACCTCGGCCCGCTGCGGGCGGCCCGCCGTGAGGACCTGCTCGCCCTGGACCTCACCGACCGGCGCAGCGGCTATCCGCTCCAGATGGTGGTCCGCGCCTCCGACAACGGGCTGCGGGTCGCCGAGAGCGATGTCCCCTACCGGCCGCGCACGGGGAAGTCGAAGGTGACCGGCACCTGGCGCGGGACCTGGCAGGCGGTGCGCGACATGCGGGGCGTTCTTCGGGAGCCACCGGCGGACCGGACCGCGCGGGCGGAGACGGAGGCCGTCCGATGACCGCGTACGGAGACGGGAACCGTCCGACGAACAGGGGCGGACCCACCGAGCTGCTGGTCATCGCGAAGGAACCGGTGGCCGGGCGGGTCAAGACCCGGCTCTGCCCGCCCTTCTCCCCCGCCGAGGCCGCCGAGCTGGCCGCCGCCGCTCTGGCGGACACCCTGGAGGCCGTGCTCGCCCTCCCCGCCCGGCGGCGCGTCCTGGTCCTCGACGGGCGGCCGGGCCCCTGGGTGCCTCCGGGGTTCGAGGTGGTGCCGCAGAGCGCGGGCGGTCTCGACGAGCGCCTCGCGGCGGCCTTCGGCGGGTGCGCGGGGCCGGCCCTCCTGGTCGGCATGGACACCCCGCAGATCACCGCCGCGCTGCTGGCTCCGGCCCTCGCCCCCGACGCCTGGGAGGGCGTCGGGGCCTGGTTCGGGCCGGCCGAGGACGGCGGCTTCTGGGCCCTCGGCCTGGCGGACCCGGATCCCGCACTGCTGCGCGGAGTGCCGATGTCCGTCCCGGAGACCGGTGCGGTGCAGCGGCGCAGGCTGGTGGAGGCCGGGCTGACCGTGCGCGATCTGCCGGTGCTGGTCGACGTGGACACCGCGGCCGACGCCCACCGGGTCGCGTCGGCCGCGCCGGGCGGCCGGTTCGCCGCGGCGCTCGGCGGGCTGACCGGGGCGGGGGTCCGATGAGCACGACCGTGCCCTCGTCCGAACTGGCCGCGGCAGCGTCCTCCGGCGCCACCGGAGCACCCGACACCCATGAGGCCGCCTCCGGCGGGACGTATCCCGGGGACACGCCGACCCGGCCGGGACCGGTCCGCACCGCTCCGTGGGGTGCCGACCCGTACGCCGACGCCCTGCGCGCCGGGCGCGGTCCGCTCTTCCTGCGCCGCGGCGACGGCTGGCTGCTGCCCCTGGACGTGGAGCGCTGGTGCTCGGGGGCGGGCTCCGCCGATCTGTCGGCCCTGCGCCGGTGCGAGGGGCCGGTGCTGGACATCGGCTGCGGGCCGGGGCGGCTGGTCGCCGAGCTGACCTCGCTGGGGCACCGGGTCCTGGGCATCGACGTCAGCGAGGCGGCGGTGGCCCGTACGCGCGGGCTGGGCGGCGCGGCTCTGCTGCGCAGCGTGTTCGACCCGCTGCCCGGGGAGGGCCGTTGGGGGACCCTCCTGCTCCTCGACGGCAACATCGGCATCGGGGGCGACCCCGCCGCCCTGCTGGACCGGGCGGCCGAGCTGCTCGGCGCAGGCGGGCTGCTGATCGCCGAGACCGCTCCCGTCGATGTGGACGAACGGCTCCGGGTCCGCCTCGACGACGGCCGGGGCGGGCCGGCCGCCCCCGCCTCCGCGCGCGACGCCGCCGCCGAGCCGTTCCCCTGGGCCCGGATGGGGACGCCCGCCCTGCTGCGGCACGCCGGTGCGGCCGGCTGGCGTGCGGGCGATCAGTGGGGGGCGGAGGGGCGGACCTTCGTCTCGCTGCGCCGTCCCGTACGGGAGCGGAGGGCCCGGGCCGACAGCCAGAGCGCGGAGAGCGCGAACAGCGCACCGGTGATCAGCAGCCAGTTGCCGAAGTAGACGTCCGGGGAGGCGCCGGCGGCGGCCTCGTACCGCCGTTCGGTCCGCCGGGAGATCAGCGGGAACCAGATCAGCAGGAGCAGCCCGGAGAGGAACGCCGGCACCCGGACGAAGTTCACCAGGGCGGGCCGGGAGCCGAGCGCGGCGCGCAGCGCGCGGTCGGCCCCGGCGTACACCGGCAGCAGCACCAGGTCGTGCAGGACGGCCGACCCGGCGAACCAGAGCAGCACGCCGACGGTGTCCCCGTCCAGCAGCCGTACGCCCGCGTAGCCCGCCAGGCAGAACGTGGCGGCGAGCAGGAGGAGCTGGAGCGGCCCCTGGCCGTAGGAGCGGCGCGGCGAGAAGCGCGGGCGACGGGGCGCGGCGGGCGGCGGCACGGCTCGGGTGGACATCACAGCTCTCCGAACGTCAGGGACTCGACCCACTTGGTGTTCAGCACCCCGGGCGCGGCGGGGACGATGATCCGGGCCGGGTAGCCGTGGTCGGGCGACAGCGGCGCGCCGTTCACCTCCAGCGCGAGCAGCGAGCGGCCGTCGCGCACCTGGTTGTCGCGCAGTGCGGCCCTGCGGAAGGAACCGCTGCGCTGGAGCGACTCGACGAAGACGCCCGGTGGGTGGTCCGGGTGTCCGGCGAGCGTGGCGAGGTCGGAGAGCCGGACGCCGCGCCAGAGCTGGTCCGAGGTCGACCAGCCCTCCACGCAGGCGATCGGGAGCGCCGCGGTGTGCTGTTCCATGGCCAGCAGCTCGTCCCGGGAGAGGCGGAACTCCCCGGCCGGCCCCCGTACCGTCAGCCGCCAGCGCTCACCGGTGTCGGCGGGCCTGATCCGTACGGCGGCGGCGGTCTTGTTGATCTGGAAGGCGTTGGGCCCCGGCCCCGGGTCGGTGCCGCCGCGCGGAGTGAGGAGCGCGACGCTGCGCAGCGGCCCGTCGAAGCTGCGACCGGCCGAGGTGACCAGCAGAAGGAGCGAACCGGCCCCGACCATGGCCAGCGCGCCGCGTCGGGACAGGGTGGCGGGCAGCGGGTCGGGGGCGGCCAGGGTGTCCGGTTCGCCGCGCGGGACGCCGTTGCGCAACACCCGTACGGCCCGGGGCGTCTTGAGCGCGACATGGGTGACGAAACCGGCGAGGAAGACCCAGGCCCCGTAGAAGTGCAGGGTGTAGAACGACCCGGGGAAGAGGTAGTCCAGCTGGATGTTGAGCAGTCCGGTGAGGAACTCGAACAGCGCCCCGCCCACGAGCAGCAGCAGCGAGATCCGCTCCAGTGCGTGGCCCACGGAACGGGCGGGCGGCAGCGCGAAGAGCCGGGGGACCACCGACCAGAGCTTGGCGAGCAGCACGGGCACGAGCACGATGCCGACGGTGACGTGGAGGCCCTGGGTCAGCCGGTAGAGCCAGTGCGGACCGGTCGGCCAGGCGAACAGGTAGAAGCCGAGCCACCCCTTGCCCGGGGTCTTGTCGTTGACCCGGTTCAGGTCCGGGTTGTAGGCGGCGTACGAGAGCAGCCCGGTGACGAACAGCAGCGTGAGCCCCGCGAGGAGGACGACGCCGAGCACGGCGGTGAAACGGGCGCCGCGCACGGGGCTGCGCCAGAATCCCGGGTCGGCGGGCGTACGCGGAGTGCGGAGGGAGGCGGGGAGGGAGAGGGTCCGGCGGCGTTCGGGCATGAGGCCGACGCTAAGCGGGAGACCCCGTCGGCGGGCGGCTGCGACTCCTGACGAATTTCTGACGTCCGGACGGCCGACGGCACATCTGACGGTTCGGTGACGCGGCCCCGCCGTACCGCCCGATCGCCGCCCGATGTGCATAGCGTGCCAACGTGAAGACCGAGGACGCCACCCCCACGGACACCGCCGGCGGCACGGGGCACGGCCCGCCCGCACCGCCGGACCGCACCCACGAACCTGCCCGGCGCGCGGGGCGGGCCGACCTGATCGCCGCCGCCGCGGGCGTACTGCTGATCGCGGCCGCGGTCGTGATCGGCCATGTCATCCAGAACCGGGACGGGAGCCTGCGCGCCCAGTGGCCTCCGCTGCTGGCCTCCTGGGACCCGCACCTGGGCCCGGGGACTCCGGCCGCCCTGGTCATGGCGGTCCTGGTGGTCTGCTACGGCCCGCCGCTCGCCGCCCGGCTGCCCTGGCGGCGTCTGCTGGCGGCGGCCTGGGCCGGGTCCATGGCCTGGGTCTTCTCGATGGCGCTGATCGACGGCTGGCACCGGGGCGTCGCCAAGCGGCTCACCACGAAGCACGAGTACCTGCGGGTCATCGACCGCTTCGAGGACATCCCCGCGACCCTGCGCGACTTCACGAACCACATCGTGATCGGCGAGCCGGGCAACTGGCCGGCCCATGTCGCGGGGCACCCGCCGGGCGCGACGCTGTCCTTCGTGTGGCTGGACCGCATCGGTCTCGGCGGCGGGGCCTGGGCGGCGCTCTGGTGTGTCGTGGCGGGCAGTTCGGCGGTGCTGGCCGCCCTGATCACCGTGCGGGTGCTGGCCGGTGAGCGCCTGGCCCGGCGTGCCGCGCCCTTCCTCGTCCTGGCCCCGGCCGCCGTCTGGGCGGGCGTCTCCGCCGACGGCTACTTCACGGCCGTCGCCGCCTGGTCGGTGGCGCTGCTCGCCCTGGCCGCCACCCGCCGGGTCCGTTTCCCCGCCGCCGCCGCGGCCGGCGGGGGTCTGCTGTTCGGGTGGACCTGCTACCTCAGTTACGGGCTGGGGCTGATGGCGGCCGTGCTACTGGCCGTGCTGGTGCTCGCCCGGACCGCCCGCCCGGTGCCGTTGTTCCTCCTCGGCGCCCTGGTGGTCCCCGTGGCCTTCACGCTCACCGGGTTCAACTGGTGGACGGCCTACCACCTGCTGGTCGAGCGCTACTACCAGGGCGCGGGCGGCGTCCGCCCGTACGGCTACTGGGTCTGGGCCAACCTGGCCTGTGCGACCCTCGCGGCCGGGCTCGCCGCCGTCGCCGGGCTGCGCCGGAGCGCGGCGGCCGCTCCCGGTGCCGTACGAGCCCTCGTGGGCGGCCCCGCGGCGGCCTCCCCGGAAGGGAGGCTGGCGCTGCTCGTCCTGGCGGCGCTGGCGGCGCTGCTCGCGGCGGACCTCTCCGGCATGAGCAAGGCGGAGACCGAGCGCATCTGGCAGCCGTTCCTGCTGTGGCTGCTGCCGGCGGCGGCGCTGCTCCCGCGACGGGGTGTGCGGTACTGGCTGGTGGCGTCGGCCGTTCCGGCCCTGCTGATCAACCACCTCCTGTGGACGGGCTGGTGAGCGGCGCAACACGGGGGCCGTCCGGGTCTCCCGCGCGGTGCGCCGCCTCCGCGGATCTCAGCCGGCGGCCAGGTCCTTCAGCGCGAGGTTGAGCCGGAGGACGTTGACGTGGGGCTGTCCGAGGAATCCGGCGGTGCGGCCCTCGGTGTGCCGGTCCACCAGCGCGGCGACCTGCCGGGCGGTCAGTCCGTTGGCCCTGGCGACCCGCTTCACCTGGAGGTCCGCGTACGCCGGTGAGATGTGCGGGTCGATCGCGGAGGCCGATCCGGTGACCGCGTCCTTGGGGACCTCCGACACGGGCACCCCGTTGAAGGCGGCGACGGCCCTCCTCGTCTCCCCGACCGTCCTGGTCAGGGTGGCGTCGGAGGCTCCGAGCTGGCCGGAGCCCGTGGCCAGCGGGTCGTAGTCGCTGTTCGACGGCCTCGGCTGGAACCACACGGGGTCGGGTTCGCCGGTCCCTTCGATGTTCCAGGTCTGTCCGATGAGGGCGGACCCGACGTCCCTCCCCTCGGCACGCACGATCGAGCCGTTGGCCCGGTCGTGGAAGAGTCCCTGCGCGACGCCGGTGACGGCCAGCGGGTAGGCGACGCCGGTGACGGCCGTGAGCACCAGCAGCATGCGCAGCGCGGCCCAGACCAGACGGCCCGTGTTCCCTACGGAGTTGTTCATGATCAGTCAGCCGATTCCGGGGATGAGGGAGATGAGCAGGTCGATGATCTTGATGCCGGCGAACGGGGCGATCAGACCGCCGAGCCCGTAGACGGCGAGGTTGCGGCGCAGCATCCGGTCCGCGCTCGCCGGCCGGTACCGCACGCCTCGCAGCGCGAGGGGGACCAGCGCGACGATGATCAGCGCGTTGAAGACGACGGCCGACAGGATCGCGGACTGGGGCGAGGCCAGGCCCATGATGTTCAGCTTGTCCAGCGACGGGTACGCCACCGCGAACATGGCGGGGATGATCGCGAAGTACTTCGCGACGTCGTTGGCGATGGAGAAGGTGGTCAGGGCTCCCCGGGTGATGAGGAGTTGCTTGCCGATCTCCACGATCTCGATCAGCTTGGTGGGGTCGGAGTCGAGGTCCACCATGTTCCCGGCCTCCTTGGCGGCCGAGGTGCCGGTGTTCATCGCCACGCCGACGTCCGCCTGGGCCAGTGCCGGGGCGTCGTTCGTGCCGTCGCCGGTCATCGCGACGAGCTTGCCTCCCGCCTGCTCCCGCTTGATGAGGGCCATCTTGTCCTCGGGGGTCGCCTCGGCCAGGAAGTCGTCGACCCCGGCCTCCTCGGCGATGGCCCGGGCGGTCAGCTGGTTGTCGCCCGTGATCATGACCGTACGGATGCCCATGCGGCGCAGCTCGTCGAACCGCTCCCGCATACCCTCCTTCACCACGTCCTTGAGGTGGATGACACCGAGGACCCGGGCGCCGAGAGCGTCCTCGACGGCCACCAGCAGCGGGGTCCCGCCGGCCGAGGAGATGCGGTCGGTGAGCGCCCGCGTGTCCTCACGGACGACCCCGCCCCGCTCCTGCACCCAGGCGGCGACGGATCCGGCCGCGCCTTTGCGGACCTTGCGCCCGGCGCCTCGCTCCACGACGTCGACGCCGGACATCCGGGTCTGCGCCGTGAAGGCGACCCACTGGGCGTGGGCCGGTTCGCCCTGGCGGCGCTCGCGCAGACCGTACTTCTCCTTGGCCAGGACCACGACGGAGCGCCCCTCGGGCGTCTCGTCGGCCAGCGAGGACAGCTGCGCGGCGTCGGCCAGCTCGGCCTCCGTCGTACCCCTGACCGGGACGAACTCGGCGGCCTGCCGGTTGCCGAGGGTGATGGTGCCGGTCTTGTCCAGGAGCAGGGTCGACACGTCGCCGGCGGCCTCCACCGCACGGCCCGACATGGCCAGCACGTTGCGCTGGACCAGGCGGTCCATGCCGGCGATGCCGATCGCGGAGAGGAGTGCGCCGATCGTCGTCGGGATCAGACAGACGAGGAGCGCCGTCAGGACGATCATCGAGGTCTGCTGGTCGGCGCCCGCGTGGATCGCGAAGGGCTTCAGCGTCACGACCGCGAGCAGGAAGACGACGGTGAGGGCCGCCAGCAGGATGTTGAGGGCGATCTCGTTGGGGGTCTTCTGCCGGGCCGCACCCTCGACCAGGTTGATCATCCGGTCGATGAAGGTCTCTCCGGGCTTCGTCGTGATCCTGATGACGACGCGGTCGGACAGCACCTTCGTGCCGCCGGTCACGGCCGAGCGGTCACCGCCCGACTCGCGGATGACGGGGGCCGATTCGCCGGTGATCGCGGATTCGTCGACGCTGGCGACGCCTTCGACGACATCGCCGTCGCCGGGGATGACGTCGCCGGCCTCGCACACGACGAGGTCGTCGATCCGCAGGTCGGTGCCGGGGACCCGCTCCTCGACGCCTCCGGCGAGGCGGCGGGCGACCGTGTCGGTCTTGGCCTTGCGGAGGGTGTCGGCCTGGGCCTTGCCCCGGCCCTCGGCCACCGCCTCGGCCAGGTTGGCGAAGATCGTGGTGAGCCAGAGCCAGCCGGCGATGGCCCAGCCGAAGAGGTCGGTCGGGTCCTTGACCGCGAGCACGGTGGTGACCACCGAGCCGACGAGGACCACGAACATGACGGGCGAGGTGATCATCACCCGGGGGGAGAGCTTGCGCAGGGCCTCGGGGAAGGACCTGACCAGCTGTCCCGGGTCGAAGAGTCCTCCTCCGACCCGCCCGGCCGGCAGGGCCCCGGAAGGCGCCTCCGGGTCGGGTGCGATGGCGGATACGGCCGTCGTCGTCTGGGACACAGCATCCTGCTTCGTTACGTCGGTGGTCATGCCGCGAGCCCTTCGGCGAGCGGCCCCAGCGCGAGTGCGGGGAAGAACGTCAGACCGGTGATGATCATGATGGTGCCGACCAGGAGGCCGGTGAACAGGGGTTTCTCGGTCCGCAGCGTGCCCGCGGTGACGGGGACCGGCTTCTGCTCGGCGAGCGAGCCGGCCAGCGCCAGGACGAACACCATCGGCAGGAACCGGCCCAGGGCCATGCACAGCCCGAGCGCGGTGTTGTGGTACCCGGTGTCGGCGGCGAAGCCGGCGAACGCGGAGCCGTTGTTGTTGGACGTGGAGGTGTACGCGTAGAGGACCTCGGAGAAGCCGTGCGCGCCGGTGTTGGTCATGGACGACTCGCCGTTTCCGGTGGCCATCGCCAGAGCGGTGCCGGTCAGGACGAGCGCCGGGGTGACGAGGAGGGAGCACGCGGCGAGCTTGATCTCGCGGGTGCCGATCTTCCTGCCGAGGTACTCGGGGGTGCGGCCGACCATCAGTCCGGCGATGAACACCGAGATGACCGCCATGATCAGCATGCCGTAGAGGCCGGAGCCGACGCCGCCGGGCGCGATCTCGCCGAGCATCATGCCGAGCAGCAGGACGCCTCCCGAGAGCCCGCTGTAGGAGTCGTGGAACGAATTGACCGAACCGGTGGAGGTCATGGTGGTGGAGACCGCGAACAGCGAGGAGGAGCCCTCACCGAACCGCTGTTCCTTGCCCTCCATCGCGCCGCCCGCGAGCTGCGAGGCGGTCCCGGGGTGGGCGTACTCGATCCAGGTGACCAGCAGCACGCCGACGAACCAGATCGCGCCCATGGCCGCGACGATGGCGTAGCCCTGCCTGGCCGAGCCCGTCATCGTGCCGAAGGTGCGCGGCAGCGAGAACGGGATCACCAGCAGCAGGAAGATCGTCAGCAGGTTGGAGAAGCCGTTGGGGTTCTCGAAGGGGTGCGCCGCGTTGGCGTTGAAGTAGCCGCCGCCGTTCGTTCCCAGGTTCTTGATGGCCTCCTGCGAGGCCACCGCTCCCGGCGAGATGCTCTGGGTCTGCCCGGTGACCGTGGTCAGTTCGTGCACGCCCGCGAAGTTCTGGATCGCGCCCGCGGCGACCAGCAGCACCGCCGCCACCACGGATACCGGGACCAGCACGCGGACCACTCCGCGCACCAGGTCGGCCCAGAAGTTGCCCAGTTCACCGGTACGGGACCTGGCGAAGCCGCGTACGAGCGCGACGGCCACGGCGATGCCGACGGCGGCCGAGACGAAGTTCTGCACGGCCAGGCCGCCGGTCTGGGTGATGTGGCTCATCGCCGACTCGCCCGCGTACGACTGCCAGTTGGTATTGGACGTGAAGGAAACGGCCGTGTTGAAAGCCTGGTCGGGCGAGATCGCGTCGAATCCGAGTGACAACGGTGCGTGGTCCTGTACCCGCATGAGCAGGTAAAGGAAGAGGACGCTCACCGCGGAGAACGCGAGCACCCCCCGCATATAGGCGGGCCAGCGCATCTGGGCGTCCGGGTTCGCCCCGACCGCGCGGTAGATCCACTTCTCCACCCGCAGATGCTTTTCGGAGGAGAAGACGGCGGCCATGTGGTCGCCGAGAGGCTTGTGCACCAGCGCCAGCGCGGCGACCAGGACGGACACCTGGAGCACATCAGCAAGAACGGGACTCATATCCGTACTCAGAACCTCTCCGGGTAGAGGAGGGCGAGGACGAGATATCCCAGCAGGGCGGTGGCGACGGCCAGCCCCACGATGTTCTCGGCAGTCACAGCTTCGCCACCCCCTTGGCGATGAGGGCCACGAGCGCGAATATCGCGACGGTGGTGACGACGAAGGCCAGATCGGCCATCGCATACTCCTGGAAAAGTTCGGAAACGAACGGACTCCACGAGGAAAGCCCACACCCGGCGAAAGGCGGATCCCCTTTGACAGCGCCCATACGCGGCACGCCGCATCCTTGACGCCGCCCATACGAAATGAGGCGCCGGGGCGTGGCGGAACGGGGCGCGCTCCCGGCCCCCTGCGGGGGCGGGAGCGCGCGCTCACACCTGCTGTCGCCGTTCTCGGGCGTGCGTCACTTGGTGTCGAGGTCCCGGCGGCGGAAGCCGGCCAGCCCGAGCAGGATCAGTCCGGCCGCGACGGCGGTCAGCACGAGCAGCGGGGTCCAGTTCATCCCGGCGGCCGGAAGCCGGGGCACATGGCCGAAGGGCGACAGGTTCGTCGTCCAGTCCGGGAGCTGGAGGATCGGCCCCAGGTACCCGACGAGAAACGCGTACACGGGCACGATCCAGGCGGCAGCCCCCGCCCGGGGGGCCCAGCCGAAGAGCAGGACGGCCACGCCGACGGTCACCCACAGCGCCGGGGCGTAGGCGGCGGCCGCTCCGACCAGTTCGAGCACCAGGTCTCCGTCGCCCGCCGGCCCCGCGCCCGCGAGGCCGAAGCCCAGTCCGGCGAGGACCATCAGCACCGTGCCGCCGGCCAGCGCGACCGCGACGTGGGCCCCGAGCCAGCGGTCCCGGGAGAGGCCGGTGGCCAGGAGCGGTTCGGCACGGCCGGCGCTCTCCTCGGCCCGCGGACGCAGCGTGGCCATCACCACGTACACGGCGGCGACGACCGCGACGATCACCATCACCATGGACGCGAACGACTCGGCCACCGTGCTGCCGCCGATCTCCGCCAGCGCCTCCTGGACCTGATCGATGTCCTTCACCATGTCGGCGGCCTCGCCGAGGATCGAGCCGTACATGACGCCCATCAGGCACAGTCCGGCCCCGAAGCCCAGCAGGGTCGCCCGGTGCAGACGCAGAGCGAGACCCAAGGGCCGGACGAGCGCGTCGGAGGCCGTGCGCCGGCCGATCCGCTCGGAGCGCAGGCCCGCGCCGACGTCGCGCCGGGTGCTCAGCACGAAGCCGTAGGCCGCGGTCAGCGCGGCGAGGAGCAGGCAGAGGGCCGGCGGCCACCACCGGTTGTCGACGAAGACGTAACTGCGCTGGGTCCAGCCGATCGGGCTCAGCCACGAAAGGACGCCGTTGCCCACGTCGCCGGCGACCCGCAGGACATAGGCGACGCCGATCACGGCGAGCGCCATGCCCGTGGCGCCCCGGGTGTGCGCCGTGATCTGCGCCGTGACGGCGGCGACCCCGGCGAAGGCGAGCCCGATGGCGGCGTGCGCGAGGCCGTAGAGCAGCGCCCCGCCCGGGCCGCTTCGGTCGATGCCCACGGCGGTGAGCCCCAGGGCCAGCAGGAGGGCGAGCACGAGGTTGGCGACGGCGGCGATCGCCAGCGCGGAGGCGAGTTGCGCGTGGCGTCCGACGACGGTGGAGCGGACCAGTTCGGCGCGGCCGGTCTCTTCCTCGTCGCGGGTGTGCCGGGTGACGATCAGGACGCTCATCAGGCCGACCAGGACGGCCATGAAGCCGAGCAGCTGGTGGCCGAGGATCGCCCCGACGGTGTAGTCGGAGAGATAGTGGCGGGGGCCGGTCATGGCGAGCGCGGCGGGACTGTCCATGGAGCTGACGGCGGCGGCGCGTTCCGCGGGCGTGGAGTAGAGCGCCTTGTACTGGGCCGCTGTCACCAGCGTGCCCAGGGTGAGGGCGAGCAGCCACAGGGACAGGCGGACACGGTCCCGGCGCAGGCCGAACCGGATCAGGGTGCCGGTGCCGGTCAGGGCGTCGGCGACGGTCCTGGCGGGCGCGGACTTCTCGGGGGCGTCGGGCCCGGCGGTGGTGCTGGTCATCGGGCCACGCCGCCGTTTCCGCCCGAGGAGCCGGATGAGGTGTTTCCGGCGTCGTCCGTACGGCCGTTGGACGCGAGTTCGTCGCCGTAGTGACGGAGCATCAGTTCTTCGAGGGTCGGCGGATGGCTGGTCAGGCTCCGGATGCCGAACTCGCCGAGCCCGCGGATCGCCGCGTCGAGGTGGCCCCCGTCCACGGCGAAGTTCACCCTCCGGCCCGTCACCCGCAGTTCGTGGACGCCGGGCATGGCGTCGAGTCCGGTGGCCGGGCGATCGATCTCGGCCTCGACCGTCGTGCGCGTGAGGTGGCGCATCTCGCCGAGCGTGCCCGACTGCACGGTGCGTCCCTGCCGGACGATGCTGACGCGGTCGCAGAGCTTCTCGACCTGGGCCAGGATGTGGCTGGAGAGCAGCACGGTCTTCCCCGCGGCCTTCGCCTGGAGGATGACGTCCTGGAAGACGACCTCCATCAACGGGTCGAGGCCGGCCGTGGGTTCGTCCAGGAGCAGCAGTTCGGCGTCGGAGGCGAGCGCGGCGACGATGGCGACCTTCTGCCGGTTGCCCTTGGAGTAGGCGCGGCCCTTCTTGACCGGATCGAGGTCGAACCGTTCGATGAGCTCGTCGCGCCGCCGCCGGTCGATGCCGCCGCGCAGCTTCGCCAGCAGGTCGATGGCCTCTCCTCCGGTGAGGCCCGGCCACAGTTCGACGTCCCCGGGGACGTAGGCGAGCCGCCGGTGCAGCTCGACCGCGTCGTTCCACGGATCCTTGCCCAGGAGCTGGACGGCGCCGGAGTCGGCGCGCAGCAGCCCGAGCAGGACGCGGATCGTCGTGGACTTGCCCGCCCCGTTGGGCCCGAGGAAGCCATGGACCTCGCCGGCCTCGACCGCGAGGTCGAGCCCGTCCAGCGCGCGCGTCGCACCGAACGACTTGTGCAGTCCGGCGACTGTGATTGCCTTCTTCATATTCCGAACGTACGCTCATTTCAGAAACTTGTGAAGTTAAGAAAGCGTATGAATCGCTCGATAGGCTGACCCGGGGCGCGGGCGGCACGCGGGCGTCGGACACCACGGATACCGGAGTCGGAACATGGATGAGCGGCAGGAAGAGAGCCGCGCGGACGGCAGCGACGACGAGGCGGCCGCCTCCCGGTTCGTGGAGCGCTTCGCCGCCCAGCTGGTCCAGGCGGGTATGCCGCGTATGCCCTCCAGGGTCTTCGCCGCCCTGCTCGTCTCGGAGCGGGGCGCCCTCACCTCCGCCGAACTGGGCGAACGGCTGAAGATCAGCCCGGCGGCCGTATCGGGCGCCGTTCGCTACCTCGCCCAGGTCAACATGGTCAGCCGCGAGCGTGAGCCGGGGTCACGGCGTGAGCGCTACCGCGTGCAGAGCGAGCAGTGGTACAACGCGCTGCTCGAACGGGACGCCATCCTCAAGAACTGGCAGGCCACGATGCGGGAAGGGGTGGACCACTTCGGCCTCGACACCCCGCAGGGACGCCGGATCAACACCAGCCTGGAGTTCTTCCGGTTCCTGGACAAGGAGTTCGGGTCGCTGATGCAGCGCTGGGCCGCGCACCGGGACGAACACCTCGGCCACTGAGGCGGCGCGGGCATCCGCTCCACAGCCGCTACGACGTGCGCCGCCGTTTCCCGGCCGGTGACGAGGGGGCTGGGGACACGGGGGCGGGGGGGGGGGGCCCCCCCCGCCCCCCCCCCCGGGCCCCGGCCCGGGGGGGGGGGGGCGGCCCCCCCGCGGGGGGCCATGCGCCCCCCCGCCCGGCGGGGGCCCGGCCCCCCCCCCGGCGTGG
>NZ_JBIVTR010000011.1:0-164551 GCF_044756785.1 Streptomyces sp. NPDC091649 | reverse complement strand
CCCAGGGGGGGGCGGGGCCAGCCCCACCCCCCCCCCTCCGCCGGGGGCCGGGGGGCCCGGGCCGGGGGGGGGGGGGCGGGGGCCCGGGGGGGGGGGCCGCCCCCCCCCCCCCCCCCCGCCCCCGGTCCGGCGCCCGTGCGGTTTCGGTGTCTCCGCCGCGCGGTGTCAGATGCGCCCGCGCGCCAGTCGGGTCAGCGGACCCACCGGAGGCTTGGCGGTCGTACGGCCGATGGCGAACGCCGCTCCGGCGACACCGGCCACCCCCGCGGCGGCCCCCGCCGCTACCGCCTTCCTGTGCTTGACGGCGGTCCAGGCGGTGGTGGCCGCGCTCGCGGCCCTGGCCGCGTTGGCCGTCACCGCCCGCTGCCCGCCCTGGAGACCGGCGGCCGCGGCACGGCCCACGCGCCGGGTGGTCTCACCGGCCGCCCGTACGCTCTCCGACGCCGCCTCCTTGGCGCCCGCGGCGGCCGGGCGCGCCTCGTCGGCCGCCGCCCCGGCCCCCTTGCCCGCGGTTTCAGCACCGGCCCCCTTGCGGGCCGTGGCGGCCGACGTGCGGGCGGTGGTGGTCCCGCCCTTGCCGCGGGCCGGCTTCCTTGCGTCCTTGTCGTCAGTGTTCATGGCCTCCTCCTTGCCTTGCGTGTTGCGGTCAAACCCGGTTCCTGCCCGCTCAGGCACCGTCGCGCGGCAGCAGCGAGCCGAGCGGCCCCAGGTCGAGATTGAGGTCCTCCATCGTCAGGTCGTAGCGGTCGCACAGCTCCGTCATGCGTTCGTGCAGGATCATCAGCGTCATGCCGATCCGCTCCTCCTGCGACTCGCTCAGGTCGCCCTGGTCGACACGGTGGACCGCTGTGCGCTCCATGAGCTGGCGGAGCAGCTCGACGATGGTGAGCACCAGCTTGATGAGATCGCGCTCCACGGTGTCCGGGTCGGTGTGCAGCCGCTGGGCCGTCGTCGAGGGCCCCCGGCCGCCCGGTTGCGCGGGGCCGAGCCCGAAGGCCCGGGCCGCGGCGCCCGCGATCTCCTCTGCCGCGGCGGACGGGCCCATCGCGCCTCGCGCGCCGTCGCCGTCGCCGTCGGTCATCGTGGTCCCCTCCTCTCGGAAATGCCTCCGTCGGGTGCCGAACCGGGGCGTCGCCTCACCACGGGGCCGGCTCCTCTCCGGTGACCGACCGGATCACCGCGCGCAGGTTGATGTGGACGAGGTCCACGTCGGCGATGGACAGGACGAGATCACCGGTGAGCACAGCGCCTCCGTTCAGCAGGCGGTCCAGGAGGTCGATCAGCGCGACGGGCGGGCCGCCCCGGGGCTCGCTCTCACCGAGGACTCCGCCGATGACGTCCGTGCTCACCGTGGACCACCGCCGTCCGCACCCTCCGCCGCCACGGCGGTGGCGAACGAGTAGGGCGCCCATGGCCCGGTCACCTCGATCGAGACACCGGAGACGCCCTCGGCCAGTGCGGGAAGCTCCCGGCGGAGCTGCTCCGCGCGCTCCCGGGGCACGAGGTAGGCGTCGTTGGCGATGTTCACCCCGGGCCCGGAGGCGAGTTGGCCCTGCTGCGGGCGGTGCACCGCCCGTGAGGCCGCCACCCCCTCCGCCAACCGCGCGGCGCGGGCCGCCACCTCGGATGCCGCACGGTAGGCGTCCCGGCTGTCGCGCTGCTGCGCCTGACGCCTCCGCAGATAGGCGCGGCCCGCCCCGCCCTCCGAGGACGTCACGGCGGCCGCCGCCGGAGGAGCGGCCGAGCGAGGGTCGGCGCAGACCTTCACCCCCAGCTCGACGTGCCCCTCCAGGCGAGCCAACAGCTCGTGGAACTCACTGCGTTGACGGACCAGCACGTCGGCCACCCGCGCGTCGTCCCGATAGACCGTGGCCAGCCGCATCGGCAGGACGGAGGTCTCCGCGAACGCGGCGTCCACCACGGCGTGGTGGGCTCGGGCCACGGCTTCGAGCCGGTCCAGGTCTTCCATCTGCGCGGTGAGCCCTTGCTCACTGAACGTGTCGGCCGGTACGGGGGAGACGAGCGCGCACAGTCCGCCGCCGTCGACGGATCGCAGCGGCCGGCCGTCCACGCCCGGAAGCCGGGCGGCGAGCCCGTCGAGGGCGGGGCCCTCACGGCCGACGGCGTAGACGTAGGTCATCTCCCCCGCGCCCGTACCGCGGGCGTCGGCGGAGGTGTTCGGTCCCTCGTTCATCGTTCCTCCTCCCTCTCGGCCGGAGCCGCCCCGGCTCCGGCGGCCTCGGAGCCGGGGAGCCCGGGAGCCGAACGCAGCCTGGCCAGCTCGGCTCGCAGTCGCTCGTTCTCCTCGGCCAGCGCGTCGCCGTCGGGGCGGGCCTCGGTCTCCCGCGCGGGGCGGGCCCGTGAGGAGAGCGAGGGATCGTGCTCCCACCAGTCGATGCCCATCTCCTTGGCCTTGTCGACGGAGGCGACGAGCAGACGCAGTTTGATGGTGAGCAGCTCGATGTCGAGCAGGTTGATCTGGATGTCACCGGCGATGACGATGCCCTTGTCGAGCACCCGTTCGAGGATGTCGGCGAGGTTGGCCGAGGAGCCCTGCTGCCCGTATGCCGGGCCGGCCCCTCGGGGCGGGGCCGGCATACGGCCGGCGAGTGAATCGGACACGGTGTCTCACGCCTTTCCGTGGGGTGTCGCCGCGGCTGCGCGCGGGGCCCGGTGGTACCGGACGCGTGCGCCCGTCGGGCGACACCGGTTGTGCGCCCGTCCGGTCACCGGTCGGCGGCGGCCGAACGTCGTCGGGGCCGACGGGCCGGGGGCGGCTCCTCTGCCGTCTCCTCTCCTGCCGCTTCCTCCTCGTCCTGCTCCTCTTCCTGCTCCTCGTCGTCCAGATCGTCCTCGTCCGCGGGCTCGTCCGCCGGTTCCTCCAGACCCTCGGCGTCCTCGGCGTCCTCGGCGTCGACGAACTCCTCGTCCTCCGGGCCCTCGTCGTCGTACTCGGGGCCACCGTCCTCCTCTTGACCGGCATCCTCGTCGTGCGGCTGGTCATCCTCGACGGGGCCGTCCTCGTACGCGGAGTCTTCGTCCTCGTGCGCGTCGTCTTCGTCCTCGTGCGCGTCGTCCGGCGAACCCTCGCCGGAGCGGGCGCCCTCGGCGTTCTGGGACTCTTCCTCGTCGAGCGCCTCGTCGTGGCTGACGACGACTTCTCCGTCACGGATCTCGCCCCGCCAGCCGTCGGTCGCCTCGCCGCGCATCATGATGAACTTGCGGTAGAGCTTGAGGTCGAGCCGGGCCCGGCGGCCCTGGGCCCGCCAGATGTTGCCGGTCTTCTCGAACAGGCCCTTGGGGAAGTATTCGAGGACCAGCAGGACGCGGGTGAGGTCATCGGTGACGGCGTGAAAGGTGACCACGCCCTTGACGGTGCCCTTGGCGCCCTCGGTGGTCCAGGTGATGCGCTGGTCGGGCACCTGTTCGGTGACGTTCGCCTGCCAGCTGCGGGTCGACCTGGCGACCTTCACCTTCCAGTTGCTGGTGGTGTCGTCCGCCTTCTCCACACTCACGACGCCCTTGGCGAACGTGCTGAACTCCTGGAACTGCGTCCACTGGTCGTATGCCTCGCGGACCGGCACACCGACGTCGATGTCCTCGACGACGGTGACGCTCCTGGAGGCGCCGCCCCCGGACGGACGCCCCTTGCCGAACAGGGTGGTGGCCTTGTTCCTGACGGTGTCCTTGAGATGGGAGGCGCCCGCGCTCAGGGCCGCTCGACCGGGGGCCTTGCCTTCGCCGAGGGCTTGCCCGCCCTTGGCCAGGTTCCTGAGCGCGCCGCCCCCGCCACCCGGCTCCGCGAGCCGGGCCACCGAGTCGCCCAGCCGGTGCCCCAGCCGGGTCACCGTGTGTTCGGCACGGGCGCGGAGGTAGTTCCGCAGCTCGTCCTTGAGCCGGTCGGTGGCCGGGTCCGAGGCCACGTCGTCCTTGATGCCGCCGAGGGTGGAGTCAGGCATCGTCGCCTCCCCGGGTCCTGCGGGCGCCGGAGGCCGTGGCCTCGCGGGCGCCCCCGGCACCCTTGCGCGCGGGCTTGGAGGACTTGCCCCCGCTCCCTGACCGGCCGGCCCCGGAGGAGGACCGGGTCCCGGAAGCGGACTCGGAGCGGGACGCGGCGGTCCTGCGGGGTGCGCGCTTGCGGCCCCCTCCACCGCCCGTCCGCTCGTCGCGGACCGCCGCTCCGGCTTCGTCGTCGGCACTCCGGCGCTCGTCGCCCCGGTCCCGCTCCTCGTCGTCGGGCCCGGCCTCCAGCTCCTGGGTGCGCTGCCGCAGGGAGTCGGCCAGGCTGCCGGCCCGCTGCGTGACGGCCTTGGCGGCCGCCGTCCTGGTGGCGTCGACCAGCTCCTTGCGCACCTGGTCGTTGAGGGAGCCCAGGACCGGCGAGCGGGCCAGCATCCCACCTATCTTCTGCGGGTCGAGAGCGGCCTTCTTGCCCAGGAGGAACATCCCGAAGCCCAGCGCGAGTTTGGCCTTCTTGGTGCGCCCCAGCAGGTATCCCCCCACCAGAGCCGCGCCTATCCTGGCGTTCTTCGTCATCTGCGATGCACCTCTGATCTCCCCCCGGTCACGTGTGGTTGTCGTCGATGGTCACGGCGCGTGCCGTGTGCTGTTCCGGTACTCCTCGATCTCGTCGAGCCGGTCGAGCAGCTCGTCCTCGCGCCGGTCGAACTCCTCGGCGTCGAGGTGGCCGCTGACCAGGTCCTGTTCCAGCTGCGCGAGTCGGGCGCGTACCGGCTCGGGGTCGTAGTACTCCTCCTCGGCGGCACGGACCACCTGGTCGAGAACCCAGACCGTTCCCCGTACCGGGGCCAGCGGCAGGGTCAGGATGCTGCTGACGAGGCCCATGGCGGACAGGTCACCTCCGCTCCCGGGGTCGTACGGACCCCGGCGGTCAGACGAAGCTGTACGGCGGCAGCGGACCCGTGAGCGTGAACGAGTACGCGTCGCCGCGCCGCTCCGCCTCGCGTCGGACCGCGGCCACGAAGTCCTCGGTCGCCGCGCGGGACACGAGGAAGGACAGGTTGAGGAACTGCTGCGGCGCCGGCTCCGCGTGCGAGCTGCGGGCGGCGGCGTCCGCCAGCCGGGCGGCGATGTCCTCGGCCTCCCTCCGGTGCCGGGCGGCCACCTCGTTGGCCACCCGCTCTCCCAGGGCGACCCGGTCCTCGTGGCCGCCCTGGGCGCGGGTCCGCTCGTTGAGCTGCCGGATCTCGTCGGATTCGGTCATGATCTCCCGCAGGAGGTCCTCCTCGTCCCGGCCCGCCTTGAGGTTGTACTCCACCCGGCCGTCCAGTTCCGTCAGCCGCTCCCGGTAGGCGTCGGCCTCCCGGTCCAGGGCCGCGGTGACCTCGTCGTCCCCGGGCCCCACCAGGCCGAAGCGCATGGGCAGGGTCGCACCACTGGCCATCAGCGCTTCCAGCACGTTCTGATGGGCCATGACATCGCGCCGCTTGGCGCGGAGCCCGACAGGCGCGTCGCTGACCACGGCGGCCAGCCGTTCGGTGTGCAGGGTCCGCAGCGCCGAGGGCGGGTCGCCCACCCCGTGCAGACCGTTCAGGGGCAGGGGGTGGTCGGCGCCGGTGATGGCGTAGATGTAGGTGGGCACCGCTACTCCTCACGTCGCTGGGGCTGACGGCTGGACGTCGACTTACGGGCCGGGCGCTTGCGAGGCTCCTCCTCGGACTCCTCGCGCTTGTTGCCCTGCAACGACTCGCTGAACGCCTCGACGGCACCGCTCAGGGCTCCCTTGGACTTGCCCTTCGCGCCGTTCTCGGTCATGTCGCCGACCAGATCGGTGAGCTGGCTCGGCGCCTTCCGGCCGGACTCCAGATCGAGCCGGTTGCATGCCTCGGCGAACCGCAGATAGGTGTCGACACTCGCGACGACCACACGGACATCGACCTTGAGAATTTCGATGCCGACCAGGGAGACGCGGACGAACGCGTCGATGACCAGCCCACGGTCGAGAATGAGTTCAAGAACGTCGTAGAGATTTCCCGAGCCGCTCCCACCGGATGTCGCATTGCTCTGCTGAACGAGTGTCATGGGGGAACTCCTTTCGGTGATCTTCGTCGGTGAACCAGGTTGCGTCGGACGACAGAATTTCAGCGACGATCGAGCTGTCCCCTGGCATAGCGGTGCAGTCGCTCGTACGACAACAGCGTTCCTTGCGGGCTTAGTTGGACCCGGTAGGAAGCCATCACGCTCATGGTGTCGGGCACTCTCTCCAGCTCGACCACTTCCACGTCCGCCGACCAACCGTCCTCGGTCGCCTTCACCGCGGAAACAGAGCCCGGCTCGCACTGGAGCAATTCCGTGAGCTGTGCGGATGCCTGCCGCATGGCGGTGGGAACGTCGACGCGCTTTCCGTCGTGTTCTTCATCGGTCTTCTTCTCGGTGCTCATCCTTCACCTGTCGCCGGGGATGGCCGCTTACCGATCGGCCTCCGTCGTCCATGGCTGACATTCGCCTGCCCCTGCGATCCGGACGTATGCACGAACGGAGTAGTCGAGGCCGCACGAGCCGCCTCCCGCGGCTCGCGGCCGACACGACGACCGGCACCAGCGCGCGAGTTCCGAAAGGGTCCGGAGCAGACCCACGAGGCTCCCACCCCGCCTCGATGTGCTCCTTTCGGGGCGAATACGACCGCGCCGCAGCCCGGCGACACGGCATCACCTGGCGCATGTGGCATTCCTGGAACCGCATCGCCGATTTGTACGACAATCTCGCTATTCAGGAGTCGTCATGTCACCGTTCGCCCCTTCCCGCACCTCCGCCCGGCGTCTCGGCGCTGCTGCGGCCGCCGCCCTCGCGGTCACCGGCATGTCCCTCGGCGCCGCGTCTCCCGCCTTCGCCGCCCCGGGGGACAGTGGGGAGGTCAAGATCCACAAGGCGGGCACGCCGTACGGCGACTCCCGCGACGAAACCGAGGTCTGCCGGTTCAACCTGTCCGCCGTGAACTTCGAGACCATTCCGCTGATCAACATCACCATCGCCCCGCAGCCGGCGACCCCGACCCGTCCCACGCTCACCGCGGCGGTCTCCCTGACCACGGGGAAGGGCCACACGCAGGACTACTCGCTGCCCAACGGCCAGTACAAGGTGACCTGGACCTTCCCGGGCGGCGTGCCCAAGCAGAAGCTCTTCACCGTGGACTGCCGTCCCACCGGAGGCGTGCCCGCGGGCGGGGGCGGCGTCCCCACCGTCGAGAGCAGCACCGCCGGGGACAGCGGTATGTCGATCGGCACCTCGTCGGCGCTGGCGGCCGGCGGCGTGGGCGTGGTCGGTCTGATCCTCGCCCGTCGTGCGGCCCGCCGCCGCGCCCATGGCGCCGCGTAACGCGGTTCGCCGCCGGCGGCGTCGGCGCGGACCGAGCCGCGCCTGCCGTCTCACCATCACCCTGAGCGTCACCTTCTCGGTCGTGGCCACCGTGGTCCAGGGATGCGGCAACGCCTCCCCGGACCACGGCGCCGCCACCGCGTCGTCCGCCGACGGGAAGGTTTCCCAGCAGGCGTCGCCGGGACGGGAGGCGGACGGGCACGGCCCCCGGGACGGGCGGCCGGACACCGCGGCCGGCGGGGGGACGACGGCGAAGCCGGCACCCGGGCCGACGAAGTCCGCACCGCCGCCGGCGCCGCTCCCCCGTTCGCCCGCGACGAAGCTGTCGATCCCGGCGCTGTCACTGGAGGCCCCCGTCCAGGGGCTCCCTCTCGACCCGGCAGGACACCCCGGGACCCCGCCCATCAGCAAACCGAAGCTGGTCGGCTGGCACCGGGACGGTCCGACACCGGGTGAGCGGGGCACCGCGCTGGCGGTCGGACACCGCGACACCCTGACCGGACCGGCCGTGTTCCTCAACATCAGCATGCTGCGCCCCGGCAACACCGTCCAGGTCACCCGGGCGGACCGGCGCACCGCGGTCTTCACCGTCGACGCGGTCCGCACGTACCAGAAGTCGTCCTTTCCCGACAAGGAGGTCTACGGGGAGCGGGGGCGTCCGGAACTCCGGCTGATCACCTGTGGCGGGCGCTTCGACAAGAAGGCCGGTTACGCGGCCAACGTCGTCGTGTTCGCCCATCTCACCGACGTCCGGAAAGCCTGAGACGGCGCCCGTTTCCTCGTCCTGCGAGGGCCGGCCGGGGCCGCCCTCCCAGGACGAGGAAACGGGCGCCCGCCGTGGGACACGCCCCTCGGGCGGACATCGTCCCGGGGCGCGCGTGACGCCGATCGCGGGGACTCCGGGTCCCGGGCACGGGGCCGGCCCGACGGGCTCCCGCTCGGAGGGCGATGGCACCCCCGCTCTTCATTCGGAGGATTCGGCCGCGCCGCGGTGTTAGGAACAGGCCGCTACGGGCACCAGTGTCGCCGTGCCCACCTCGGCACCACCCCCTCCCCCCAATGGTCCGAAGGAGACACTCAGTCATGCGTGCGCTCGCCCTGGTCTGCTCCCTGAACGCCTCTCCCGCCCCTTCCAGCAGCCACCACCTCGCCGAGCAGGTCATGGCCCAGTTCGCCCGCCATGACGTTCGGGGCGAGATCATCCGGGTCGCCGACCACGACGTCCGCCCGGGGATCGGCCTGGACATGGGCGACGGCGACGCCTGGCCGGCTCTGCGGGAGAAGGTCATGGCAGCCGACATCCTGCTGATCGCCACCCCCATCTGGCTCGGCCACCCCTCCAGCGTCTGCCAGCGGGTCCTGGAGCGCCTGAACGCCGAATCCTCCGAGACCGACGAACAGGGCCGCCCGCACACCTACGGCAAGGCCGCCGCCGTGGCCGTCGTCGGCAACGAGGACGGCGCGCACAAGGTGAGCGCCGACGTGTTCCAGGGCCTGAACGACGTCGGCTTCTCGCTGGCGCCGGGGGCGGTCACGTACTGGGTCGGTGAAGCCATGCACGGCACCGACTACCAGGATCTGGACGAGACGCCCGAAGCCGTCGCCTCGACGACCCGCGCGCTCGCCGCGAACACCGTTCACCTGGCGCGGGTTCTCGCCGACCACGCCTACCCGGCGGCGTGATCCGCGTTTTCGACGAGCACCGCCCGGGGCGAGGGGACGCGGACGCGCCGGTGTGCCCGACGCGGTCCCGCGGGGCCCTCGCGCCCCGTGCGCACGGCAGGCACCGATCCGGATTCCCCGGCGCCCGCGGCATGAGCCGGAGCGAGGCCGTCGGGGGCCGTGCGGTGCGGGTGCCCGCCCCGCCCGCGCGGGCCGCTCGAAGATCGCGCTCCCGGCCGGGAGCCGGCGGCGAGGCGGACGAGGACACCGTGGCCCGCCGGTGGGCCACGGACGCTCCGCGCGGCTGCGCGGTGCGGCGTACCGGTCGTCACCGCACACTCATCGAAAGGGCATGAGATGGGCTGTCCCGGGCCCACGGACCACTCGTTCGCCGAGACTCCGCCAACCGCCGAAGAGGGCGTGCGCCCCCGCGACGCGCCACCGTCCACGGACCCGCGGGCCGTCGACGCGGATGTGGCCGGCGCCTTCCTGCGCACCGCACAGGCGGTGCTGGCCGAACGGCTCGCCGAGGCCGCCGAGAGCGACGCGTCGTTCTCCGAGGAGCTGGCGCGGCGGGTCGCCGACTTCACCCTCGACGGCGGCGGGCGGATGCGGCCGCGTCTCCTGTGGTGGGGGATGCGGGCCTGCGGTGCGGCGGAGACCGCCGCCGCTCTGCGGCTCGGGGTGGCACTGGAGCTGATCCAGACCTGCGCGCTGATCCACGACGACGTGATGGACCGCTCACGGTTACGCCGGGGGAAGCCGGCCGTGCACATCGGTCTGGCCGAACGCGCGGGCCTCTCCCCGGACACCGAGCGGGGCTCCGCGTTCGGCACGTCGGCCGCCGTGCTCGCGGGGGACCTCGCGCTGGCCTGGGCCGACGACACGGTGGCGGAGACCGAACTGTGCGCCGTCCGCAGACGACGGATCGGCGCCCTCTGGCGCGCCATGCGGACGGAGATGGTCGCCGGGCAGTATCTGGAGCTGCACGGGCAGGTCAGCGGCGGTGACTCCGTGGCGCAGGCCCTGCGGACCGCCTGCCTCAAGAGCGGCTCGTACTCCGTCGAGCGGCCTCTGGCGATCGGCGCCGCCCTGGCCGACGCCGATGAGCGGACCACCGGCGCTCTGCGCTCGGCCGGCCGGTGCGCCGGCATCGCCTTCCAGCTGCGGGACGACCTCCTCGGGGTCTTCGGCGATCCGGGGACGACCGGGAAGCCGTCCGGCGACGACATCCGCGAGGGCAAGCCGACCTATCTCCTGGCCGTCGCCCGCACACGGGCCGAGGCGGCGGGCGACCGGGGGGCGCTGGCCGTGCTGCGCCGGGCCGTCGGGAACGCCGGCCTCACCGAGCGGGATCTCGCGGACGTGCGCGGCGTCTTCGAGGCGGTGGGCGCGCGCGCCCACGTGGAGGGGAAGGCGGAGCGTCTGCGCGAGCAGGCCGAACACCGGCTGGCCCGGGCCGTCGACGTCGACGCACCCGGCGGCGGCCGGCTGCTGGAGATGCTGCGCAGGGTCTCGGGGGACCGCGCCGCCGGCTTCCCGGCCGCCGAGGATCCGCACCGGCACCACACCGGGAGAGTGCCGCCCCGGCCCCTCACCGGAGCCGAAGGAGGCAGCACCCGGTGATCACTCTCAAGGGCCCCGTCGACCACGTGGTGGTGATCGGCGCCGGTCTGGCAGGACTGGCCGCCGCGCTCCACCTGCTGGGCGCGGGCCGCCGCGTGACGGTCGTCGAGCGGGATGACGTGCCCGGAGGGCGGGCCGGGCTGCTGGAGTCGGGCGGCTTCCGCATCGACACCGGGCCGACCGTGCTGACCATGCCGGACCTGGTGGAGGAAGCCTTCGCCGCCGTCGGGGAGCGCCTGGCCGACCGGCTGGAGCTGATCCGGCTGGACCCCGCCTACCGGGCCCGGTTCGCCGACGGGTCCCAGCTCGACGTGCACACCGACGGCGCCGCGATGGAGGCCGCCGTCGAGCGGTTCGCGGGGGCCCGCCAGGCGGTCGGCTACCGGCGGCTGCGGAGCTGGCTGGAGCGTCTCCACCGGGTGCAGATGCGCCGGTTCATCGACACCAACTTCGACTCACCGCTCCAGCTCGCCCACCCCGACCTCGCCCGGCTCGCCGCGCTCGGCGGCTTCGGCCGGCTCGACGCGCGCATCGGGCGTTTCGTCTCGGACGAACGGCTGCGCAGGATCTTCTCCTTCCAGGCCCTGTACGCGGGTGTGCCCCCGGCGCGGGCCCTGGCCGCGTACGCCGTCATCGCCTACATGGACACGGTGGCCGGGGTGTACTTCCCCCGGGGCGGGATGCACGCGCTGCCCCGGGCGATGGCGGACGCGGCCGCCGACGCGGGGGGGTCCCTCCGCTACGGGCGGAACGTGACACGGCTGGAGCGTTCGGGAGACCGGGTCACCGCCGTCGTCACCGACCAGGAGCGCATCCCGTGCGACGCGGTCGTCCTGACGCCCGATCTGCCCGTCAGCTACCGGCTGCTCGGCCGCGCCCCGCACCGGCCCCTCCCCCTGCGGCACGCACCGTCCGCGGTGATCCTGCACGCGGGCACGGACCGCAGCTGGCCGGAGCTGGCCCACCACACCCTCTCGTTCGGCGCGGCCTGGAAGGGCACCTTCCACGAGCTCACCCGCACGGGCGAGCTGATGTCGGACCCCTCGCTCCTCATCACGAGGCCCACCGCGAGCGACCCCTCCCTCGCTCCGCCGGGCAAACACCTGCACTACGTGCTGGCGCCCTGCCCGAACACCGAGGTCGGGCCGGGAGTACGGGAGTGGCGGGAGCTCGGCCCCCGCTACCGGGACGAGCTGCTGGCCGAGCTGGAGCGCCGCGAGATGCCCGGCCTCGGCGCGGCGATCGAGCGGGAGGGGCTGGTCACACCGGTCGACTGGACCGCCCGGGGGCACGCGGCGGGCACCCCCTTCTCGGTGGCGCACACCTTCCCCCAGACCGGCCCCTTCCGCCCGCGCAACCTGGTGCGGGGCACGGTCAACGCCGTCCTCGCCGGTTGCGGCACCACGCCCGGCGTCGGCGTGCCGACCGTCCTGATCTCCGGGAAGCTGGCGGCGGAGAGGATCACCGGTCCCCGTGCCGCCCGGGCCAACCCGCGCCCCGCCCCGAGAGGTTCCCGCGCATGACCGTCCGCGAACTCGACGCAGCAGGCGTCCACGACCCCGCACTCCGAGCCGCTTACATCCGCTGCCGCGACCTCAATGCTCGTCACGGCAGGACGTACTTCCTCGCGACGCGGCTCCTGCCCGCCGACCGCCGGCCGGCCGTCCACGCCCTGTACGGCTTCGCCCGCCACGCCGACGACATCGTCGACGATCTCGACAGCACGGCCACGCCCGGCGAGCGCGCCCGCGCCCTGCTCGACCTGGAAGCCCAGCTGGAGGCGGGGCTGCGGCACGGGCGGGCCACCGAGCCGGTGATCCGCGCCCTCGCGGACACGGTGGACCGGTACGGCATCGCGCCCCGGCACTTCACCGACTTCCTGTCCTCCATGCGCAGCGACCTGACCGTCGGCGGCTACGCCTCGTACGAGGATCTCGGCCGCTACATGCACGGCTCGGCCGCGGTGATCGGCCTGCAGATGCTGCCGGTGCTCGGGACGGTGGGGCCGCGCGAGGAGGCGTCGGCGCACGCGGCGGCGCTCGGGGTGGCCTTCCAGCTGACCAACTTCCTGCGGGACGTGGGCGAGGATCTGGACCGGGGCCGGCTCTACCTGCCGGCCGAGCTGCTGGCCGCCCACGGGGTGGACCGCGCACGCTTCGAGTGGAGCCGGAGCACGGGGACGCGGGACAGCCGGATCACCGGCGTCCTGCGGGCCGCCGCCGCCCACAACCGGGCCGTCTACCGGACCGCCCTGCCCGGTGTCGCGATGCTCGCCCCGGTGTCACGGCCCTGCATCCGTACGGCGTTCGTGCTCTACAGCGGCATCCTCGACGCCATCGAGGCGGACGGGTACGCCGTCCTGCACCGCCGGGCGGTCGTCCCGCGCCGCCGCCGGACCGCCGTGGCGCTGGACGGGCTGGCCAGGGCGGTCGCCGTGCGCGCGATGAGCCGGCGTGGGGCGGGGCCGGGCACGGAAGCGCACGGCTCCGCGCCCGCCCGCACGCGGGCGGCCGTCGCCGCACCGGCGGTGCGCGAGGAGGCGGTATGAGCCCCGCGGCGGAGCGCCCCCGGCGCCTACCGCTGCGGTTGCGGCGCGCACCCGCGCCGTGGGAGCGGCAGGCGCCGACGTGGCGGGAGGCGCGACCGGCGGTGATCGCGGCGGCGCTCACCCGTGCCCGGGGCCGGCCTTCCGGCAACTGGTACGTCGTCGGCGCCTCGCGGGACCTTCCTCCCGGGCGGCCCCTAGGAGTCACGGTCGGCTCCACCGAGGTGGTGGCGTGGCGCGACGGCGGGGGGAAGCTCCGCGCGGGCCCGGGGGCGTGCCCGCATCTGGGGGCGCCGCTGCGCGACAGCCCCGTCCGCCGCGGCAGCCTGGTCTGCCACTGGCACGGGCTGGCCCTGGACGGCGGGCCGTTCGCCGGGTGGGAGCCGTATCCGGCCCACGACGACGGGGTCCTGCTGTGGGTACGGCTCGATGAGCTGGGGGGCGAGCCTCCGTCGGAGAGGCCGTACGTACCCGTCCGGCCGAGGCTCGGGGAGGCCGTCGAGACGGTCTATTCGGGCGTCGGCCGCTGCGAGCCCGAGGACGTGGTCGCCAACCGCCTCGATCCATGGCACGGCGCGTGGTTCCATCCGTACTCCTTCGTCGACCTGACGGTGACGGGAACGCCCGCCGACGGCACGGCGGACGCCCCGGCCGACGACGGGTTCACCGTCGACGTGTCCTTCAAGGTGGCCGGGCGTCTGGTGGTGCCGGTCCGGGCCCGGTTCACGGCCCCGGGGCCCCGGACGGTCCTCATGCGCATCGTCGAGGGCGAGGGCGCGGGGTCCGTGGTGGAGACGCACGCCACGCCCCTGGCCCCGGACGAGCGGGGGCGGCCCCGGACGGCTGTGACGGAGGCGCTGGTCGCGGGGTCGGGCCGGCGCGGATTCGCCGTGGCCAGGGCCGCCGCGCCGCTGCTGCGCCCCCTGATGCGCGCCTCGGCGGGACGGTTGTGGCGGGACGACCTGGCGTACGCGGAGCGGCGCTGGGAGCTGCGGGACAGCGGGAGGTTCCCGGGCTGACGCGTGGCAACGGGCGCGTGGGGGCGTGTGGGTGGGAGCGGGCGCGTGCGGGTGGGCGGCCCGGGGGGCTATTCCGCCCCCATCGCCGCGAGGCGGCGCAGCAGGGCCGAGCGCCCCTCGCGCGGCACGGTCCACAGTGTCTGCCCGCGAACGCCCCACCGTTCCAGCAGGGCGTTCGCGGCGAGGAACCCGCTGGTGGCCGCGCGTTCCATCAGGGCCACCGGCAGCTCGGTGCGCACCATGTCCCCCGCCACGGTGACGGCGGGGTCGGGGGTGCGGACGCCCGGCCGGTCCCGGTAGCCGCCCACGGGGAACATCGGGCAGTCCGCCCGCCATACGTGGCGTGCGTCGACGACCCGGGCACTGCGCGTCTCCGGGTAGATCCGGTGCAGTTGGGCCAGGGCCTCGTGCTGCACGGCGGACCGGTCGGCGTCCGGTGCCACGGCGTAGGCGTGCAGTTCGAGGACCGAACCCCTGGTGCGCCGGGCCCAGCGGGCGGCCTCCCCCTCCCAGCGGTCCAGGACGCTCACGTTGTCCAGCGGCCCGTAGCCGCTGGTGCCCAGGAAGCCGGGCCTCTCCCGCGCCACGGGCCGGTCGAGCCAGAGCCGTGAGACGAGGAACGGCGGTGCGGTGCGCAGCCGTGCGATCCGCGCGCGCCAGTCGGCGTCGCCCAGGCCCGGTGAGGCGGCGACGACTCGGCGCAGGCCGTCGCTGTCCAGGGCGAGGACGACGGCGTCGTAGCGCGTGGTGCCGTCGTCGGTGGCGAGGTCGAGGCCGTGGTCCGGCCGGGGCCGCACCCACCGGACCGGTGTCCGGGTCCGCACGTCGACGCCGTGGCCTTCGAGGTAGGCGTGCAGCGGGTCCCACAGGGCGGTGGGGAACGGTTCGGCCGGGACGTCGAAGAGCAGGCCCTCGCTGGAGCCGAGGAAGTAGATATGGAACATCAACGCCAGTTCGGCCGCCGACAGTTCACGCGGGTCGGCGAAGAAGCTGCGGGAGAAGACCTCGAACGCCAGGTGGTGGGCGGCCTCCGGGAAGCGGATGCGGTCGAGGAAGTCGGTGGCGCTGACGCCGTCGCTCCGGTCGTACACCCCGGGCACCCGCACGTCCAGCAGCGGCAGCGCCGCCCTCGGATTCATCCGGAGCGCGTCCCGCGGCCCGAAGGCGGGGCTGAGGGCGACGAATCCCATCGCGCTGAGCGGCGGGGTGCGCGGCACCCGGGCGAAGCTGTCGTGCAGTCCGGAGCTGTGCCGCAGCGGATAGTCGGGCAGCCGGGTCAGCGCGGCGAGGTCCGGGTCGACCCGGCGCAGCAGACCGCGGAGGTTGTAGTACTGCCGGAAGAAGGCGTGAAACCCGCGGCTCATCGTCACGTTGGTGCCGTCGGCCAGCTCGGTGGGCCACCCCGACAGTCTTCCGCCCAGAGCGGGTTCACGCTCGTGGAGCGTGACGCGTGCGCCGCGCTCGGCCAGGAGGGTGGCCGCCGCGATTCCGGCGATGCCCCCGCCGACGACCGCCACGGCGGGGGCCTCTCCCGTGAACCGGGCGCGGCCGGCCGGGGCCGGTACGACGGCCGCCCGCCGGTCCCGGCCCGGCCGCCGCCCCCCGCCGCCGTCCCGCAGGAGCATCACGACCGGTCCTCCGCTCCGGGGGTGGCACGGCCGACGAAGGTGTGGGTGATCCCGGTCTGCCAGCCCGGCAGCGGCAGGACGCGTACGCCGGCGAAGCCGGCCCGGCGCAACCGCCGCTCGAACGCGGGCGCCGTGTCGAACCGGGCGACGCTGTCCCGCAGGTGGCGGTAGAGCTCCGCGTCCCCGGCGAGCCGCCCGGCGGGCTGGATGATCATCGAGCAGACCGTGTTCCAGACGGCACGGTGAACGGGGGATCCGCCGAGCGTGTACTCGTGGACGGCGAGGCGGCCGCCCGGGACGAGCAGACCGCGGACCAGGTCGAGCGTCTTGTCGGGGTCGTCGAGGTTGCGGAAGAGGTAGCCGGCGAACACCGCGTCGAAGGAGCCGGGGCGCAGCCGGCCGGCCAGTTCCTCGACGGGTGCGTGCACGAAGTCGACACCGGCCAGCCGGCTCTTGGCGACCGCGCGGTCCAGCATGCCGGCGGAGGCGTCCACTCCGGTGACGCGGGCGTGCGGGGCGGCGGCGAGGAGCGCGGCCGTGGAGGCGCCCGTGCCGCAACCCAGGTCGAGCACGCGCAGCCCGCGTCCCCCATCCGGCAGGCCCAGCCTGCGTGCGGAGCGGCGCAGGTGCGCGTGGTAACCGGGGCTGGCCGCGACGAGGCGGTCGTAGGCGGTGGAGCCGTGGTCGAAGGCCGCGGACAGTGCGTCACCGCGCAACAGGATCATGGGGTGCTCTCCTCGTGGTCGGCCGGTGAGGGGGGAAGCGGGGCGGCGGGGGGGTCGCGCCGGGTCCTGAAGGGGAGTTCGAGGACGGTCCGCAGCATGGGGGCCACGGGGGTCCGCAGGCCGACGAGCAGGTCCTCGTGCACGCGGGAGCCGCCGTCCATGAAGCTCAGCAGCCGTTCGCCGGGAACGCCCCTGAAGAGGCGGCCGAAGAAGTCGGCGCCGTCCACCCGGCCGCTGTCCAGGGCCCGCAGCATCACGGCGTCCATCGCGCGTGCCCGCCGCCCGTACGGCAGGGGCATGCGCGGGGGCCGGCCTGCGCGCAGCCGCTCGGCGACGGCCCGGCTCTGCCGCTGCACGGCGGCGAACGTGTAGCCGGTGGAGGGGCGGGTCGCGCCTCCGGCGGTGCCGATGCGGTACACGGAGCGCCCCTGCCGGGGCGGGAAACGGCCGTCGGTCATGGGGAGGACGCCGTGCTCCTGTGCGGTGACGCGGAGAGGCCCCAGGCCCAGGACGTCGTGGGCGTAGTGGCGCAGAGCGCGCCGGTAGCCGTCGGCGTCCAGCGGCGCGGGAGAGAACTCGGTGTACTCGACCAGCGCCGTGCGGGTGTCCAGCGGCAGGACATAGCCGAACGAGAGCCCGTGCGCGGGCTGCGGCGTACGGAAGTCCATCAGGTCCGCGGTCGCCGGATCGAACGCGGGACGCTCGGTGCGGACGAACCAGCCGGTGAAGTGCTGGAGCAGGGTGGTGCGGGCGGGTGGCAGGCGGCGGGGCGGGCGGGAGTCGAAGACGTGCTGGCCGCGCACGAGGACGCGTTCGCCGTACGCGTCCCGCGAGAGGACCTCGCCACCGCCGGACGGACGGTCGCGTACGGCGCTCACGGTGGCCTCGATCCGGCTCAGGGCCGGTGTGCGGGACAACCTCCGCTCGACCAGTGCTTCGAAGGCGTCCGAGCGCAGCATCTTGTAGCGCAGCCGCGAGAGTCGTGCCACCGTGGGCGCCCCGTCCGCCGCCCGGACCCGTAACCGGGGCCAGGAGGCGGCGAGGACCGGGTCGTAGTCCCCACCGGGCGGTTCCCAGAAGCACCAGGTCCGCGGGGGCGCCCTCAGGGGTCCCGGCGGGGCGTCGACGAGGGCGACCGACAGCGGGACGGCGCTGCCCGGCGCGCAGAGGTGGTACGCCAGGCTCAGCCCGGCCGCTCCCGCTCCCACGATGACGACGTCGAAGTCGGCGGGCACGGCTCTCCCCTCTCGGTCGGGCGGGTACACACCCCTCGCGCTGGGAGGGAAGCCGGAGTCCTCCGCGCCGGGGGGCCGGGTGGCCGCCGGGCGACGGGCAGCCGGGCGGGGCGCTTGCCGTCCGACCGTATCCCGCCGTCCGCTCCCGGGCCCTTTCTGATCAGCCGCTCCCACCTGAGTGGCGGTAGGAGCGGCCGGCTCCTGGCCGGCCGCCTCCCCGGACGCGGCCTCCCGGACTCCCCCGCCCGGCCGCCTGCTCTCCGCTCGAACCCGCCGCCCGCGGGCCGGCTCCGTGCCCGGCGTCCGTCCCGCCGCCCGAGCCCCGTCGGCCGGGCCCCGGGTTGCGGTGGCCGGGGCCCGGCGTGACGGTGTTGCGGGGGCAGCCGGCCCGGCAGCGGGTGGTCAGCGAGCGAGGAGAGACGATGGGCGACGGCCCGGGCGGTCGCAGAATCCGCCGTACCCCCGCCGGTCTTCCGCGCGGGCGGGTCGCGGTCGTCACCGGCGCCGCTCGCGGCGTCGGCGAAGCGCTCTCCCGCGGTCTCTCCGACGCCGGGATGCACGTCGCCCTGCTGGGCCGGGAGACGGCGACCCTGCGGGAGGCCGCCGCGTCCCTCTCCGGTCCGAGCATCTGTGTCGAGTGCGACATCACCGACCGGGCGGCGCTCGCGGACGCCGCGCGCCGTGTGGAGGCCGGCCTCGGGCCCGCCTCCGTGGTCGTGGCGAACGCGGGCATCGCCGTCAGCGGGCCCTTCGACCGTACCGCCGCCGAGCTCTGGCAGCGGGTCATCGACGTCAATCTCACCGGTTCCGCGAACACCGCCCGCGCCTTTCTGCCACAGCTCACCGCCACCCGGGGGTACTTCCTCCAGATCGCCTCCACCGCCGCGTTCGGCGCCGCGCCCATGATGAGCGCCTACTGCGCCTCCAAGGCGGGAGCGGAGTCGTTCGCCCTCGCACTGCGCGGGGAGGTCCTGCCGGACGGAATCCAGGTCGGCGTCGCCTATCTGCACTGGACCGGCACCGACATGCTCACCGGCATCGACGACCACCCCGTCCTCCGAGCGCTGCGCCGCAACCAGCCCCGCCCGGCCCGCCGGGTCCACACCCCCGACCAGGTGGCCCACTGGCTCACCCGGGGCATCGCCCACCGCGCCCCGAACATCTACGCCCCGCCCTGGCTCCGCTGGTGCCAGCCGCTGCGCCCCTTGTTCCCCGCACTCGTCGCCCGGGTCGCCCGCCGCGAACTGCGGGGCCACCGGGAGGACGCGCTGTCCTCCCCCGCCGAGGTCCTGGGGGCCGGAGGGCGGGCCGACTGGGATTTCCACTCGGCCTCCCACTCCACTCCCCCGCCCGATCGCTAGTTCGAGCCAACTCGCTTCCGCGGCCCCGCGCCGGGCTCCGGGCGGGACGGGAAACGCCTGGACGGGTCGGAGGACGTTACGAACGGGCCCGGCGGGATACTCACGGGGCCAAGCGGTTCTCAGCCGGCCCGGAGGCCCGGCCGGCGGTGTGACACGGGAGGGTGTCGTGAGCGTGGCGACGGGAACCAGAGGACGCGTGCCCAGCGGAGCCCCTGTCGGGGCCGGAGGACGAGCATGAGCACTCCGTCGAGGGAGAGACACGGGGACGACGGGGGCGAACTCCGGTCGCCCGTCAGTTCGCACAACGAATGGGACCCGCTGGAGGAGGTCGTCGTCGGCCGCCTGGACGGCGCCACCACCCCCTCGCGGCATTCCGTCGTCTCCTGCAATGTGCCGCCGTGGGCCGCCCGGTTCCAGCGGCTCGCCGCGGGCTTCAGGTATCCGCAGGCCCTGATCGAACCGGCTCAGCGCGAGCTCGATCAGTTCGTCACGCTCCTCCAGTCCCTCGGCATCACGGTGACCCGCCCCGATCCGGTCGACCACCGGCAGCGGTTCTCGACTCCGGACTGGTCGTCGCGGGGCTTCTGCAACACCTGTCCCCGGGACAGCATGCTGGTGATCGGCGAAGAGATCATCGAAACCCCGATGGCCTGGCCGTGCAGGTACTTCGAGACCCACTCCTACCGCGCGCTGCTCAAGGACTACTTCCGCAGAGGCGCCCGCTGGACGGCCGCACCGAAGCCGCAGCTCACCGAAGCGCTGTACGACCCCCGCTACCGGCCTCCGGAGCCGGGCGAACCCATGCGCTACATCCTGACCGAGTTCGAGCCCGTCTTCGACGCCGCTGATTTCGTCCGTGCGGGCCGGGACCTGTTCGTCACCCGGAGCAACGTCACCAATGGCATGGGCATCGAATGGGTGCGACGCCACCTCGGTCCCGACTACCGGGTCCACGAGATCGAGAGCCGCTGCCGTACGCCCATGCACATCGACACCACGTTTCTCGTGCTCGCCCCCGGCAAGGCGCTGGTCAATCCGGAGTACATCGACGTGGACCGCCTTCCCGAGGTCCTGGACTCCTGGGACATCCTGGTCGCGCCCCAGCCCGACCCGATCCGCGATCCCCTGCTCCAGATCACCTCGCTGTGCGGAAAGTGGCTCAGCATGAACGTCCTCATGATCGACGAGAGGCGTGTCATCGCGGAGCGGCATCACACCACCATGCTGCGCGCCCTGGAGAAGTGGGGATTCGAGCCCATCCCGTGCGACCTGCTGCACTACGCGCCCTTCGGCGGGTCCTTCCACTGCGCGACCCTCGACATCCGGCGTCGCGGCACCCTGGAGTCCTACGTCGACTGAGTCGCGGACCTGCTGCCGGTCCGGTCCCGGCCGGCCAGCAGGCGCTGGGCGGCCGACAGCGCGGTCGCCGCGGCCCGGGTGGAACGGATGGCGGCGCGAGCGGCGTTGGCGCCCGGAGCGCCGTGCACCCCGCCGCCCGGGTGGGCGGACGCGGAGGCCAGGTACAGGCCCTTCACGGCCGTTTCGGGGCGGCCCGTGCCCGGCACCGGCCGGAACACCAGCTGCTGGTGCATCGAGGCCGTGCCCCCGTTGATCGCGCCGTTGTGCAGATTGGCGTCCGCGCTCTGCAAGGACGCCGGGGCAAGGATCCGCCGGGCCCGGATCCGGCTGCGGAAACCGGGGGCGTACCGCTCCACCCGCTCCTCCACCCGGTCGGCCATCCGCTCCTGTTCCCCGGCGTCCCAGCGGCCGGTCAGCCCGTCCCCGCCCGCGTCCGCCTTCACCGTGTGCGGCACGTGCGTGTAGGCCCACGCCGACTCGGTGTCCAGCGGCGACCGGGTCGCGTCGGCCGTGGTCATCTGCCCCACCAGCAGGAACGGTCGGTCCGGGACCAGCCCGCGGGCGATCTGGGACGCCCAGCGGGTGAGCTCGTCGACCCCTTCCGCCAGGTGGACGGTCCCCGCCGAGGCGGCGGCCGCGCTGCTCCACGGGACCGGACCGTTCAGCGCCCAGTCGACCTTGAACGTCGCGAAGTCCCACTGGAACCGTCGCATGTCGTCCAGGAGCCGGCCGGGCAGGTGCTCGGCGGCGATCAGCGATCCGTACAGGTCGGGGGCGGCGACGTCGGCCACTACGGCCCGGCGCGCGGGGACCGCCTCCCCGGACATCGTACGAACGCCCACGGCACGGCCCCGGCGCACGACGACCTCGGTGACCCGCTGCCCGCACCGCACGCTGCCCCCACGGTTGCGCAGCCGCCTCACGAGCGCCGCGGTGAGGGCCCCCGCGCCTCCGACGGGGACCGGAAATCCGTGGAACTGCCCGAGCATGGACATCAGCCAGCCGAAGCCGCCGCTGCCCGCCGCCTCCGGGGCCAGATCGGCGTGCAGGGCGTTGCCCGCCAGCAGCAGCCGGCCGCCCTCCCCGGCGAACTCCTCCTCGCCCAGCCTGCGGACCGGCAGGACGAGTGACCGGGCCAGCCGCAGCCCGCCCGCGGCCCGGAGCCGCGCCGCCAGCACCGCCCCGGACCGGACCGGGGGGAAGGGCGAGAAGAGGGCGTTGACGATGTCGTCGCCCAGCCGGTCCCAGATGCGGCAGAGGCCCAGCCAGCCGTCGCCGTCGCCGGGTGCGAAACGGTCGAGGGCGGCGGCGGTCGCCGACCGGTCGCGGTCCAGCACGGCGCAGCTGCCGTCGAGCAGCGGATGCGCGAGCACATGGGGCGCGTGGCTCCAGCGGAGCCCTTCCCGTCCGAGGTCCAGCCGGGCCAGCACCGGGGAGGCCGCGGCCAGCGGATAGAACGAGCTGAACAGGTCGTTGACGTACTCCGGGTGGACTCCGCGGTCGCTGCGGACCGCGCCTCCCGGTTCGTCCTGTGCCTCCAGCACCTCCACCGACCAGCCGGCGTCGGCGAGCAGGTTGGCCGCCACCAGGCCGTTGGGACCGGCGCCGATCACTACCGCGTCGACCATGGACGTGTCACCCTCCGTTGCAGCGACGGGATTCCCTTCTGCGCCGGGATCCGGCGGTCAGCCGCCGGGCGTGGCGAGGCGCTCACCGTCACCCTCGCCCGCCGGCGTCATGCGTTCGGTCAGCCGGGCGAGGCGCGCCAGCATGGTGCGGTGGCGGATCTGGATCAGGGAGTCCAGCAGGACGTTGTGGAGCGTGCCGCCCACCCCGCGCAAGGGGTGTTCGTCGACGATCACGAGCGTTCGGGAGCCCCACGGCCGGATGTCCAGGGCGATGCGCGCCGATCCCAGCGGACCGGCCTCGGCCTCCAGTTCCAGCGTCCGGGGCCTTTCGATGCGCCGGACCACCGTGCGGCCGGTGAACTCCTTGGGCCCCAGGCGCACGCAGTAGGTGATCGAGGAGTCCAGCTCGGGCCAGTCGCCCTGCTCCAGGTGGGACTCCGAGGTGCCCACCACCCATTTGCCGTACAGGCGTTCGTCTTCCAGTACGGCCCACACGGCGGACGGGGAGCGGTCGATGAGATGCTGCCGGGCGGCCATGTTCGTCCTGTTCGTCGATCGGGGTTCTGCCTCGGTTCGCCGGTCGGGACGTCCCGACCGCACGACGTCGTGCCGCTACCGGGTACCACGGGTACGGATGGCCAAACGCCCCGCGGCCTCAGGCTCGCGGGCTGTTCGGCGTGAGCTGTCGGATGCGCCCGTCGAGTTCACGGCGGTAGAAGTCGACGAAGCCGTCGGGGTCGGGGCCCGCGTTCTGCATGACCAGCCTGTCGAAGCCCGCGTCGACGAACTGCTGAGCCACCTCGACGTACCGTCCGGGGTCCGCTCCGCACGCGAACTTGCCCAGGATGTCCTCCTCGCGCACGGTGGTGGTCGCAGCGTCGAAGTTGACCGGATTGGGCAGCTCACTCATCACCTTCCACCCGGTCAGGGCCCAGCGCGACGTCTCCAGGGCGGCGCGCGCGGCGGTGTGCTCGTCGGGGGCCCAGGCCATCGGGACCTCCGCGTAGCACGGGCCGGAGCCGCCGGCGTCCCGGTAGTGCCGGACGATGCTCGGCTTGTCCTCCGTGGCGAACAGGCCGTCGCCCAGCTCGGCGGCGATACGGGTCGACTCCGGGCCGCTGGCGGCCACCGCGATCAGCGGCGCTTCGTCGGGGAGGTCGAAGACGCGGGCGTCCCGCAGCCGCAGATGCTTCCCCTCGTAGGACCGGTAACCTCCGCTCCACAGCAGGCGGATGATCTCCAGGGCTTCGGTGAGCATCTCGTGGCGGGTGCTGACCGCGTCGGGGAAGCCGGAGCCGACGACGTGTTCGTTGAGCCTCTCCCCCGAGCCGACGCCCAGGACGAAGCGGCCTTCCGAGAGCAGGGCGAGGGTCGCGGCCGCCTGAGCGATGACGGCCGGGTGGTAGCGCACGGTGGGGCAGGTCACCCCGGTCGCCAGTCCGATCCGTGACGTCCGGGCCGCGATGCTCCCCAGCACCGTCCAGGCGAAGGGTGAATGCCCCTGGTTGTCGAGCCAGGGGTGGTAGTGGTCGCTGATCTCGACGAAGTCGAATCCCGCCTCCTCGGCGAGCACCGCCTGCCTGACCAGCTCCGCCGGACCGAACGCCTCCGCCGCCAGCTTGTATCCCACCTGCATGTGATCCTCATTCCGCACGCGCCATGGTCGCTTTGTCCGCATGGGGTACCCCCTGATGCCCCTGCCTAACGGCCGCCCCGCTCATCACCCGCGCCGCCTCCCGCCCCGGCCCTCCGCACGGGCGTCGTTCTCCGCCGCACGGGGGTTTCGCGACCGGCGACCGGTGTTTCCCACCGCGCGGGCGTTTCGCGGTCGGCGATCGGTGTACCCGTACGGGACAGCGGCACCGGCCGCGACGTACGGGACGAACCACACCCTGGAGGTACTCATGACCACCGTGGTCAAGGACATGCTGACCGCCTACCCCGCCGACCTGGGCCGGGTGGACCGCGAGAAGCTCGCCCGCTGCATCGAGGAGTGCGTCGCCTGCGCCCAGGCGTGCACGGCGTGCGCCGACGCCTGCCTGTCCGAGGAGTCGGTCGCCGACCTCACCAAGTGCATCCGCACCGATGCCGACTGCGCCGACGTCTGCGCGACGACCGCCGCCGTTCTCTCGCGCCACACGGGCTACGACGCCAACGTGACCCGGGCGGTCCTCCAAGCCTGCGCCACCGTCTGCAAAGCCTGTGCCGACGAGTGCGAGACCCACGCGGACCGGCACGGTCACTGCCGTGTCTGTGCCGAGGCGTGCCGTCGCTGTGAGCAGGCGTGCGACGACCTGCTCTCCTCCTTGGGCTGACCCCGGGCAGCCGCTTCCCGGGCCGGCCGCGGGGGGAACACCCGGGCCGGCGGCCTCAGCGGGCAGAGCGCCCTCGCGGCGGCCTCGGGCGGCTCGTCCCCGTACGCGCCCCGTACGCCCCCCGCCTGCTCACGGAGCGTCCTCGGCGGGGCGGGGCCAGGCGGCCTCGCGCAGCAGTCGCAGGCCGTTGAGGCCGACGATGACGGTGGAGCCCTCGTGCCCGGCCACGCCGAGCGGCAGCGGGAGGGTGCCGATGAGGTCCCAGGCGACCAGGACGGCGATGAACGTCCCGGCGATGGCCAGATTCTGGACGACCAGGCGGCGGGCGGTGCGGGAGAGGGCCACGACGGCGGGGATCGCGGCGAGTTCGTCGCGTACGACGACGGCGTCCGCCGTTTCCAGCGCCAGGTCGGACCCCGCCCGGCCCATCGCGATGCCGGTGTGCGCCGCGGCCAGCGCGGGCGCGTCGTTGACCCCGTCGCCGACGACCAGGACGCGCAGGCCCTCGGCCTCCCACGCCCGTACCGCGGCGACCTTGTCCTCGGGAAGCAGTCCGGCGCGGACGTCGGTGATGCCGGCCTCGCCGGCCAGGTGGCGGGCGGCCCGCTCGTTGTCGCCGGTGAGCAGGACCGGGGCGCGGCCGGTGAGCCGGGTCAGCGCGGCCACCGTGGCCCTCGCGTCGCCACGGAGCCGGTCCGCGATGCCCAGCACTCCGACCGGAGCGCCGTCGCGCAGGACGACGACCGCGGTGCGCCCCCCGTCCTCCAGCGAGCGGACCGTGTCGGCGAACTCCGGTCCGCCCGTCGGCAGGAGCCTGGCCGGAGACCCGACCCGGACGGTGTGTCCCTCGACGGTCGCGGTGACACCGGCCCCGGGGGCGGAGGCGAAACCGGTCGCCCCGGCGAGAACGAGGCCGCGTTCCCGGGCGGCCCGGACGACGGCGCGGCCGAGGGGGTGTTCGCTGGGGTGCTCGGCCGCACCCGCCAGCGCCAGCAGTCCGTCCTCGTCCAGACCCGAGGCGCTAAGGGGGCGGACGTCGGTGACCCGCGGGGCGCCCTCGGTCAGGGTGCCGGTCTTGTCCAGCGCGACCGCGTCGACCTGGCCCAGGCGTTCCATCACGACCGCCGACTTCGCCAGCACCCCGTGGCGGCCCGCGTTGGCGATCGCGGACAGCAGCGGGGGCATGGTGGAGAGGACCACCGCGCACGGGGAGGCGACGATCATGAACGTCATCGCACGCAGCAGCGCGGACCGGAGATCGTCGCCGAAGGCGAGCGGGATGCCGAAGACGGCCAGCGTCGCGATGACCATGCCGATCGAGTAGCGCTGCTCGATCTTCTCGATGAACAGCTGGGTCGGCGCCTTGGTCCCGGAAGCCTCCTCGACCATCCGCACGATCCGGGCGATCACCGAATCCCCCGGGTCCCGCTCCACGCGCACCCGCAGAGCGCCCGTGCCGTTCACCGTGCCGGCGAACACCTCGTCCCCCGCCTGCTTGGCCGACGGCAGGGGCTCGCCGGTGATCGTGGCCTGATCGACATCGCTCGCCCCGTCCAGCACGTGTCCGTCCGCGCCGACCCGCTCACCGGGCCGCACCAGGATGACGTCCCCCACCGCCAGGCGCTCGGCGTCGACCGTCTCCTCGGTGCCGTCCGCCCGCAGCCGGGTCGCGACCGTGGGGGCGAGGTCGAGCAGGCCGCGCACGGAATCCTCGGTGCGGGCCGTGGCGACCGCCTCCAGGGCACCGGAGGTGGCGAAGATGACGATCAGCAGCGCACCGTCCAGGACCTGCCCGATCGAGGCGGCGCCGAGCGCCGCGACGACCATCAGCAGGTCCACGTCCAGGGTCCGCTCCTTCAGGGCCTTGAGCCCCTCCCACCCCGGCTCCCAGCCGCCGGTGACGTAGGTCGCGGCGAACAGCGGTCCCCACGCCCACGCCGGAGCCCCCAGCAGGTACACCGGGAGCGCCAGCAGGAACAGCACCAGTGAGGCCAGCGCCCACCGGGCCTCCGGCAGGGCCAGCAGACGGGTGCGCCGCACCGTCGGCACCGGACGCGGCGGCCCGGGAACCGCCGGCACGGACCGCTGATCCACGACAGAAGACATGACGGAACAACCCTTCACGGGTGGACGACGGGCAACAGGGTCACCATACAGGAACACCTGAACAGCTTTTCAGGTGTCGCGCGTATGATGGCGTCATGGGCCACGGATCCGACGCCACGAGCAGTGCCACCACCCGCGAACGCCTCGACGCGGTCGGCACCGCGGACGTCGCCGCCACCCTCCAGGCCCTCGCCACCCCGTCGCGCCTGCACATCCTGGCGCGGCTCCAGGAAGGGCCCTGCTCGGTCGGCGACCTCGCCGACGCCGTCGGCATGGAAGCCTCCGCCTGCTCCCACCAGCTACGCCTGCTGCGCAACCTCGGCCTGGTCACCGGCGAGCGACACGGCCGCTCGATCATCTACGCCCTCTACGACGACCACGTCGCCGAACTTCTCGACCAGGCCCTCTACCACGTCGAGCACCTGCGCCTGGGGGCACGCGACGGCCTGGCCGGGGCCTCCGAGCCGGCCGTCGCCGACTGATCCCGTCCGGCCGCTCGCCGGACGGCGACCGACGAACGCCGTCGGCCTCAGCCGCCGTCGGCGCCCCCGGCACGGCCGCCCGCGCCGAGGAGACCGGTGGAGGGGTACGCGGCCCCGACGGCCCGGCGGGACCACAGGGTGACCAGGCCGGGCAGTGCCGCCCGTACGGCCTGGACGCCCCGCAGCCAGGCGGGGAAGTACACCGTGACCGAGCGTGACTCGACGGCGGACACCAGGCGTACGGCCACGTCCGCGGCGGGGTAGACCTTGCGGGCGGGCCGGGGCAGGTGCGCGCGCAGGTCGCGCATGACGGCGTGCCGGTCCGCGTCGCGGATCATGTCGGTGTCGATCCAGTTGAGGTAGGCGATGCCCACGGCCACCCCCCGGGGAGCCACTTCGGCGCGCAGGGCGCGGCTGAACGACTCCACACCGGCCTTGGAGGCGCAGTAGGCGCTCATCATGGGGGCTGCGCCGATGGACGCCAGGGAGGCGATCTGGAGGTAGTACCCCCGCGTGTCGAGCAGGGCGGGCAGGAACGTCCGGGCGGTGACGGCGCTCCCGACGAGATTGACGTCGATGACTCGACGCCACGTGGCCGGTTCGGAGCCGACGAACGGTCCGCCCTCCGCGACTCCGGCGTTGGCCACCACCACCGAGGGGGGACCGAAGCGGTCCCGGACCTCGTCGGCGACGCGCGCCATCGCCGCGTCATCGGTGACGTCGACCTCCCAGTGCGCCGATTCGGTCGGCAGGGACCGCGACACCCGGGCGAGGGCGTCCGCCTCCAGGCCGAGCAGGGCCACTTTCGCCCCGCGCTGTGCCAGGCGCCGGGCGACCGCCGCACCGATGCCCCGCGCGGCACCCGTCACCACCGCCGAACGGCCTCGCAGAACGTACTGAAAGCCCGTCACGACATCACGGCGTTCCTCGACCCAGCACCGCACTCACCGTCCCGTCAGGAAAGGGCCGTGGCCGCCTTCTCCGCCACCAGGCGGCGCAGTTGCCCACGAGCGGCCACGAGTGCCGAGGCGATGTCCCGGGTGCCGGTGGTCACGCACAAGGTGTAGCTCACGTCCTCCAGGCGCCGGGTCACCTCCCGGGCGTCCTTTCCGCGTCCGGCCTTCAGTTCGTCGTAACGACGCAGAAGCTCTTCGAGTACCGCGGGGTGGGCCATCAGCATCGCACTCGGCCTTTCTCTCGCAACGGGATGACAGCGGGCCTACGGGGCCGGCGCCGCGAGCTCGTCGGGAACACGGCGGGACCGCCCCGCGGCAGGGGAAAGCGGGACTCGCGAAGGAGTGGGTCAAGGGTGACTCGGCAACCTCACGGCACACCCCGGAAAGGACGGCAGCGGGTCCGAACAGGCCGCTTCCTGACCTTCTCCATCACTTTTCCCACCTCGGCGCCGTTCATGCAAATCGCGCCGCGACACGCCCCGGGAAGGCCGCCAGCACGCCCCGGGACGGCCCCCGTCCGTCCCGGCGCGGCCCTCGGTGTGGCGTCAGGTCCCCGGTTCCGGCAGCGGGTGCTCCCCCTCGGTCGGCCAGCGCAGCAGCGCGCCGAGGCCCCCGACCGGTTCGGCCTGCTCCGGCTCGGCCTCCCCGCGGTTGTCCGCCGCCAGGTCCTCGTCGGGGCTGCGGTCGCGAGCGGCGGCCGCCCCGCCGACGACGACGGCCTCCGCACCGGTCAGCGTCGCCGACCTGAGCAGGGCGTCGTCGGCACGGACGGTGAAGGGTTCCGGTTCGCCGAGCGAGCGGGCGTCGGTCCGGCGCAGCGCGATCTGTTCGGATTTCGGGCCGGCCCAGACCTCCCGGTGGGTGTCGGGCCCGTCCGGCCGAAGCAGGAGGGTGGCGATCCGGTGTTCACGCGCCGCGTCGACCAGCGCCGGAACACCGTCGGCCGCCTCGATCCTGCCGTCGTCGCGGTTCTTGGCCGCGGTGAACCGCTCCAGCGCTTCCGCCGCGCGCAGACCGGCGTACTCGCGGCGCTGTGCGGCGATCCAGTCGTCGAGGAGCGCGGTGTGCGAACCCGCCGCCCGTCCCCCGTGCTCCGTCTCGACGACGGTCGCTCGCAGATGCTCCGGCAGAGCGTCGCGCACGGAACGCCGTTCCCGTACATCGCCGACGAGAACGACCAGGTGCGCGCCGGTCGTGGTCACGGCGTCCTCCACACCCGCCGCCACGGTGCGGGCGTTCTCCTCCCACGTGTTCTCGACGCTCAACTGGAAATGGCGCTCGGACCAGTCGGCGGACGCCGTGCGGTGCACGGGCCAGTCACGGCCCTGCACCGTATCGAGGGAACTGCGCTCGGAGGAGGTCCTCAGCTCGATGTCGGCGCCGACGCGATCGACGCGCACGACCAGCGTGTCCGGCTCGTCGGGGGTCAGTTCCACCAGGGGCGCCACGTGCGGGAGGGGAGCCCAGACGCTGAGGGACTCGCCCGGCGGTGGAATGCCCAGTACGGGATCCAGTACGACCTGGCCGTGGGCGGCGAACACCGCCCTGCCCGCCGTCTGGTCCCCGAAGGCGTACGAGTCGATGGCCCGGCGCACCGCCAGACAGGTCTCCTGGTCCGCCCCTTGTTCCGCCAGTTCCTCGCTGATCTGTCGTCCTTTGAGCTCGCGGCGGCTGAGCGTGGACTCGTCCGCCGCCGAGGTGTCGAGATAGGCCGTGGCCCAGGGCCCAGGGCGGTCGTACAAGGGTGTCAGGTGCGCGAGATCCATAATTTCCTCCCGGTATGTCGGGGTGCGCTCGACTCAACCGAGTACCCCGGCAGGCCACGGCTACACACGCCGGCGGGAGCCGGACCGCGGGCTGGTTTCGGGGCCCGGCTCCCGGGGACCGGTTCCTGGGTCCGGGGTCCGGGACGATTCCGTTTGGCTCCTCCGGGCGCGGGAACCCGGCTGGTCGGCCGAGGGCTCCGAGCCGTGGAGCACGGGATTCAGGGGTTTGCCCCGTGGCCCGGCCCTCGCGCCGCCCAGGTTCCGGAACAAGGGACCGACAGGACGGCGAGAGGCCCGCGTATCTGCGGAGTTTCACACGTTTAGCGCCTATTAGCACGGGTATGCGACGTGTGTGCTTCGGACATGAGGCGCGCCCGTGGGGGCCCCGGGCGGCATGTGTCCGGCTCCCCGCGCTCCCACGGCGACCCGATCAACCGCCGTCGAGGAGTGAGCTCGTATGCAGGCTGCACCTGGCCAGGAACGACGCACGGACGGGGACGACGCTGCCGGGCACGACGCCTTTCGCAGACTGCGTGAGCTGCCTCCCGGACGCGAGCGGGACACGCTGCGTGGCGAGCTGGTCTGCGCATGGCTGCCGATGGCCCACCGAATAGCCTCCCGGTTCCGCAACCGGGGAGAGGCGATGGACGACCTCCGCCAGGTGGCCGCGATGGGGCTCGTCAAGGCGGTGGACCGGTACGACCCCCTGCGCGCCAAGGCGTTCGAGACGTACGCGGTCCCGACCATCACGGGCGAGCTGAAGCGGCACTTCCGGGACCACACCTGGGACGTCCACGTGCCCCGCCGCGTCCAGGACCTCCGCAACCGGGTGCGGACGGTCCGGCGTGATCTCACCCAGACCGCGGGCGGCGGCGCGCCGACGTGCGCCGAGATCGCCGCCGCCTCCGGGCTCAGCGAGGAGGACGTGCTCCTGGGCCTGGAAGCGCTGGAGAGCTACAGCGCCCTCTCGCTGGACGCCGAACCGGCGGGTGCGGAGGGCGGCAGCCCCCTTTCCGAACGGCTGGGCTCCTGCGACCGGGCTCTGGACGTGGCCGTCGACCGCGAAGCCGTGAAGCCGGGACTGAGCAAGCTCCCGGAGCGGGAGCGCACCATCCTCTACCTCCGCTTCTTCCGCGACATGACTCAGGTGAGCATCGCCGAACGCCTCGGGATTTCCCAGATGCACGTCTCGCGCCTGCTCAGTCAGTCCTGCGAACGACTGCGCGACGATGTGCTCCAGGGGGCGGCGTGAGCGGCTTCTGCCGACGGCCGCGCCGACCGGTCGGCGGGCCGGCGGGTCCACGTCCCCGGCTGCCCGCCCGCGAGTCATGAACGCGCTGCTCGCCCGCCTGACGCCCCGGATGCACCGCCCCGACCGGCAGCAGGTGGTGCAGTCCCTGAAGGCGGCCGCCGCGGCCATCATCGCCTGGGCCCTGACCGGATGGTGGCTCACGGCGCCCATGGCGCTGATGGCCCCGTGGGCGGCCGTGGCACTGGTCCAGGGAACCGTCTACCGGTCCGTGCGCACCGCGACCCAGCTGATCATGATGATCACGGCGGGGACCCTGCTCGCCGCCGGCGCCGCGACGCTCACCGGAGACACGATGATCGCCATGATCATCGTCCTCCCCGTGACCGTGTTGCTCGGCAATGTGGCTCCGGTCGGCGGGCAGGGCCTGTACGCGCCGACGACCGCCCTCTTCGTGCTGGCCTACGGCTCGTACTCGTTGCCGGCCGTGGGACACCGGCTGCTGGAGACGGTGGTGGGAGCCGCCGTGGGCATCGCGGTCAACGCTCTCGTCCTGCCGCCGATCCACTCGCTCCACGTCACCGGGCTGGCCCGTTCCCTGCCGCGCGACTGCGGTCGGCTCCTGCGAGACATCGGCGACGAGGTGGAGGACTACGACGCACAGCGGGCGGAACAGTGGCACCGGGACGCCCGCGACCTGTCGGCCGCCCTGTCGGAGCTCCATGTGGCACGGGGACGGGACGCCGAGAGCCTGCGGCTCAACCCCGGCCACCGCCTCCGCCGCCGGACGCCGCCGCCCTCCACCGGATGGGACATCGTCTGGGCCCGGGTGGCGAACCGTCTGCTCGCCCTGACCCTGACTCTGTGGGAGACCGCCTCCGACAGGAGGGGGCTGCCCCGGCCTCCGCGCCGTTCCCTGCACCGACTCGGTCCTCTGCTCTCCGCCGCCGCGGAGGTCTGCGCGGCCGACGAGTCCATCATGGAGCACGGCGCGGACGAGGAGCGGTGCGATCGGCGCGACGCCGCTCTGGCCGATGCCCGTGAGGCCCTCGCCGTCGTGAAGGACGACCTGCACGGGCAGGGCCCCGATGTCGGGGCCGCGCTCGGCAGCCTGGTGGCCGACTGCCATGCCCTCCTCGACGACCTCGCACCCGACGAAGGGGACGCGGGCGTTCCGCCGGCCCGTGTCCACCAGGAAGGGAGTACCGACTGATGCCGTTTCTCCTCGATGCCCGGTTGGACGAGCTGCTCCGGCCCCGCACCGACGCCGGGCGGGTCCTGGTGACCGGCTGGTTCAGCTTCCTGGACGGCGAGGTCACCGCCGGAGACGCGCTGGCCCAACGGGCCGTCTCGGCGTCGCTCGACCGGCTGGGCGTCGCGCACGACACCGCCTGGAGCCCCGCGTTCGCTCCCGGCGGACCCAGCCTGGAGGAGGCGCCGCCACCGCGCTACGAACAGCTTGTGTTCGTCTGCGGGCCCGTTCACGGGCGACAGGTCGCCGCACTCCACCAGCGATACGCCTCCTGCCGTCGCGTCGCCGTCGGCGTGAGCGTGGTGGACCCCGACAGTCCGGCGGTCCGGGGCTTCGACCGCGTACTGGCCCGCGACGGACCGGACGACGCCACCCTGCCGGACCTCGCGGCGGACGCGCCCGTCTCTCGGCCCGCGCCCGTCGTGGGGGTGGCCCTCACCCACGGGCAGGGGGAGTACGGTGACCGGCGCGCCCACGACCGTGTCTCCGAGGTGCTTCTCCCCTGGCTGGCCGGTCAGGACTGTGCGCGGATCGACGCCGACACCCGGCTGGCCCGGGGCGACTGGCGCCATTGCCGGACGCCGGAGCAGTACCTCTCTCTGGCAAGCCGTCTGGACCTCATGGTCACCGACCGGCTGCACGGTCTGGTGCTGGCCCTGCGGGCCGGGGTCCCGGCCCTGGCCGTCGACCCGGTCCTGGGCGGCGCGAAGGTCACGGCGCAGAGCCGGGTCCTGCGCTGGCCCGCGCTGGTGGCCGGCGAGGAGCTGACCACCGGGCTCCTGGACCACTGGTGGGACTGGTGCCTCTCCCCCGCGGGGCGGGCGGCGGCCCGCCGGCGGAGCGAGCGCCTGCCCCGCGGCACACCGGCCCGGGCGACGGCCGCGGGGCGATCCGCAGGTTTGGCCCGGGGCGACGGTGGTACCCGGCCGCTGCCACGGGCCGGCTCCGTCCGGCCGCCGGAGCGCCCCGCCCCTCGCCCGACACCGCCCCTGGAGGAGACATGACCAAAGACACCGGGCCGGTGGCCCCGGTCGCCCTGGTGACCGGGGCCGACTCGGGCATCGGCAGAGCGGTCGCCGTGAAGCTCGCCCAACAGGGGATGGACCTGGGCATCACCTACCACCGCGACCGTCAGGGCGGCGAGGACACCGCCGCCGAGGTCCGCGCGGCCAGCCGGCGCGCCGCCGTCGCCCGGCTCGACCTCAGCGATCTCCCGGTGGCCGCCGAGGTGGTCGACGCCCTCGCGGACGAGCTGGGCCGCGTCGACGTCCTCGTCAACTGCGCGGGCACCGGGACGGCCACTCCGTTCCTCGACCTGGACCACGCCACCGTCCGGCAGGTGATCGACGTGGACCTCGTCGGGCCCTTCCTCTGCTCGCAGCGGGCGGCCCGCCGCATGATCGCCCAGGGGGACGGCGGGCGCATCGTCAACATCACCTCGGTCCACGAGCACCAGCCCCGGGTCGGCGCCGCCCCCTACTGCGCCGCGAAGGGCGGGCTCGGCCTGCTGACCCAGGTGATGGCCCTGGAACTGGCCGAACACGGCATCACGGTGAACGCGGTGGCCCCCGGGGAGATCGCCACTCCGATGACGGGTCAGGAGGACGTCGAGGTGGCGGGCGTGGACCGGCCGGGCATTCCGCTCGGGCGGCCCGGCGACGCCCGGGAGGTCGCCTCCGTCGTCGCCTTCCTCGCCGGACCGGAGTCCTCGTACACGACCGGCGCCTCCTGGGTGGTGGACGGCGGGATGCTGCGCATGGGGCCACAGGCGGGCTCCCATCTGCGCTCCGACGACTGGCGCCGCGGCTGACCCGCGCCGTCGGCTCCGAACCGCGCTCACCACATCCCCCGCTCGCCCCGGAGGCCCCCATGGTCGACAGCACTCTCCCGCTCCTTCTCCACGGATACGCCTGGCTGCCGGACCGCAGGCGGCGCAGCGGCGGGGCACCGGTGCGCACCCGCCTCCTGGGCAAGAGGGCCATCGCGCTGCACGGCCCGGCCGCGGTGCGGTTCTTCTACGACGAGGAGCACATCCACCGGCACGACGCCCTGCCGGGTCCGGTGATCGACACCCTCTTCGGCCGGGGCGCGGTGCACACGCTCGACGGCGAGCGCCACCGGGCGCGCAAAGCGTTGTTCACGGGCCTGCTCATGGACCCGTCGGCGGTGCGGAACCTCGCGGAACGAGTGGACCGGGAGCTGGAGCGGGCGCGGGAGGAGTGGTCCCGGGCGGAGCGCGTCGTGCTCTTCGACGAGCTGGCGAGAGTGCTCACCCGCGCCGTGCACGCCTGGGCCGGTGTGCCGCTGGCCGAGGACGCGGTGAGCCGGACGGCGCGGGACCTGATCGCCATGGTCGACGGCTTCGCCGCCGTGGGCCCCCGCCACATCGCCGCGCGACGGGCGCGCGGCCGTCAGGAGGAGCGGCTGGCGTCCCTGGTGGAAGCCGTTCGCAAGGACGGCGATCCGGGCCCCACGGTTCTCCGGACGATCGCGGCGCACCGGGACGCGGACGGGTCCCCGCTCCCGCCGCGCACCGCCGCGGTCGAGGTGCTCAACGTGCTGCGCCCGACCGTCGCCGTCACCTGGTTCTCCGTGTTCGCCGCGCACGCGCTGCACCGTCACCCCGGACACCGCGAGGCTCTGGCGAGCGACGGGGACCCCGCGTTCGCGTGGGCGTTCGCCCAGGAGGTGCGCCGGTTCTATCCGTTCGCCCCCTTCGTGGGAGGTCTCGCCGCCGAGAGGCTGAAGTGGGCCGGGCGGACGATCGCCCCGGGCACGACGGTGCTGCTGGACCTGTACGGACTCGATCACGACGCGGACCTGTGGCCCGAGCCCTATCGATTCGACCCGTCGCGCTTCCTGACGGGACCGGCCCCCGCCGACGCGCTGGTTCCCCAGGGCGGCGGTCCTGTGGACGGCCACCGGTGCCCCGGGGAGGACGTGACCGTCTCCGTCCTGGCCACGGTGGCCCGCTTCCTGGCGCGGACGCCGTACGACGTCGCCGAACAGGACCTCCGGATTCCGCTGCGGCGGATCCCGACGGCTCCGCGCAGCGGCTTCGTCATCAGCGGCGTCACCGCGGCGCCGGCCGGCCGCCGCGCGGGTGGGTGAACTCCGCCCGACCGGCAGGGCGCCGGCCCTCACCGGTGCGGATCAGGCCGGCACCCCTCGCGCGTACCCGCCCGGTCGGCCGCCGTCCTCGGAAGGGGGACGACGTCGCCGGGCCGGGCGTCACGAAGGGAGTGGGCCCACGTGTCCGTACGGAACAGCAGGCCGGTCCTGGTCGCCGACGCCGGCTCGTCCAGCCTGCGCCTGACCGTGTTCGGCGACGCCGGCGAGATCCTCGCCGATCACCGCGGCGACTCGCCGCCCGGCAGGGACGCGTACGGCCCGCTGCGTCGGCTCCTGGACGAGGCGCCCGCCCCGTCGGCTGTCGGCCATCGCGTCGTCCACGGCGGTTCCCGGCTGCGCGGCCACCGTCTGATCGACGACGTCGTGCGCGCCGGTCTGGACGAGGTGGCCACGCTCGCGCCGTTGCACGTGCCACCCGCCCTCACCGTCGTGGACGCGGCCCGCGACCTGCTGCCCGACATCCCGCACGCCGCCTGCTTCGACACCGTCTTCCACACCGGCCTGCCCGCCGCCGCCCGGGAGTACGCCGTGCCCGCCGCCTGGCGCGAGGACTTCGGGCTGCGGCGCTACGGCTTTCACGGGCTGTCGTACGCCTGGGCCCTGGCCCGGGCCGCCGAACTCCTCGGCCGGCGTCCCGAACAGCTTCACCTGGTGATCGCGCACCTCGGCGGCGGATGCTCGGCGTGCGCCGTACGGGACGGGCGGAGCGTCGACACGACCATGGGGTTCACCCCGCTCGAAGGGCTGGTGATGAGTCACCGCAGCGGCAGCGTCGACCCCGGCGCCCTGACCTGGCTGCAGACCCGGCACGGTCTGTCGGCCGCCGGGATCGAGGAGGCGCTGAACCACGAATCCGGCCTTCTCGCCCTCTCCGGCACCTCGGACGACACCCGCGACCTGGTCCGCGGCCGAGCGGCGGGGGACGAGCGCGCGGCGCTCGCGCTGGACGTGTTCACCCACCACTGCCGTCGGGGCGTCGCCGCGATGGCCGCCTCCCTGGACCGGCTCGACGCGCTGGTCTTCACCGGGGAGATCGGCGAGGACCAGCCCGAGGTGCGCGAGGAGGTGTGTGCCCGGCTGCCCGCGCTCGGCCTCACGGGCGGCCTCGGGACGCTCGTCCCGGAGCGCCCCGAGGTCATCAGCGGGCCGGGGGCGCGGGTTCCCGTCATCGTCGTGCCCACCGGGGAGGCCCAGCAGGTCGACCGTGAGACCCGCGCCCTGCTGGCCGCTCGCAGCGCGGAGCCGAACGGCGGCTGAGCTGCGCCGCCGCCGGCGTGCTCCCCGAGCCGGAATTGAGGCAGACCGAGCCGGTACGAAGTCCCGCGCGGGCTTGTGCCCGCGCGGGCTCCGGTCGGATCGCGGCGGTCAGATCGCGGCCGGGAAGCGCTCCCAGACCCGGTGTGCGGCCAGGAGTTCGGCGATCCGGTCCATGACGGCGTCGGGGCGGTCGCCGAGCACCACGCCCGCCCGGGTGGCCGGGGCCCCCGCCACCTCCAGCACTCCGGCGACCTCGCCCCAGCCGCCGAGGGCCTTGCCGTGCCGGAACGCCTCGGACAGGAGCAGCAGGACGCGCGGGTCGGTCCGCACCGCGCTCTGGGCCTGCGGACCTGCGGCCTTGGCGTCGCGCGCCCCGTAGGCGTCGTCCCCGCGGCCGGGCGCGCCGGCCAGGAGGATCGCGTCGAACTCCACGGAGCGGGCGTTGGCGAACGTGCGCTGCACGGTGACCGGGTCCCCGTCGGCGTCCAGCACCCCGCCCCGCGGAGCGATGACCAGCGGGACCATGCCCGCCCGCAGCACCGCTTCGCGCACCGAGCGGACTCCGGCGAGATCGCCCCGGCCGTCCGTGACGATGCCGACGACGCGCCCGTCCGACGGCCAGGTACCGCCCACCTGCGACAGGGCCGGGCTGGGTTCGGGCGAGCCCAGCGGCTCCGTGGCTCGCGGGACGGGCAGGCCGAGGCCGTTCGCCACCTGTTCGCAGAGCACGGGATCGATGTTGGCCAGTACCTTCAGGCCCCGTTCCTTGACGGCCTGTTCGTAGCACTTGCTCAGCTCGAAGGTGTAGGCGGCGATGATGTGCTCCTGCTCCACCGGGGTCATGCTCAGCCAGAACTGCCGGGGCTGGGTGAAGTGGTCGGCGAACGAGGCGGGGGCCGCGCGCTTCTTGCTCGCCGCGGGCACCGTGACCTGGCTCTCGACGAACGCTCCCGTGTCCGCCCCGGCGAGGAACGGGCACCCCCCGTCGAGCGAGTTGGGGCGGTAGGGCGCGACGCCCCGGTGGACCGCCGTCTGGTGCATGCCGTCCCGCAGCATGTCGTTGACCGGGGCGTGCGGGCGGTTGATCGGCAGCTGGGCGAAGTTCGGGCCGCCCAGCCGCGAGATCTGGGTGTCCAGGTACGAGAAGAGCCGCCCGGCGAGCAGCGGGTCGTCCGTGACGTCGATGCCGGGCACGAGGTGGCCGACGTGGAAGGCGACCTGTTCGGTCTCGGCGAAGTAGTTCGACGGGTTGGCGTTCAGGGTGAGCAGGCCGATGGGCTGCACCGGGGCCAGCTCCTCCGGGACGATCTTCGTGGGGTCCAGGAGGTCGATGCCCTCGAACGTCTGGTCGGGCGTGTCGGGGAAGGTCTGGATGCCCAGCTCCCACTCGGGGAACGCGCCCGCTTCGATGGCGTCGGCGAGATCACGGCGGTGGAAGTCGGGGTCCACGCCGTTGATGATCTGCGCCTCCTCCCAGAGCAGGGAGTGCACGCCGAGCTTGGGCTTCCAGTGGAACTTCACCAGGGTCGTGGAGCCTTCCGCGTTCACCAGGCGGAAGGTGTGGACGCCGAAGCCCTCCATGGTCCGGTACGAGCGGGGGATGCCCCGGTCGGACATGTTCCACAGGGTGTGGTGCGCGGCCTCCGTGTGCAGGGTGACGAAGTCCCAGAAGGTGTCGTGCGCGCTCTGTGCCTGCGGGATCTCGCGGTCCGGATGCGGCTTTCCGGCATGGATGACGTCGGGGAACTTGATCGCGTCCTGAATGAAGAAGACCGGGATGTTGTTGCCGACGAGGTCGAACACGCCCTCGGTGGTGTAGAACTTCGTGGCGAAACCGCGGGTGTCCCGGACGGTGTCGGCCGAACCGCGCGACCCGAGCACCGTCGAGAACCGCGTGAAGACGGGGGTCTCGACGCCCTCGGCGAGGAACGCCGCCTTCGTGACGTCGGTGGCGGTGCCGTAGCCCACGAACACCCCGTGCGCGGCGGCGCCCCGGGCGTGGACCACGCGCTCGGGGATGCGTTCGTGGTCGAAGTGGGTGATCTTCTCCCGCAGGTGGTGGTCCTGAAGGAGTACGGGGCCCCGCTCCCCCGCTTTGAGGGAGTGGTCGCTGTCGTACAGCCGGGTGCCCTGGGCGGTGGTCAGACGGGTGCCCGACTGCGCCACGTCGGCGGGGTCGATGTCGAGGGCGCGGCCGGTGGGGCTCATCGTCGCCGGGCCGCTCTGATCGGGTTTGGGCGGCAGCTGCTCGCTTCCGCCGACGGGCTCCTCGACCGGTGGCGACTGCGCGGCGGGCTTACCCGGAATGCCTTCCTCCGGCGAGGACGAGGCCCCCAGCATCTCGGCGGCCTTCTGGGCCGCGGCCTTCAGGGGATTCTTTTCGCTCATGACGGCTCCGAACGTGGGGTGGCGGTGGGACAGGGGGGGAGGTGACGTGGTGTCCGTCGCCGGCGGGGGCGAGGGAGCGCACGGGCGGCCGAGTACCCGAGCCGACCCCCTTCACACGGAGAGGTTCCGGCGGCCGGCGGGGCGGGGTGCGCCGCGCCCGGCCGCGTCACACGGTGCGCGGGCGTCCGGTGTCGGGGGACTTCCGCCGTGCGACGGGCTCGCGCATCGCGTGCTCCCGGATACGGCGGCAGGACTCGGCCATGAGGCGGGACACGTGCATCTGGGAGACGCCCAGCTCCGCGGCGATGGCGCTCTGCGTCAGGTCGGCGAAGAACCGCAGGTAGAGCACCCGTTTCTCGCGCTCCGCCAGACAGTTGATCCCGGATCTGGCCGCCTCGCGGTCGAGTACCAGGTCGAAGCCCTCGTCCACGACGCCGAGGCTGTCGCCGAGCAGCACGTCACCGTCCCCGGCGGCGACCTCGGCGTCGATGGACAGGGCGGTGAAGCCGTGCAGCGCCTCGTTCCCCTGGCGCACCTCGTCCTCGCTGAGTCCGGTGTGCTCGGCGAGGCGGGCGAGGGACGTCGGGACGCCGGCGGCGGCCAGTTCGGCCGTGGCCAGCCGGACGGCGTTCCGGAGGTTCTGGATTCTGCGGGGTACGTGCACGGACCACATGCGGTCCCGGAAGTGCCGCTTGATCTCGCCGGTGATGGTGGGGATGGCGAAGGGGGCGAAAGCACGGGCGACCGCGGGGTCGTAGCGGTCGACGGCGTTGACCAGTCCGACGGCCGCTACCTGCCGCAGATCCTCCAGGGTCTCGCCGCGATTGCGGTAGCGGGCCGCCAGCCGGTGGGCCATGGGGAGCCAGGCGCAGATGATCTGTCCCCGCAGGTGCTCCTTGGCGGGCCCGTCGGGCAGCTCGGCGAGCCTCCGGAAGTCTGCTGCCGTGTCGGGGTCGTCGGCATACCGGCTCTCGACGGCCATGGGGGGCTCCACTCCTCGCCGTACGGGGATCAAGGAAACCGGGAGGGACTGCGGGACGTGCCGAGCATCCGCGCGCACGTCCCGCACGATGTCCGCCGCGGGGCGCGCCTCACCTCCGAAGCACATCCTGGCCCTGCCACGCTCCGGCGCCCACGAACCCTGTGGGCGGGGGCGGTCACCCGGCTGGACGACGCCGACCGGGCGCACGGCGTACGGGCGGGCCGGGCCGCCGGCCCGGGCCGGCGGTGCCCCGGTCGCACGCCGTGGCGCCGGACGCGCCGCACCGCTCCCGTGCGGCGCGTCCGGTGCCAGGGGCGTGCGAGGCCACCGCGCCGCTTCCGTGCGACGAGGACCGGCTCAGCGGGCGCGGGTGTGCCGGATGGCGGTGTGCAGGGCGCGACGGGTGGCGGGCGGCAAGGGGGAGCCGTGAAAGCTCTCGACGAGTTGGTGAGCGATGTCCCGCAGCTTGATGTTGCTGTCCTGGGACGCGTTCACCAATATCTGCCATGCCTGTTGGCTGGTGCAGGGCGTCGAGGCGATGAGGATGCCCCGGGCGATGTCGATGACCGGCCGACTGCTGAGTGCGGCGCGCAGCCCCTCCAGCTCGCTCCGCAGAGCGGCGATGTCGGCCGCCGGCAGGCGGGCGGACTGTGCCGGGCTCTCGCCGCCCGACGCCGCGGTGCACGTGCTGTGGTCCTGGTCGAGTGGTTCCCGCATGCCTGGTTGCTCCTTCCGGCTTCCCTGTCTGTCCATCACTCCGCCCCGGCCGCGCACGGACGGGCGTCGGCCGGAGCCTGCCGGGGCAGTGCTCGGATACATGGGCCGGGCCCCCTGCGGGGGGCGTCGCAGGGGCCCCGAGGCAGGTGCGGCTCATGGGGCGAGCACACCTGCCGGTGAACCCCCGGGCACGGCAGCGGCCGTCGTGGGGTCCCACCCGCGGCTGGCTGACTTCTTCGCCCGGCCGGCTTGTCGGCGGAAGGGCGGACGCGGTGTGTCCGGTACGTCCCTCCACCGCAGGGAGCATAGGCAGGGGCCGCGGGCCCGTTGCACCCGACACGCGGACCGGCGGCGGGGTGGCGGCGAAGGATCGTTCCTGCCCTCGGCGGAGGACGGGCCGGTCTCCGCCGCCGGGATCGCGGGTGGCCTCCCGGGGCCGCGGGCGGTGGGGCTCCGGGCCGAGACCGTGTTCAGATCCCCGGGCTCGGCGGCCCCTGGTGCTCAGAAGGTGGCCGAAGCGTCCGCCGGCCTCGACGAGATCGTCGCTTCCTCCGTGCCGGCGCATCGCCCGGTCTCCCACAGCGTGACGTTCACGGACGCCCGTCCGGCGGGCCTCCTGATGGTCTCGGCACGCGGCGGACTGCCTCCCATGGCCGTGTCCGACGTCCGGGAGGACCTGTTCGCCGTCGTCCAGCACGGCGTCCCGGGGGGCCCGGGAACGCTTCCGGTGTCAGCCGACGTAGCGCCGCGCGGCCGACGTCCGTCGCGCCCGTTCCAGCGCCCGCAGCCGGGCTTCGAGTTCGCGGGGCACCGGGGCCCGCTGCTTGAGCACCCACGGCAGTCCTTCGGCGGCCTGGGCGAACGCCCGGAGCGAGGCGCGGTCCCGGGGGACCGTGGCCAGGAGGTGGGCGGTACGGCGCAGAGCCGGGGCCCACGGGCGGCGCAGCCAGGTGAACCAGAGGGTGTTCCGCAGACCCAGCGTTCGCCGCGCGGTGCTGTCGCGGACCGGAGAGGCGGCGTGGTGGATCAGCAGCTCGGGCACGTAGCTGAGCCACCATCCCCGCCGGAGCAGATCGGTGGCCAGTAGCTCCTCCTCGCCTCCCAGCCACAGCCCGGGGTGAAAACCGCCGGCCGACCGGAAGGCGTCCGTACGCATCACGGTGGCGGCGGCGAGGAACGAACCGAGTGCGGGCCCCGGCAGCCAGGCGGGCCCCTCCAGCGGTGAATCCCGCAGCTCGGCGACGACGGGGTCCTCCTCGCCCGACGGTTCCACGACGATGCGCGCCGTCACCGCGGCCAGCAGCGGCCGCCGGTCGAGGAGATCGGCCGCGTGCCGCAGGGAGCCCGGCTCCCACCAGGTGTCGTCGTCGCAGAAGGCCACGTACGGGGTTCGTACGCGCTCGACCGCCAGGTTGCGGCCGACGGCTCCGAGGTTGCGGCCGGGCGTCAGCAGGGTCATCTCGGGGAACAGGCGCGCCACCGCCTCGGCGGTGCCGTCCTGGGAGTCGTTGTCCGTGACGATGACCGCCGGGGCCTCCGGCAGGGCTCGCAGGGCCCGCAGGGTACGCAGGAGTTCGGGGCGGCGGCCATGGGTGATCACCACGACGGTGATCCGGTCGTCGGTCATGCGGCGCTTCCCTTCTTCCCGGCCCCGGAGAGGCCCTTCGCCGCGCGGGCGTTGCCTTCCAGCAGCCGTACCCGCTGTTCGGTCCGCGCGGGCAGCCGGCGGCGCTGCCGTACGGCCCGGGGGGCCCGGGCCAGAGCCCCGCGCAGCGCCGTGGCGGCACCGTCCTCGCCCCGGAACGTGGCGGCGCCCAGCTCCAGGGTGTGCCGCAGCGCCACGTGGGCCGGGCGGCGGAGCCAGGCGGTGAGCAGCGCGTTGCGGCGCAGCAGTGCGGAGCGGCCCGGCCGTGCGCCCGGGTCGGGGTGGTGGTGGGCGGTCACGGACGGTTCGTAGGAGACGCCCCAGCCGGCGGCCGCCAGGTCGTAGGCGAGGAGCGTTTCCTCCGCGCCGAAGAAGAGCAGCGGATGGTATCCGCCGACGTCGAGATATGCCTGCCTGCGCACGACACACGCGCAGCCGAGGAAGCCCAGGACGGGGCGGCCCGGCAGACCGGGTTCCGGGGGGAGCGGCGAGCGCGCCAGCAGGTCGTTCAGCGGATCGTCCCGTTCGTCGGGCCCCACCAGGCTGCGGGCCGCCAGCAGGCCGAGGTGCGGATGGGCGTCGAGGAGGTCGGCGGCGCGCCGCAGGGAGCCGGGGCCCCACCAGGAGTCGTCGTCGCTGAAGGCGACGTACGGGGTCGTCGCGCGGCGTACGGCGAGGTTGCGGCCCAGGGCCCCGGTGTTGCGTCCCGGGGCGAGGACCCGGGCGCCGACGGGGTGGGCGCGCAGGGCGGCGGTCACCGCCGGGTCGACGCCGTTGTCGACGACCACGACCGGGGGCCGCTCGGGCAGCTCGGCCAGCCGGTCCAGGGTGTGCAGGGCACTGTCCGGCCGGTTCCGGGTGATCATGGCGACGGTGGTCCGGGCGTCGCCTCCCGGCGGGCTCCCGCCGGACCGCTCAGCCATGGCCGTTCGCCCCCGCGGACTCGCTCGCCGCGCTCCGGGACCCCGCCCTGCCCCGGCGGACCTGGGCCAGGACGGAGGCGAGCACCTCGACGGTGCCGATCCGCATCAGCGCGGGGTCGGGAACGGCGCCGTGCGGGTCACCCGGCGGGCCGGGGTGCCACAGGGCCGTGTGCCGCGGGTCCGGCGGCGGCCCCCACAGACGGGGCGCCACCGGGCCGAAGAGGGTCACCGACGGTGTGCCGTGGGCGACGGCGAGGTGGGCGGGTCCGGTGTCGCCGCTGAGGAGGCAGGCCGCGCCTGCGACCAGGGCGGACAGCTCCGCGAACGGCAGCCCGCCGGACATGACGTCCCGGGGGCCGAGGCCCGCGGCGCGGGCCAGGTCCGCGACCAGTTCCTCCTCCCCCGGCCCACCGGTCACCACGACGCGGCAGCCCTCCGCCAGCAGCCGCCGCACGACGATGGCGTGGTGCCGGGCCGGCCAGCGCCGGGCCGCCGCCTCGGCTCCCGGGTGCACCACCACGGCGCCGGGAGCCGGTGAGGGGCGGGACGGCTGGGGCAGCCGGACGTCTGCGGGATCGGCCGGGATGCCGTAGGCCGCCAGCAGGCGGCACCAGCGTTCGCGCTCGTGGTCCTCGTGCCGCCACACGGGCGGCGCGGCCCCGGCCGACGACATCGTCGGCGTCGGAGAGGCGTACGAGAGGATGCGGCGCGGTCCGAGGGCGGCGAGGGCGGCGTGGCTCTCGGGCCCGTTGCCGTGCAGATCGACGGCGACGTCCGGCGGGCCCCCGTACCAGCCGGTGAGGGTCGGGACTCCGCGTCCGGGCGCCTGGGCCGGGAAGAGGGTGTCCACCGCTTCGGTCGCCAGGGCCGCGTCCCGCAGCGACGAGGGGGCGGCGAGGACGATCTCGTGGCCGGGGTGGGCGCGGCGCAGCCCTCGCAGGGCGGGCACCGCGGTGAGCAGGTCGCCGAGCCCCAGGGCCCGGAGGACGAGCAGGCGGGGCCGGGCGGCGGCGGCCGGGCCGGACATGGTCGTCACCTCCTGCCCGTACGGGCGCGTCCGGTGGCCCGTTCGGCCGGGACCAGGGCGGCCCGGGCGGCGAGATCGGTGGTGGAACGGCCGTTGAGGTAGGGCAGGAGCACCACTTCGCCGCCCCAGCTCCGCACGAGCGGCGTCTCGGGGAGCTGGGCGAGCGCGTAGTCGCCGCCCTTGGCCCAGATGTGGGGACGCAGCTCCTTCAGCAACTGCTCGGGGGTGTCCTCGTCGAAGACCGCGACCGCGTCGACACAGCCCAGCGCCAGCAGGACCCGGACCCGGTCGGCGACCGGCACGAGCGGCCGGGTCGGCCCCTTGCGCCGACGGACCGAGGCGTCGGAGTTGACGCACACGATGAGGCAGTCGCCGATACGGCGGGCCGCCTGGAGCAGGGCGACGTGGCCCGCGTGCAGCAGATCGAAGCAGCCGCCCGCCGCCACGACGGTGCCGCCCTGCGCACGGACGCGGTCGGCCAGCCGCGCCGACTCCGGGTTCGGGGAGGCGTCCGGGTCCGGCGGGGCGGCGGGGCGGTCGTACCGCAGGCCCGCCGCCCCGCCGTCGGTGACGTACCGCGTGGCGGCCCGTACCGCCGCCTGCACGGCCTTCTCGGGCAGCGCGCCGTCGGCCAGCAGCCCGGCGGCGGTCGCGGCGAAGCGGTCGCCCGCTCCGCAGGCGTCCCCCGACGCGGTACGGGGGGCGGAGACCAGCAGCGGGTCGTCCCCGTGGGAGAGCAGCGCCCCGTCCGACCCCAGGGTCACCGCGACGGAGGCGACGCCCCAGGCCCGGATCAGCTCCCGTGCGTCGTCGGCCGCGCGGTGCAGGTCGGGCCGCGGGCGGTGCGGATCGCCGCCGGGACCGGGACGTTCCCCCGGCGGCTCGTCCCCGGTGCGGGCGGCGAAGGCGCGGGCCTCGGCGGCCGAGGGCGTGACGAGCCTGGTGCCCTTCACCGGCGGCCCGCCCCGGGGGTGCGGGTCCCAGACCACGGGGACCGTGCGGGCCGCCCGGGTGAGCGCCTCCCGCAGGACGTCGGCGGCGCCCCGGCCGTAGTCGGCGACCAGGACGGCCCCGGCCGCGCCGATCGCCGCCCGCGCCTCGTCCGTCGCCCCGGCCGCTCGCCCGTCGCCGTCGTCCAGCCTGAGCACCGGGACCCCTTGGGCCATGACCCGTGTCTTGCGGGGGAGTTCACCGGTGAGCGGCAGTTCGACGAGGCGGACGCGGTCCTGGAGGAGGAGCCGCAGCGTACGGTCGGCCTCGCCGTCGCCCAGCGCCGTGACGAGGGTGACCTCGCGGCCGTCGGCGGCCGCGAAGTAGGCCGCCAGCGCCGCGCCGCCCGGCCGTGTGCTGCGACGGGCGCCGTGCACCACGGGGACCGGTGCGTCGGGGGCCAGCCGGTCGGCCCGGCCGGACAGGTCGTGGTCGAGGAGGGCGTCCCCGACGACGAGGAGGGGTGCGGGCACGGTCACAGCGCGCCCCTCTCGACGGCCACCGGGGAGGGAGAGGGGGAGGGCCGTCGCGAGACCGACGCCCGCTCCTCACATACCTGGTCGAACGCTTCGCAGAGCATGTGGACCGCCACGAGGTGGAGTTCCTGAACGGTCGCCGAGGCGGGGGCGGCCACGCACAGGGCCTCGTCGCAGGCCGCTTCGAGCGGGTTGGGGGCCGGGCCGGTCAGCGCCCACACGGTCATGCCGATGCGGCGGGCCTCGGCGGCGGCGGAGAGGAGGTTGGCGCTCGCACCACTGGTCGACAGGAGCATCAGGACGTCGCCGGGGCGGCCGTGGGCGCAGGTCTGCCGGGCGAACACCTCCTGGACACCGTAGTCGTTGGCGATGGCGGTCGTGGAGGAGGTGTCGGCGTGGAGGGCGAGTGCCGAGAACGGCGGCCGGTCCTCGCGGTAGCGGCCCACGAGTTCGGCGGTCAGGTGCTGGGCCTGCGCCGCGCTCCCGCCGTTGCCGGCGACGAGCAGCCTGGCGCCGCCGCCGAGGCGGCCTGCCAGCTCGCCGCCCCAGCGGTGCAGGACGGAGCACGAGCTCCGGAACGCGGCGAGGGCTTCCGTCAGGTCGTCGCAGTGCTGAGCGTGGCGGGTGGGGTTCATCGGACGGCTCCCGAGAGTGAGGAGGTGGCGCGCACGGCGCTGTAGACGCGGGCGACCCCGTCGGCGACACGGTCCCAGCTGTAGTGCGCGAGAACGCGTTCCCGGCCGGCCCTGCCGTAGCGGGCCAGCCGTTCCGGATCGTCGAGCAACGTGCGGATCACCCGGGCGAGGTGTTCCTGCCCGCCCTGTGCTGCGGGCGGCACCAGGGCGCCGGTGACACCGTCCACCACGGTGTCGAGGTGGCCGCCGACGGCGGTGGCGACCACCGGGGTCCGGCAGGCCATGGCCTCGATGGGCACGATGCCGAAGGGTTCGTAGTCGGGCAGGGACAGCACCAGGTCCGCGCCGGACATCAACCGGGGCATCCGGTCGTGGGCCACCGCGCCGAGCAGGGTGACCCGGTCGGCGACCCCGTGGTCCTCGGCGACCTTCCTCAGCCGCTCCGCCTCCGGCTCGGCGAACAGCAGCTCCGCCTCGGGCCCGCCGGCGATGAGGAGTTCGGCGTCGGGGACCGCGGCGAGCGCGCCGATCGCACGGTCGAAGCCCTTCCGCCGTACGAGCCGGCCCACCGCGAGCAGACGGCGGGGCCCGGCGGCGGTGCGGGCGCCCGCGACCGGTGCGAAGTGCCTCGGGTCCACGCCGCAGGGGACGACGGAGACGCGGTCGCGGTCCACCCCCATCGCGATGAGTTCGGCCACCTCGTCGGCACAGGTCGCCAGGACGCGCCGGCAGGCCCTGCCGATCGCCGCCTCGACGGCCAGGCGCTGGGGCGGACTGGTGTCCTCGCTCCCCTGGTGCCGCTTCTTCACCGTCCCGAGCGCGTGGTACGTCTGCACCACGGGGACCCCCAGGCCGCGAGCACCGGCCAGGGCCGCCGTGCCGGACATCCAGAAGTGGGCGTGCACCACGTCCGGCGGGGCGGTCCTCCAGCGTTTCGCGAGGAACGCCCCGAACTCGGGCATGCACGGGAGAAGTTCGTCCTTGGGTACGCGGGAGGCCGGTCCGGCCGGCACGTGGACGACCTTCACTCCGTGTGCGGTGGTCAGCTCCGGGGCCAGGCCGGGGCCGTCCCGGCGGGTGTAGACGGTGACCTCGTGGCCGCGCCGGGCGAGGTGGCCGGCGAGCTGGGCGACGTACACGTTCTGTCCGCCGGCGTCCGGTCCCCCCAGGTCGGCGAGTGGGCTGGCGTGCTCCGACACGAGAGCGACACGGAGCGGGGCCGAGTGGGTGGGGCTCATCGCGTGACCTCTTTCATCAGGTGTTCCCAGTCGTCCAGGAAGCGCTGGACCCCGTACCGGGCCTGTACCGCCGCCCTGGCCCGCTGCCCCGCGTACGACGCCTGTTCGGGGTCGGCGAGGAAGGCGCGTACCGCCTCTTCGAGGACGTCGAGGCGGTTGGACACGACCCCCGCGTCGTCGGGCACGGCCTCGCGCACCTCGGTGGTGTCCAGGGCGACGACGGGCATCCCGAGGAACATCGCCTCCAGCAGCGACAGTCCGAGCGAGGTCCACCGGACCGGGTGGAGGTAGAGGCGGCAGCGGGCCATGGCGGGGTGGAGTTCGCCCTGCGGCAGGTCGCGGGTGCGGCAGCGGCCGGGGGGCAGCCCGAGGTGGGCGCCGAGTCCTTCGGTGCGCATGCCGAAGACGTCCAGGGGCGCGGCCCCGGCGAAGCGGGGCAGCAGGTCGGTCCCCGTCGTACGGCCCCGGCGCACCGGGTCGTTGACCACGACCGCGGCCCTGGCCTCCGTACCGGTCCACAGCGGGCCCGGGTCGATGACGCCGTGCTCGATGACGGTGGCGGGGGCCCGGCCGTTGTCCCACATCAGCCGGTTGAAGTGGGTGACGTGGACGAGGGGGAGGTCGTCGCGGTCGGCCAGCGGGTGGCGGGTGCCGACGGGTGTGCCGTCCGGGCTGTTGTGCTCGACGTAGACCGCCGGGACATCGGCGCCCGGCCGCCGTCCGGTCCACTGCCGGGCCAGCGAGATCTCGTGCGGGCGCTGGAGCACCATGAGGTCGATGTCCTGTTCGCGCAGCTCCCGCGGCGTCACCTCGCGGACGTTCGGCGGCCAGTGCCAGGTGGCCGCCCGGCCGAGGCCGTCCGGTCCGCGGTCCGGGGTGACGGGCACGAGATAGGTGTGCGGACCCTGGACGAACGAGGTGGCCCAGGAGCCGTGGACGTGCCAGATGAGGATGTTCATGCGTGCTCCTCGATGAGCTCCCGAACGGCTCGCACCACTTCTTGGGGGGTGACGTCGTTCAGACAGGGGTGGCCGGGGACGGGGCAGTGGCGGGCGCGGCTGTCGGCGCACTTCGCGGACTGGTCGCCGAGCAGGACGGACGGCACCCCGAAGGGGGCCCAGCGTTCGGCGGGGACCACGGGGGCGAAGAGGGAGACGACGGGGGTGGAGACGGCGGCGGCCAGGTGGGCCGGTCCGGTGTTGCCGCTGACCAGCACGTCGGCGTTGCGCAGGACGCCCGCCAGGGTGCGGGGGTCGGTGCGGCCTCCGAGGTCGAGGGCGGTCTCACCGCTGACGTGCCGGGTGAGCGCCTTCTCGTCCGGCCCGCCGGTGACGACGACCCGGTGGCCGGCGTCGGCGAGGCTCCGGACCGTGGCGGCGCAGCGTTCGGGGCTCCAGGCGCGGGCCGGTGCGCTGGCGCCGGGGTGGACGACGACGTAGGGGCCGTTCCCGGTCAGGGGCACGGTGTCGGGGGCGGGCAGCACGCGCAGCCGCCCGTCGTCGCCGGGCGGCGGGGCGAACCCCATGGCCACGGCGGTGTCGAGCGCGGCCTCCGCTTCGTGGCGCCCGGGGAGCCGGTGGTTCCGGACGTCGAGCAGGCGGCCGGGATGGTCGACGCTGTCGGCGCCGGTTCGCGCCACCCCGGCCATTCTGAGCAGCAGGGCGACGGGCAGCGGGCTCTGGTGGAACGAGGTGAGGACGAGCGCGCTGTCGTACGCGCCTGCCCGTACGCGGCGGACCAGCGCGTCGACATCGGCCGGGTCCACGGGCGGGGGGCTGACGCCTTCCCAGGGCGCCTCCCAGACGAGCACGTCGTCGACCCCGGGAAGCAGTCGGGCGGCTGCTTCGCCACGGGGTCCGCAGAGCATCGTCAGGTGAGACGCGTGGGCGGCGACCGCGCGGACGGCGGGGCCCGCCAGTAGCACGTCGCCGAAGCTGTCCAACCGTACGACCAGTGCCTTCACCACACGTCCCCCTGTCGCTCCAGTACCAGCCGGACGGCGCTCAGCACGTCGGGGGCCGTCCAGCGCTCCCTTTCCACCTCGGCGGGCAGCGTCGCCGCGTTGGGGACGAGGACGCCTCGCGCTCCGGCCGCCCGCGCGGCGAGGACATCGGCGCGGATGTCGCCGATCACCACGCAGGCGGTGGGCGGCACGCCGAGCCGGCGGGCGGCCTCCAGGACCATCCCCGGCCGCGGCTTGCGACAGGCGCAGTGGTCCTCGGGGACGTGGGGGCAGAAGACCCAGGTACCGAGCGCGCCCAGGAGTTCATCGGTCCGACGGTTGACCCGGATGACGTCGTCCTCGGAGACCAGTCCCCTGCCGATGCCCGACTGGTTGCTGACCACCCCGGTGGCGATGCCTCCGTCGCGCAGCAGTCCGACGGCCTCGCGGGCACCGGGCAGCAGCCGCACCTTCTCCGGGTCGCCGTTGTACGGAACGTCCTCCACCAGGGTGCCGTCCCGGTCGAAGAGGACGGCGGAGACCGGGCGGGGAGCGGGGTCGAGGCTGCTCATCGGGCACCTCCCGCCGGCCGGACGGAGCGATGCCGGACCTCGCCGGCGAGGCGGTGCCAGCAGGCCAGGGGCGGGATGAGCACGCTCGTGGCGGCCATCGTGACCACCTCCTGCCGGGTCCGGGGGCCGGGGGCTATGCGGGCCCAGGCGAACTCGGCCGTGGCCGCGGCCCACAGTCCGGCGGCGAGCGCCCCGGCCCGGGGGCGCCGGGCGGCGGCGCAGAGGACGGCCGCGCCCGCCAGGCCGGTGATGGCGAGGTGGCCGGGCAGCCGGCCGCGCGACGCCTGGGCCCGGGTCCACCATCCGGGTCCGTGGAGGCGGTTCATGAGGGCGTCGTCGGCGTTGCCCCGCTGGGCGCGCACCGAGGCCCAGCGGTCGCTCGGTCGGACGGGATGGTGGGTGACGCGTTCGCCCCGGCGCAGCGACCACCCGGCGTCCATGACGCGCAGCGCGAGGTCGGCGTCCTCCCGATAGGCGCGCGGAAACCTTTCGTCAAAGCCGTCGACCTCTTTGAGCACAACCGCCCGGTAGGCCATGTCGGCGGTGGCCCAGGCAGCCCCTTCCAGGCCGGCGGTGCCCCGCTCCCAGTCCGTGGGCCTGCGGAACGCGGGCAGGGGCACCGTCAGCCGCCCCTGCACGCCGCCGGTGTCGCCGTCGGCCGCCGCGAGGTCCGCCGCGAGGCGGTGCCGCCAGTCTGGCCGTACCCGCACGTCGTCGTCGAGGAACACCACCCAGGGGGCGTCCACCGCTCGCCAGCCGGCGTTGCGGGCGGCGGCGGGGCCCCGCCCGCCGGTGGCGAGGGTGCGCACCCGGAGGTCTCCGGCCGACCCCAGCGGGAGAGCGCCGCCGGGCGCGGGCCGGTCGTCGACCACGACGACCTCCGCCGGCGGCGGCCCGGCGCACGCGGCCAGGGCCCGCAGGCAGTCGTCCAGGCAGGCGCGGCCGATGGTGGGGACGACCACGGCGTAATCCGCGGGCCCCGTCATGCGAAGACCTTCCCTCGCCGCACCGCGAAGGGACCGAGCGCCAGCAGGTCCACCGGAGCCGACCCGAAGCACTCCAGGGCGTCGCGGGGGTCGTCGACCATGGGCCGGCCGGCCGTGTTGAGGCTGGTGTTCACGACGACGGGCAGGCCGGTACGCCGTTCGAAAGCCTGGAGCATGCGGGCCACGAGAGGCTCGGACGCGGCGTTCACGGTCTGGACCCGGGCGGTGCCGTCGACGTGGACGACCGCGGGGATGCGCTCGCGCCACTCCTCGGCGACGTCATGGACGAACAGCATGTACGGGCTCGGCACCGGCCCGTCGAAGAGTTCCGCGGCCCGTTCCTCCAGCACCATGGGCGCGACCGGCCGGAACTCCTCGCGTCCCTTGACCGCGTTCAGCCGCTCCAGGTTCGCGGCCCGTCCCGGGTGGGCCAGCAGGGAGCGGTGGCCGAGCGCCCTGGGACCGAACTCGGAACGCCCCTGGAACCACGCGACGACTCCGTCCCGGCTCAGCTCCTCCGCCACCGTCTCGGCGATGTCGTCGGGTTCCTCGTACGGTACGGCCGCCCGCTCCAGCCAGCCGCGCAGTTCCTCGTCGCTCCAGCCCCGCCCGAGCGCGGCGGTCGGCATCGCGTCCACGGGTTCCTTCTCGGACGCCACGTGGAGAGCGGCCCCGAGGGCGGTTCCCGCGTCGCCCGCCGCGGGCTGCACCCAGATCTCCCGGAAGGGACTCTCGCGGTACAGCCGGGTGTTGGCCACGCAGTTGAGCGCGACTCCCCCGGCGAGGGCGAGCACGTCCTCGCCGGTGCGGCCGTGCAGCCACCACGCCAGCTCCAGAAGGACGTCCTCCAGGCGGGCCTGGGCGCTCGCGGCGACGTCGGCGTGCTCCTGCGTCCAGGGGGCGCCGGGCGCCCGTCCCGGCACGAGGGACTCCCACGGCACCGGGCGGGCGGTGAAGCCGCCCGCGCCGTCGGTGTGGACGAACTCCCGCAGCCGGTCGGCGAAGCGGGGTTTCCCGTAGGAGGCGAGCGCCATGACCTTGAACTCGTCGCTGCTGCGCAGGAAGCCCAGGTGCTGGGTGAGGTCCTCGTAGAACAGGCCCACGGAGTCCGGCAGCTTCTGGGCGGCCAGGACGGTCAGTTGACGGTTGACATAGCGGCCCGAGAGGTGGGAGCCGCACTCGCCCCGCCCGTCGAGGACGAGGACCGCGCAGTCGGGGTGGGGGGACGCCTGGCCCGCGGAGGCCGCGTGGGCGACGTGGTGGGGGACGAAGCGGACCTTCCCGGCGTCGAGCCCCGGCAGGGCTTCGGCGAGGAATTCCGGGGCGCGGCGCGCGTACTCCTGCCGCAGATGGTCCCACGGGTCGTCGAGGCCCAGGCGGTCCGCGGGGGCGGCGAGACCGGGGTCGTAGGAGTAGGCGACCACATCGAGGTCCGCGGGGCGCAGGCCGGCCTGTTCGAGGCACCAACGGGCGCTGAGCTCGGGCATCTCCCAGGCGGAGAACGGGACGGGTCGCTTGCCGTGCTTGCGACGGCTGAAGCGCTCCTCCTCCGCCGCGGCGACGATGGTGCCGTCGATGACCAGGGCGGCGGCCGGGTCGTGGAAGAGGGCGTTGACGCCGAGGACGCGCATGGGAACCTCCGTCAGTACTGCGGGGCAGGGGATGCGGGGCCGGGCGTGGCGGAGAAGTGGGCGATGGTCCGCTTGATGCCCTCCTCCCAGCTCACGCGCGGCTCCCAGCCCAGGAGTTCGCGGGCCAGGGTGGTGTCGGGCCGACGCCGCTCGGGGTCGTCCTCGGGGCGCTCGATGAAGGCGAGCGGGGAGGGGGACCCGGTCAGCGCGATCACCCGGCGGGCGATGTCCAGGACCGTGACCTCGTCGCCGCCGCCGATGTTCACCGGGCGGACGGCCTGGCTGGCCGCCACCCGCAGGACGCCCTCGACGGTGTCGTCCACGTAGCACAGCGAACGTGTCTGGCTGCCGTCACCGGCCACGGTCACCGGCTCTCCGGCGAGCGCCTGGCAGACGAAGGTCGGGACGGCGCGGCCGTCGTGGGCGCGCATGCGCGGGCCGTAGGTGTTGAACATCCGCACGATGCCGGCGTTCAGGTTCTTCGCCCCGGCGTGCGCGGTGACCAGCGCTTCGGCGAACCGCTTGGACTCGTCGTACACGCTGCGCGGACCCACCGGGTTGACGTTGCCCCAGTAGTCCTCGCGTTGCGGATGGACCAGGGGGTCGCCGTAGACCTCGGAGGTGGAGGCGAGCAGGAAGCGGGCGCCGTCGCGGTGCGCGATCCCCAGGGCGTTGCGGGTGCCGAGGCTGCCCACGTCCATGGTCTCCAGCGGGTGGCGCAGGTAGTCGGCGGGCGAGGCGGGACAGGCGAAGTGCAGGACCAGGTCGTAGGGGCCGCCCAGTTCGTCGGCCGTCCGGCCGGAGGAGACGTCGCACCGGACGAACCGGAACCCCGGGCGGTTCTCCAGATGGGCGATGTTGTCCAGGGACCCGGACAGCAGATTGTCCGCACAGTCGACTTCCACTCCTGAGTCCAGCAGCCGCTCGCACAGATGGGAGCCGAGGAATCCGGCACCTCCGGTGACGACGGCGCGACGCCAGGGGGCTGGTGTCGTCATCAAGGACATGGGTCCGCCTTTCGTCCGTGGTGGGGGGTCACACACGACTCCTGGGCAGCGCCGGACCACTGACGACGAACTGACAGGAAGGGTCGGGCCGGGACACTCCGCCGGCCGCCGATGTGCCACCGCGGCGGGCGGGAACCCAGGACGCCCGCCGTGGTCCCGACGGGCATGTCACGCCGAGTTCCCAAGCGGTTACGTTTCACACCTGAGAGTTCTCCGCCCTGGACCGGATCCCTCGAACGGCCCAACCGCGAAGCGCGCGCCGCGCCCCTGCGGGGCGTGGCGCGCGCGGCCCGCCTGCTCGGCCCCGGTCTGCGGCCGAGGCGCGGGGCAGGCGGGACCGGTGGTCGTGCTTCAGTCGCTGGAGAGGGCTTCGATCAGGTCTCCCACCCGGCGGTCGGGCAGGGAGCGGGCGACGTCCGCGGTGGCGACCATACCGACCAGGGTGTGGCCGTCGATGACCGGCAGCCTGCGGACCTTGTGCGAGGTCATCGTGCGGAGGATCTCCTCGGCGGGGTCATCGGCGCCGATGGTCACCGCCTCCCCCTGGGCCAGCTCGCCGGCCGTGCATTCCGCGGGGTCCTTGCCCGCGCCGAGCACCCCGACCACGATGTCGCGGTCGGTCAGAACACCTTTGAGCTTGTTGTCCAGACCGCAGATCGGAAGAGCCCCGACCCCGAGTTCCGTCATCTTCTTCGCGGCGTCGAGGACGCTCTCCTTCTCACCGACGCACTCCGCGCCGCTGGTCATGATCTCGCGTGCGGTAGTCATGAATGTCCTTTCCTTCCTGGGAATCACGTGGCTCCGCCCGTGACGTGACGGGTTCCCCCGGCCGGAGGGCTCATGGGCACGCGAGGCCGGGCGTGACCTCTTCGGGCACTCCTCGGTCGGTGAACGGGGCGTGCCCCGGTCGGTGGACCAGTCGCACGTCGGTCGCCGGACCGCACGCGCCCCGGCCGGCAGGGCCGGGGCCGAGGGCCGGAGACCGGGAGCCGGGACACGAGCGGATCAGTGGGGGTTTCCGGGTGACCCGGGTGACTCAGGGGTGGTCCGGGCGCTCCTCGGGCGGCACTCCCCCACCGGGGCCTCCGCCCTTGCTGCCCTTGTCCGTTCCATGTGCCCGGGCGCCGCCGCCACGCGGCGTTCCCGGCTGTCGCGCTTTCATCTCGGCGCTGTCCTGCGGGGTTGCCCCGCCCTTGTCGCTGCGCCGCTGTTCCGGTTGCTGCGGGTTCGACATCGCGTTCGCTCCCTACGCGGGGTTCGGTGCACCATCCGAGTCCCCAGGACGCTCCGTACCAAACACCGCCCTCCCCTCCTGCGTCCTCCTCCCCCTGCATTCCTGGATCCTCCCGGGCCCTCCGTCCCTCTGCCCGCCCCTCCGCCCGTTCCTCGGTCCCGCGGGACGGCGTTTGACCCGCGAGCACGGTGGTACCCGGCGACAGCAGGACCGCTCGACATCGGGGCGCGGCACGAAGGCCGGCGCGGCCGACACCACGCGCGCGGCCTGCGGAGAGCCGGCGGCAGGCTGGAAGCGCCGCGGCGGCTCCCGCCGGGCCGCGACCGACCTGGGGAGCAAACGTCATGACCGACCCCCGCCCCTTCTCCGGGCAGGACGAGTCCTACTGGATGCGGACCACCGACGCCCCGCGGTATCCGCGCCTGACCGAGGACCTCACGGTGGACGTCGCCGTGGTGGGCGGCGGCATCGCCGGGCTGAGCACCGCGTGGGAGCTGGCCCGGGCAGGCCGGCGAGTCGTGGTGCTGGAGGCGGACCGTATCGCCTCCGGTGTCACCGGCTACACCACGGCCAAGGTGTCCGCTCTGCACTCCCTCGTGTACGACCGGCTGCGGCGGAAGCAGGGTGCCGAGGCCGCCCGGCTGTACGCCATGTCGCAGCTGGACGCGGTGGAGCGGCTGGCGGCGATCGTCGACGAGGTGGGCATCGCCTGTGATCTGGAACGGGTCAGCGCCTACTCCTACGCGGCCGGGCCCGACTCGCGGGAGACCGTCGAAGCGGAGGCCCGCGCCGCCGCCGAAGCCGGCCTGGACGTCACGTACGTCACCGATACCGAACTGCCCTTCCCCGTCGCCGGTGCGGTCCGACTGGACGAACAGGCGCAGTTCCACCCGCGCCGCTACCTTCTGGCTCTTGCCGAGAACCTGCTCGAAGAAGGGGGACTCGTCCACGAACGCACCCGGGTCACCGGCCTCTCGGAAGGACGGCCCTGTCGGCTGACCACGGAGGACAAGCGGCTGGTGACGGCCCGCGATGTGGTCATCGCCACGCACTACCCCGTCTTCGACCGCGCGATGCTCTTCGCGCGGCTGTCGCCGAGGCGGGAGCTGGTGGTCGCCGCTCCCGTGGCCGCCGACCGGGCTCCGAAGGGCATGTACATCACCGAGGACGAGGGAAAGCGGTCGGTGCGCTCGGCGCCGCTCGACGAGGGCCGCCGCCTGCTCATCGTCACCGGGGAGAGCTTCACTCCCGGAACGGGCGACCCGCAGGAGAGCTTCGGCCGCCTGGACTCCTGGATGCAGGAACGCTTCCCGGTGGGCCCCGCCGCGTACCGGTGGGCGGCACAGGACAACGACCCCAGCGACACGGTGCCGCTCGTCGGCCCCTTCCACATCGGAGCCCGGCACACGTACGTGGCCACCGGCTTCGGAGGCTGGGGCATGACGGGCGGCGTCCTCGCGAGCCGCCTGTTGGCCTCCCTGATCACCGGCTCGGGCGCGCAGCCGGCCTGGACGGAGCTGTACGACCCGCGCCGCCTCGCGAGCGTGCTGCGTGAGGGCTCCGCCCTCCTGGGACAACAGGCCGACGTGGCCAAGCACTTCGCCGGCGACCGGATGCGTGTGACCCACGTCGACTCGGTCGACGACATCCCGCCGGGCGCCGGGGCGGTCGTACGGGTGAAGGGACGCCGCTGCGCCGTCCACCGGGACCAGGACGGCGCCCTGCGCGCCGTCTCCGCCCGGTGCACCCACCTCGGCTGCCTGGTGTCCTTCAACGAGGCGGAAACCACCTGGGAATGCCCGTGCCACGGCTCCCGGTTCGGCGTCGACGGCTCCGTCCTCCAGGGGCCGGCCCTACGCCCCCTGGAGGAGGTGGACGTCACCGGCGAAGAGGAGTGAAGGGGGCGCGCGCCCGACGCTCCCCACACCGCGATCCGGCGGAAAGGCGGAATCATGCGATTTCGGGACCGCGGCCAAGCCGGCCGTGAGCTTGCCGAACGGCTCCTGGCCCGGCAGGCCGGCCGGGAGGTGACCGACCCCCTTGTCCTCGCGCTCCCCCGCGGCGGCGTACCCGTCGCGGCACCGGTCGCCTCGGAACTCCACGCCGTGCTGGACGTCCTGGTCGTCCGGAAGATCGGTCCGCCCGGCCGGCCGGAGAGCGGGATCGGCGCGATCATCGGTGACGATCCGCCGCTGTTCGACCGGACGGCCCTGGAGATGCTCGGCGTGGAGGAGGAGCGGCTCGGGCCGGAGGTGGCCCGCGAACGCGCGGAGCTGCACCGCCGCGAGAAGCTCTACCGGGGCGGCCGACCCGAGCCCCGAGTCGCCGGAAGGACCGTCGTCCTAGTCGACGACGGACTCGCCACCGGGCTCACCGCACGGGTGGCCCTGGGCCACCTGCGCGACCGGGGCCCGGGCCGGCTGGTCCTCGCCGTGCCCGTCGGCGCCCCCGGCAGCGCAGACCGCCTGAGCGCGGACGCCGACGACGTCGTCTGCCTGTACGAGCCGCCGGGCTTCCGAGCCGTGGGCGAGTGGTACGACGACTTCGACCAGGTGGCGGACGATGAAGTCCTCGCCGTACTGCGCGACCTCGGGCCGCCGTCGGCACCCGCACCCTCGTCCTGAAACGCGTACCTGAGGGATGTCCGACCATGCCCGCGCCGGCTCGGCACCGGGTCCTCCGCCTGCCAGTGCTCCCGGTCCGGCCGCTGGGAACGGGGAAGCCACCGGCGACGGTGGGAATTCATTTCCGACTTGGAGGCGATTCGTATGAGGCGTGGTACAGAGCCGGTCAACGCTCGCAGCGCGATCAAGCTCAGGAGAATCCTCGCGACGTCGGCCCTCTTCGCGTTCGTCGCGGCGGCGGTGCTGCTCGCGCTGCTGGCGACAGTCTCCGACCCGGGTGACACGCCGAGCACCACGCAACTGTGGCTCCTCGCGGGGGCGTGCGCCCTCGTCGCCGCGACCGCGGCCGTCGACCTCCTGGTCATCCGGAAGAAGCATTCCCCGACGCGGGAACGCCCCTGACGCCGTCACCGCGGGCGGTGCCGCCGGACCGCCGGCCCCCCTTCGAGGCGGTGCGTGACCTCGCCCGCCGGATCACGTCGGATCAGGGTCGCGGCCGGCTCCGGAGCCGGTCGCACGTCGTCGCACCCGCGCGGGGCGCCGCAGGACGTGGCCCGGGCGCGCCGGTCCCGGGCGCGCGGCGCCACGGAACCCTGTCCACGGCACCGCGCGCCCGCCAAGGCGTTACTTCGCCGCGTCGAGCGCGGCCAGGGCCTGCGCCCAGCCGACGTACTTCAGGTCCGCGAGGTCGGCCACGGTCTTGATGCCGAACGCCTCCTTGAGCAGGTCGCCCTGCCGGTCCGAGACGCCCTTGAGCGCCGACACCGGCGCCGCCAGCACCTCCGGCACGCTCTTGTCCGCCCACGCCTTGTCCAGCACCTTGTCCAGATCGATCGAAGCCACGCTCGTCCCCTCATCGTTCCGCGCTTCCCACGAAGCGCGCGTATCGCGGGGCGCGCGGACCTCCGCACCCCCGCCTGCCTCTACAGCCATGTAGAGCATGACAGAGGGCGGCGGCTCCGACGCACCTGAACAAGAGATCGGCCGGGATTGTCCGAAAGCACATGCACCGCCTCCCGCCCCACCGGATGCGGCACTCCGCGAGCCGACGGAACGGGCGACACCGCCGGGCCGGCGACCACCCGCCCGACGGAGGCGCCGGAAGACCGGGCACTCTCCACCGAGCGACCTCGGAGCCGCTCCCGGGCCCCGAGTCTCCCGATCGCACGAAGGGATGGAATCGAGCCACTCACTCACGCGGAAACACCGCACAGGGGGCTTGTGAACCGGGGGGCCGGACCCGTGGCGACAGGTCGCGCCGGACCGCACGGCCGCTTCTTGCGGTCCAGGGCTCCACCGAGGAGGGCGCCCCGCCGCCGCGACGCCCGTAGCGACCGGCGCGGGGCATGGGATCGCGACGTCCCGGCAGAGGCCCGGTGGGAGTTTGAGCAGCTTCCCGCCAGGGCCGAAAGCCGCGATCTACAGTGGGTGACGATCAATCAGGGGGTCGGTGACCGGTCGGCGTCGATACCGCCGCAGTACGCGCCCGAGCGCCGCGGGCCCCCGGATCACCGCGCCCCCCCACAGTCCGCCCCATCAGGCAATGCGCAGGTCACGAAGCCCTCTGCAGGCTCGCTAGGAGACAGACGTGAAGATGCTGATCAACGTACCCGAGACCGTGGTCGCCGATGCCCTGCGGGGCATCGCCGCCGCGCATCCGGAGCTGACCGTCGACGTGGAGAACCGGGTCGTCGCCCGGCGGGACGCGCCCGTCGCGGGAAAGGTGGGGCTGGTCTCCGGGGGCGGCTCCGGGCACGAGCCGTTGCACGCCGGGTTCGTCGGGCCCGGGATGCTGTCGGCCGCCTGCCCGGGGGAGGTGTTCACCTCTCCCGTGCCGGACCAGATGGTGCGGGCGGCGGCGGCCGTCGACAGTGGGGCGGGCGTGCTGTTCGTCGTCAAGAACTACACCGGTGACGTGCTCAACTTCGAGATGGCCGCCGAGCTCGCCGAGGAAGAGGGGGTCCAGGTCGCCCAGGTGGTGGTGGACGACGACGTGGCGGTGAGCGACAGTACGTTCACCGCCGGGCGGCGCGGCACGGGAGCGACGCTGTTCGTCGAGAAGATCGCCGGGGCACTGGCGGACGAGGGCGCTCCGCTGGAGCGGGTGGCCGCGGTCGCGCGGCAGGTGAACGGGGCATCGCGCAGCTTCGGGGTGGCGCTCGGCGCCGTCACCACTCCGGCCAAGGGCAGCCCGACCTTCGATCTGCCCACCGGGGAGCTGGAGTTGGGCATCGGCATCCACGGGGAGCCGGGGCGTGAGCGGCGGCCGATGATGACGTCGGGGGAGATCGCCGACTTCGCCGTGGACGCGGTGCTGGAGGACCTGCGCCCCACGGGCCCGGTGCTGGCGCTGGTGAACGGCATGGGGGCGACGCCGCTGCTGGAGCTGTACGGGTTCAATGCCGAGGTCCACCGGGTGCTGTCCGAACGCGGCGTCCCGGTGGCTCGTACGCTCGTGGGGAACTACGTGACGTCGCTCGACATGGCAGGCTGCTCGGTGACGCTGTGCCAGGTGGACGAGGAGCTGCTGCGACTGTGGGACGCGCCCGTGCGGACGGCCGCGCTGCGCTGGGGCTGCTGAGCCGCCGGCCGGATTCCGTGACCGTGTACGCGGCCCCGGTGCGGGGCCGGCCGTCAGCCGTGCCGCCGGGACGATCAGTTCCGCGTGCGACCGAGAACAGGAGATCATGTGCTCGACACCGACTTCTTCCGCCGCTGGATGACCGCTGCGGCGGCGTCCGTGGAGCGTGAGGCGGACCATCTCACCGAGCTGGACTCGGCGATCGGGGACGCCGATCACGGCAGCAACCTCCAGCGCGGCTTCACGGCGGTGACGACGGTGCTGGAGGAGGACTCCCCCGCCACCCCCGGTGCGGTGCTCGCCCTGGCCGGACGGCAGCTCATCTCGACCGTCGGCGGGGCGTCCGGTCCGCTGTACGGGACGCTGCTGCGCCGTACGGGCAAGGCTCTCGGAGATGAGCCGGAGGTGACACAGGAGCAGCTGGCCCGGGCGTTCGCGGCGGGGGTCGCCGCGGTGGGGCAGCTCGGCGGCGCCCAGGCCGGGGACAAGACGATGCTCGACGCGCTGCTGCCCGCGGCGGAGGCCCTCGCCACCTCGTTCGACGGCGCCGCGGACGCGGCCCGTGCGGGTGCCGGGGCGACGGTGCCGTTGCAGGCGCGCAAGGGCCGGGCCAGTTATCTCGGGGAGCGCAGCATCGGGCATCAGGACCCGGGCGCGACCTCGTCGGCACTGCTGGTCGAGGCGCTGGCGGCGACCGCGGCGGACGGAGCGGGCGCATGAGCGGCGAGCGTCAGGTGGGCATCGTCCTGGTCTCCCACAGCGGTCCGGTCGCCGAGTCGGTCGCCGAGCTGGCCCGGGGTCTCGCCGCCGGAGGGGTGACCGCGCCGGTCGCCCCGGCCGGCGGACTGCCCAACGGCGGGCTCGGGACGAGTGCGGAGCTTATCGGCCGGGCCGCCGCCTCCGTGGACCGGGGCGTGGGCGTGGCGGTCCTGGTGGATCTGGGAAGCGCGGTCCTCACAGTCAAGGCCATGCTGGCGGAGGGCGACGAGCTGCCCGAGGACACCCGGCTCGTGGACGCGCCGTTCGTGGAGGGCGCGGTGGCCGCCGTGGTGACCGCCTCGGCGGGCGGCGATCTCGCGGCGGTGGTGGCGGCGGCCTCGGAGGCGTACGGCTACCGCAAGACGTAGGGGCCTGGCGCCCGGATGACACCGGGGTGTGCGGGGTCCCGCCGCGGGGTCCCGCGCTCCCCCGCCCCCATGCCCCCGCTACTCCGCCGCGCGCCCGTGCACCGCCGCCCACGCGTGGCGCCCCGGGTCCGGGCGCAGCAGACTTGACGCCATGTCGACAGGCAGGCGCAGTGCGGGTCTTCTTCTGTTCCGGGTCACGGGCCGAAACGGCGAGCGGGATGTCGAGGTGCTGATCGGGCACATGGGCGGACCGTTCTGGGCGGGGCGGGAGACGGCCGCCTGGTCGGTGCCGAAGGGCGAGTACGGTCCGGAGGAGGACGCGGAGGCGGCCGCCCGCCGGGAGTTCGTGGAGGAGCTGGGGGTGCCGGCGCCGCCGGGTGAGTGGATCGCGCTGGGCGCGTCACGGCAGCGCAGCGGCAAGACGGTGAGCGTCTGGGCCGTGGAGGCGGAGCTGGACGTGGCCTCGGTCGTGCCGGGGACGTTCACGATGGAGTGGCCGCGCGGGTCCGGCGTGCAGCAGGAGTTCCCGGAGATGGACCGGTTCGCCTGGTGCACGCCGGAGCAGGCCGTCGAGCGGCTGGTGGCCGGCCAGCGGGTGTTCGTCGACCGGCTGCGCGCTCACGTCCGCGGGACGGCCGCCTCCCCCGACGCGTAGGCCGGTGCCGTGTCCGCCGGGCGGCCTGCCCGCAGCTCCAGGACGTCACCGGTGAAGCGGGCCCGGAAGCCGCGGTCGTGCGAGACGACGACGACCGCTCCCCGGTACTGGTCGAGGGCCTGCTCCAGTTCCTCGACCAGGCTCAGCGCGATGTGGTTCGTGGGCTCGTCCAGCACCAGCAGATCGGCCGGCCGGGTCACCAGCCGGGCCAGGGCCAGTCTCCGTTGCTGGCCGACGGAGAGGGACGCCACGGGCACGTCGAGGTCCTCGGGGCGGAACAGGCCGAGGGCCAGGAGGTCGTCGGCGTATGCGTCGGGGAAGCCGGGGCGGCCCGCCGCGAAGGTGGCGAGCAGGGTGCGCCGGGGCGGGCGCGCGGGGAGTTCCTGCGGGAGGTAGCCGATGCGGGCATGGCGGGTGACCGTCCCCGCGTCGGGGGCCAGGTCTCCCGCGAGGACCCGCAGCAGAGTGGATTTCCCGGCCCCGTTCGCACCGGTCACCAGGAGGCGGGCTCCCGGTTCCACGCGCAGGGAGGGGAGGCGGAGGCGGTCCCCGACGGAGACGGCGTCCAGTTCCACGAGAGTCCTCGTGCGGCCCGTCGTACCGGTTCCGGCGGCGCGTCCGTCACGGCCCGCCGCGCCGGTTCCCGTCGCGGTCCTCGCGCGGTCCGCCGTGCCGGGCCCGGTGGCGACGGACGGGCGGCCGGTGAAGGCGAGCGGGCGGGGCGGGGGCGGCACGGGAGACCTGCGCAGGGCCTCCAGCCGGGTCCGGGCGGCCCTGACCCGGCCGGACAGCTTGGTCTCGTGCGAACGGCGGTGCTTGCCGAAGCCTTGCCCGGGGTCCCCTCCGGTGGCCGCGAGCCGTACTCCGGCCGCCTCGACGAGTTCCTCGGTGCGGGCCAGCTCCGCGACGTACTCCTCGTGCTCCAGGGCCCAGCGGCGGCGGGCGGCGGCCTTGGCGGTGCGGTAGCCGTTCCAGCCGTCCCCGTACCGGGTGACCGTGCGCAGGTCCCGGTCGACCTCCAGGATCACCGAGGTGACGCGTTCCAGGAACGCCCGGTCGTGAGTGATCGCCACGACGGTGCCCCGGTGGGCGCGCAGGTGGTCCTCCAGCCAGCCGACGGCGCGGGTGTCGAGGTGGTTGGTCGGCTCGTCGAGCAACAGCAGTTCGGGGGCGGCGGCCAGGACGCAGGCGAGGGCGAGCCGGGACTGCTCGCCGCCGGAGAGCGTGCCGAGAGCCCGGTCGCGGGTGAGGTGGGCGAGACCGAGGCCGTGCAGAGCCGCTTCGGTGCGGGCGTCCGCCCGGTAGCCGTCGCGGTGCTCGTAGGCGGCGAGGAGGTCTCCGTACGCGGCGAGTTCCGCGTCGGTGGGCCCCGGGTCACCGGGTTCGCGCTCCGCGAGGGCGGCCTCCGCCTCGTGGATGCGGAGTTCGAGGTCGCGCAGTTCGGCGAGGGCCTCGTCGACGGCGTCCTGCACGGTATCGGCCGGAACGAGGCCGTGGGTCTGGGCGAGGTAGCCGACGCCGCCGGGGAACCGGGCGGTGATCTCGCCGGTGTCGGGCGCCTCGATCCCGGCCAGCAGCCGGAGCAGAGTGGACTTTCCGGAGCCGTTCTCGCCGATGACGGCGGTCTTCTCACCGGGCCGTACGGTGAGGGTCACCTGGTCGAGTACGGAGCGGTCCCCGTACGTTTTGGAGACGTCTTTCATGGCCAGTTGAGCGCGGTCGCGCTGGGGGTGCATGGGTGCCTTTTCCCTGGGTGACGGCCCGCGGCGGGGCGCACGGCGGCGCGGCGGCGGGGCGTGGATGCCGGACGGCGGAGGGGACGGCGGCGGGCGCACGCGGGGTGACGTCGACGTCACCGGGCGTCTCAGCGGGACGCGTGGTGCGGCGCGCGGCGGCCGTCCGGGCCGGGAATCAGCGGAAGTAGTAGTAGTGGTACGTACCCATGCGGGCCAGTTTAGCGGCGGCGGCCCTCCCGCCGCCGGGATTTCTCCGTCGGCCCGGCGGCCGGGGAGGAGCGGAGGGCCGACGGAGAGGGGCGGGCGACCTCGTGGGAGGGAGGCCGCGAGGTGCCGGGGGGGGGTCGGCCTCCGGGGGCGGGACGGCCGGGGGCCGGGTAGGTCAGCCCCCGGCGGGGAGGATGACGGCCCGGCCGTTGATCCTGCCGTCGTGGAGGCGTTCGTAGGCGAGCGGGGCCTCGTCGAGCGAGTACGTCTCCACGTGGACGTCCACCGCCCCGGCGTGGGCCAGGTCGAGGACCTCGGCGAGCTCCTTGCGCGAGCCCCAGTAGGGGGCGCAGACATTGGCTCCGTACGGAAGCGTCCCGAAGCCCACCGGGAGCGCGCCGCCTCCGATGCCGACGATGGTGACGTCGCCGTCCACGCGGGCGACGGCTCCGGCGGTCTGCACGGTGGGCGTCGCCCCGACGAAGTCGAGGACCACGTGGGCGCCGAGTCCGCCGGTCAGTTCCCTGACGCGAGCGGCCGCGTTCTCGTCGGACACGACGGTTTCGTGCGCGCCGACGGTCCGGGCCAGGGCGAGCTTGTCCTCGGTGACGTCGAGAGCGATCACCCGGGTGGCCGTCATGGCGCGCAGCAGCTGGATCGCCACGTGGCCGAGGCCGCCGGCGCCGATAACGACGGTGGTGGAGCCGGGCACCAGCTTCGCCAGGGAGCGCACGATCGCGTGGTACGGGGTCAGCCCGGCGTCGGTGAGAGGCACCGTCTTCACCGGGTCGAGGTCACCGATCGGGACCAGGTGGCGGGGGTTGTCGACGATCATGTACTCGGCCATCGCGCCGGGTGCGCCGAGTCCGGGCGGCATGATGCCGAGCTCCGCGGCGCGCAGGCAGTAGTTCTCCCTGCCCTCGGCACAGTTCACGCAGGCGCCACAGCCCCAGGGGCCGTACACCGCGACGGAGTCGCCGACCGCGAAGCCGTCTACGCCGGCGCCGAGGGCGGCGATCGTGCCGACGCCCTCGTGGCCCAGGGTGAGCGGCAGGGGGAAGGGGATCTGGTCGGCGGGCCAGCTCATCACGGCGATGTCGGAGTGGCAGACGCCGGCGGCGGTGACCTTCAGCAGGACCTGGCCGGGGCCGGGCTCGGGGTCCGGGACGGTGACCACCTCGGGGGCGGCGCCGACAGATCGGTACTGAACGGCTTTCATGGGGTCTCCTCGCTGCTTCCTTGGTCTCTACTTCGCCCTGTGTGTCCTTTGTCGCCCCGGTGTCCCCGGCGCGCCACCCGGGGATCGGCGACCGGCTCCGTGACGGAGCCGGTCGGAGGGGTCTGTCGCGGTCTCCTTCACAGCGTTCCGTGTCGGCCTCCGGCGCGGCGTCCGTCCGTCAGGGGGCGGAGAACCCGCCGTCCACGAGGTGGTAGCTGCCGTGGATGAACGACGCCTTGTCGGAGAGCAGGAAGGCCGCGAGCTCGGCGACCTCCTCGGCGGTGCCGAGGCGACCGGCCGGGTGCAGGGAGACCAGGTGCTCGCGGGCCGCCGGGTCGGCGTTCTTCAGGAGCGGAGTGTCGATGAAGCCGGGGCCGACCGCGTTGATCCGGACGTTCCGTGCGGCGTATTCGAGCGCCGCGGTCTTGGTCAGGCCGACGACGCCGTGCTTGGCCGCGACGTACGCGGGCGACCCCGCGAAACCGTTCGTGCCGAGGATGGAGGACATGTTGACGATCGCGCCGCCGCCCGCCTCGACGATGGCGGGCAGCTCGTAGCGCAGGGAGTGGAAGACGCCACTGAGGTTGGTGGCGACGACGCGGTTCCAGTCCTCGACCGGGTACTCCCCGGTGGGACTGGCGACCCCCGCGACGCCCGCGTTGTTCGCGGCCAGGTGGAGGGCGCCGAAGGTGTCCACCGCGAACCGCACGCCCGCTTCCACGGAGGCCGCGTCGGTGACGTCCATCGCGACGGCGGCGGCCCTGGCCCCGGAGCTCTCCAGCTCGGCGGCGGCCTTGCGGGCGTTCTTCTCGTCGTAGTCGGCGACGACGACCGCCGCGCCGCCGGCGGCGAGCCGCCGGGCCAGGGCGAGACCGATGCCGGAGGCTCCGCCGGTGACGAGGGCGGTGCGGCCCGCGAACTCGGCCTGGGCTGCGGACTTCGCCTCGGCTGCGGGGATGGAGCTGTGCTCGGTGCTCATGAGGTGACCTCGGTTCCTTCTGGTTCTTCTGGTTCTTCTGCTTCTGCTTCTGCGGTGACTGGGGCGCTTGTGCCGGCACCGGTGCCGGCGATGCCGTGACCCTGTTCCTGAGCGGGGCGCGGCGGTTCGCCGAGCAGGTCGGCGGAGAGCGCGTCGAAGGCCCCGGCGACCAGTTCGGGCAGGGCGTCCGGCTGTCCTCCCCGCACCCAGGCAGCCTGGGCGGCGAGCAGGGCGCCCGCTCCCGCGGCGACGGTCACGGCGGGCCGGATGTCCTGCCGCGGATCGACGCCGAGCCGGTCCGCGACGATGGCGACCGAGTCCTCCTGTGCGTCCACCCGGATGTGGTGGAAGGCGGCGTAGAGGGTCGGCTCCTCCTCGGCGACGACCAGCAGGTCGAAGATCCGGGGGCGGCGGTGCCAGGGCTGCGCCGCCGGATCGGCGAGCCAGTCCAGGACGGCCCGCCGGTAGGCGAGGAGCGGGGGCTCGGGGGCCGGGCGGGCGCGCAGGGCCGCGTTGATGCGGTCGCCGTCGCCCCGCAGGGAGTCCAGGGCGGCGGCCTCCTTGCTCGTGAAGTACCGGCTGAACGTGCGGCGGTCGACGTCCGCGGCTTCCGCGATCTCCTCGACCGTCACGTTCCGCAGACTTCGGTCGAGCACCAGCTCGAACGCGGCTTGCGCCAGGGTGTCGCGGGTACGGCGCGCCTTGCGGCTGCGACGTTCCGGGATCTTCCGTTCCGGAGACATACATGCACCGTACACCTGAAAATGTCCCCACGCGACATTCGTCTCGTGGGGACATCCAGGGTGGCTGCGGGAGAGGGCGGGCCGCTCAGACGGCGGCGGGCCGCCGGTCGTCGTCGCCCGCTCCGGTGGCGCGGTCGCCGGGAACGGCGCCCCCGGGAACGACATGGCCGGGGACAGCGTCTTCGGGCCCGGCGCTTTCGAGAACGGCATGGCCGGGGAACGCGGGGCGCCCCTCGTCGTCGGCGGACGCGCTGTGCAGGGCGAGCGCGGCGACGTCGTCGCGCCGGACGCCTCCGGAGAAGGTCTCCAGGTCCACGTGGAGGGCGTCGAGCAGCTCGCGGGGCCCGTGCCCGGCCCAGGGCCCGATCCGCTCGTCCAGCGGGTAGAAGGCGCCGGCCGCGTCGCGGGCCTCGGTCACCCCGTCGGTGACGACGAGGAGCGTCGCGCCCGGCGGGAAGCCGAAGGACTCGGCCGTACGGGTCTCCCCGCCGAGTCCGGCGAGGCCGAGGGGGACGTAGGTCCGATGCAGCGTGACAGCCGAGGCCCCGCCGTCGTGGAGCAGGCGGGGCGGCAGGTGGCCGCAGTTCACGGCCTCCACCCGGCCGCCCCCGTCGAATCCCAGCACGAGCGCGGTCACGAAGCGTTCGACGTCGCCGGTCTGGGCGGAGAACGCGTTGTGCCGGACGACGGCGTCCTCCAGCGCTTCCACCACTCCGGTGAGTGTGCGTTCACGGATCGCCGCTTCGCGGAAGGCCGCGATGGCCGCGAATCCGACGCCGATGGCCGCGAGACCCTTGCCCTGGACGTCCCCGAGGATCACCCGGGTCCCGTAGGGCGACTCGACGACCTCGTAGATGTCGCCGCCGACGAATCGGTCCTCCTCGATCGGCTCGTAGAGCCCGTGCGCGAAGAGGTGGTCGGTCACGACGGGCAGCGGCCGAAGGATCTGGCGCTGCAGGGTGACGGCGGCGGACCGCAGCCGTGCCATCTCGGTGGCGTGCCGGATACGCGCCGCGCAGGCGGCGACCCCGAGGGCGCAGGCCAGGACGGCGAAGCCGATGCCGAAGACGAAATCCCAGAAGGTGCCGTCCGCGCCGACCCGGAAGCCGACGACGACCGTGGTGATCCACACCGCGATCCAGATCGTCTGGCGGAGGCTGCAGTAGACGGAGGCCAGCGCCGGGACCACCACGAGCAGCGGCACGACCCGCAGGTCGTCGCCCGTGGTGGCGTCGAGGAACAGCACCAGCCCGGTCAGCAGCGCGAGGCCGGCGACCAGCGCCCCGCTGCCTATCCGGCTCCGGGACACCGTGGCGATACCGGCGTCCGCGCCGGGCGCGGTACTCGGACGCCGGGTTCCGCTCTGCTTCTGTGCCATGTCCAACAGCCTCATGGGCACGGCCTGTCCTCCCGCTGGTCTCTCGTGGCCGCCCGCAGTTCCGGCCGGCCCCTTCTTCCAGTTGACCCGGAGGCGGACGTCCGCGCAGGAGGGCTTAGGACCTCCAGCGGGTGCCGAAGGTCCCGCTCCGGACGCCCGCTATCGGGAGCCACGTCGAGCGGGTGCGAACGGGTGGTGGGTCTCCCGCCGTGCCCGGTGCCGGTGCGGGCCACCGGCCCCGGGCGGCTCCGTCGTCCTGACCGCGCCCGGGAGCCGCCGCGGGACCGGGAGGCCGACTGCCGGGCCGAGGACGTCCGGTCGGCCGACGCCGCGGTGGACGGCGTCCGGCCGTCCGACACGGCGGTGGATGCCGCGCCCGGTCCGGAGGCTGCCCCTCCCGAGACCCCGGGAGGTCAGTCACGGAGGCCCCCGGGTTCCCGGGAGGTCGTGGAGCCCCCCGGGACCCTCAGCTCCCCGGCCCCCACCCCCCGGCAGAGGGTTCCGCCGGGCCCCGGGGAAGTGCCGGAGATACAGCACGCGGACGCGCAGGCCCGAACTCCCGCCCTCCGCAACCGCGTTCCCGGTCCCCGACGGCACGCGGACGCCACGGCCGGGTGCTCGCGTGGGCAAGCGGCGAAATCGACTCATCCGTAGGCCAATACGCGTCGGTACGGTCCCAACGGCTTCCCGCCTGTGGCACTCTGGTGGCGACCGCCCCACCGGGCTCCCCCGTACCGGTGGGGCGGTTCTTTGCGCTCCGGGACGCGCCTCGGCCCTCCTCGGCGCTCGCGCACGCCTCCCCGCCCACGCCCTTCGGGTGATGGTGTTTCAGGGTCGAACGCCGCCTGTTTTCGGTCCACTCACGCCGTGTGACCTGATCAACTTCCTCCCTCACGCATGAGAGCCGCACCTCCGGGAAGGCGAACAAGCCTCAGGGCATACGAACCAGGGAGCGTGAAGCGACATGACCGAGCAGACCGCGCAGACCGCCCAGGCAGCCGGCACGGACCGGGCGGGTACCACCGAGGAACTTCCGTGGATCGAGGATGCCGGGAAGATCGCCCCGATGGACGCGCGCCGGCTCTCGCGCCTCTTCTTCGACCGCCTCCAGGTCCTGGAGGAGGGAACGCACGAGTACCAGTACGCGCGCAACACCCTCATCGAGATGAACCTCTCCCTCGTCCGCTTCGCCGCCAACCGCTTCCGCAACCGGGGCAGCGGCGACATGGAGGACATCATCCAGGTCGGCACCATCGGGCTGATCAAGGCGATCGACCGCTTCGACCTCTCGCGGGAGGTCGAGTTCACGTCGTTCGCGGTGCCGTACATCGTCGGGGAGATCAAGCGGTTCTTCCGGGACACGAGCTGGGCGGTGCACGTGCCGCGGCGTCTCCAGGAGCTGCGGGTCGACCTGGCCAAGGCGAAGGAGGCCCTGGCCGCCGACCTCGACCGGGACCCCACGATCAGCGAACTGGCGGAGGCGCTGGGGATCGAGGAATCTGAGGTGACGGAAGGGATCGTCGCCTCCAACGGCTACACGGCCGGCTCCCTGGACATGCCGACCGACGCCGCGGAGTCCGGGCCCCGCCAGACCGCCGGCCGGACCTTCGCCGATGTGCTGGGTGAGCCGGATCCCGCCATGGAGGCCGTGGAGAATCTCCACGCTCTCGCACCCCTGCTCGGCGAACTGGACGAGCGGGAGCGCCGGATCATCGACCTGCGTTTCGGCCGGGAGATGACCCAGGCACAGATCGGCGAGGAGCTCGGAATATCCCAGATGCATGTGTCCCGGCTGCTGAGCCGGATGCTGGGCAGGCTGCGGAACGGGATGCTCGTCCAGGAGTGAGCGTCGGATTCGTCGCGTCGCGGTTCTGACTGATGCTTCGAAGCCATCGCATTGCGGTTCTGACTGATGCATCAGTCAGAACCGCAATGCTTTGCGTCACGGGCAGAACCTCGATGCTGATGTTGAGATTTTCTCAACACGTGGCTACGGTGGCTGACCATGCAGCAGGACGAGGTGGCCGCACGGGTCCGACAGGTGATCGACGCGGCGGGTGTCAGCGCCCGCGAGTTCGCGCGGCGGATCGTGATCGATCCGTCGAAGCTGTCCCGTTCCCTGAACGGCACACGGCGCTTCACCGCCGCCGAACTGGCCCGGATCGCGGACATCGGCGGCGTGGACGTCGGCCGCCTGATCGGTACGGCGGACGACACGCCGGGCGGTACTGCGACCGGCGGGGCAACGGCCGGAGCGACCGCCGCCACGACGGCCGAAGCGAAGGCCGACACGACGGCCGGTGCGGCGTCCCGCGCGCGCCCCTCGCCGCCCCCTCGCCCGCCCTCGCCGGAGGGCGGCAGGCCCTTGCAGATCGTTCGCGAGACCGTCCGGCTCATCGCCGAGCGCGGATTCCACGCCGTCCGGGTCGCGGACATCGCCGCGGCCTGCCACACCAGCACCGCCGCGATCCACTACCACTTCCCCGGCCGTGACGAACTGCTCGAAGCCGCGGTCCGCTGGTGCATGGACGAGGACACCCGCCGCCGTGCCGACGCCACGGCCGGCACCCGCCACGCCGGGGACGAGCTGCGCCTGTTGATCGATCTCCAGACGCCCCGCACCGAACAGCAACGGCGGCAGTGGTGCGTCTGGCTCGACCTGTGGGCCGAGGCCGCACGGTCGACCACGGTCGGACGGCTCCACGTGGAGTACTACCGCCAGTGGCGGGGGACGGTCGCCGACGTGATCCGTCGCGGCATCGAGCAGGGCGTGTTCCGTCCGGTCGACGCGGACGGCGCGGCCCTCGCCCTCACGGCGCTCATCGACGGACTGGCCTCCCAGGTCCTTGCCGCCGTGCCCGGGCTCCCGGGCGCGGATGCCCAGTCGATGCACGACACGCTGACCGCGCACGTGGACGCCTGCCTGACCGCACCCGAGGCCGGCTGACGCCCGCGTCCGCCCCGTACACACCTCGTACGGCCGGCAGTCCCCGGATTCCCGGGGCCCCGAATACCCCTGCCCCACTTCCTTCCCGCTTTTCTTCTCCACAGTCCCGACCCCCGAAAGACCCGCCCCGCCCCGAAACCTCCCCCACCTCCCCAAATCGCCGAATCGCCGAATCGCCGAATCGCCGAATCTCCCTGAATCTCCCCGAAGGAGACGTTTCCGCATGCCCGTGAACCAGAACGTCATCATCACCTGCGCCCTCACCGGCGCCGGTGACACCGTCGGCCGCAGCCCTCATGTCCCGGTGACGCCCGAACAGATCGCCGCGTCGGCGGTCGAGGCCGCCGGAGCCGGGGCGGCCGTGGTCCACATCCATGTCCGCGAGCCGGAGACCGGCGCGCCCTCCCGCGACCCCCGGCTCTACCGGGAGGTCGTCGAGCGGATCCGGGAGACCGGAACCGATGTGGTCATCAATCTGACCGCCGGGATGGGCGGGGACCTCGTCATCGACCCGGAAGCCCCCCTCCGGCAGCTGCCGGGCACCGATCTGGTCGGTGGCCTCGAACGCCTGCCGCACGTGGAGGATCTGCTGCCGGACATCTGCACGCTGGACTGCGGTTCGCTCAACTTCGGCGACGGCAGCAACCTGTACGTCTCGACCCCCGACATGCTGCGCACCGGCGCCAAGCGCATCCAGGAGCTGGGGGTCCGGCCCGAGCTGGAGATCTTCGACACCGGACAGCTGTGGTTCGCCAAGCAGCTCCTCGCCGAGGGTCTGCTCGACGATCCCACGGTCTTCCAGCTCTGCATGGGCATTCCGTGGGGCGCGCCCGCCGACCCGGGCGTCCTCCAGGCGATGGTCAACATGCTTCCCCCCGGCGCCCAGTGGGCGAGCTTCTCGCTCGGCCGGATGCAGATGCCCTGGGTCGCCCAGTCGATCCTGCTCGGCGGACACGTCCGGGTCGGCCTGGAGGACAACCTCTATCTGGGCAAGGGCGTCAAGGCCACCAACGGCCAGTTGGTGGAGCGCGCCGTTCGGATCACCGAATCCCTGGGCTCCCGGGTCGCCACGCCCGACGAGGCGCGCGAGAAGCTCGGCCTGCGCCCGCGCGGCTGACAGCCGCCCAGCCCTCCCTTCCCCCCCTCCCGCACGACCCCCTCCCCCGATATCTTCTGGAGTGCGCCCGTGACTGTCACCCCCTCCGCCGTCAACGACGGCCCCACCGAACCCTGCGCGCCGGAGGACGTACGCCGTGTGGCGTGCGTCGGAGCCGGGGTGATCGGTGGTGGCTGGGCCGCCCACTTCCTCGCCCGCGGTTACGACGTCACCGCCTGGGACCCTGCCCCCGACGCGGCCGTCCGGCTGCGCCGGCTCGTCGCCGCCGCCTGGCCCGCGCTGGAGCAGCTCGGCCTGGCCGACGGAGCCTCGCCGGACCGGCTGACCGTCGCCGCGACGCTCGAAGAGGCCGTGGCCGATGCCCAGTTCGTCCAGGAGAGCGCTCCGGAGAAGCTGGACCTGAAGCGTGATCTGCTGGCCCGGCTGGACGCCGCCGCGCCCGCCGGTACCGTGATCGCCTCGTCGACCTCCGGCTACCCGATGACGGACATGCAGACGGAGGCGGCCGACCCCGGGCGGCTCGTCGTCGGGCACCCCTTCAATCCGCCCTATCTCATTCCCCTGGTCGAGGTCGTCGGCGGCGAGCGGACCGCGCCCGCCGCGGTCGACTGGGCTTCGCGCTTCTACGCCGTGGCGGGCAAGTCCGTGATCACCATGGAACGCGAGGTGCCCGGCTTCATCGCCAACCGGCTCCAGGAGGCGCTGTGGCGCGAAGCCCTGCACATGGTCGCCCAGGGCGAGGCGACGGTGCGGGAGATCGACGCGTCGATCACCGAGGGGCCGGGGCTCCGCTGGGCCGTGATGGGTCCGATGCTCACGTTCGCGCTCGCGGGCGGCGAGGGCGGGATGGCCCACATGCTCGACCACTTCGGCCCGTCGCTGAAGTCCCCCTGGACCCGGCTCGAAGCACCCGAGCTGGACCGCGCCCTGTACGACGCCGTGGTGGCGGGCTGCGAGGAGGCGGCGGACGGCCGGACCATCGCCGACCTCGTCGCCGAACGGGACCGGGGAGTCATCGACGTCCTGCGGGCCACCGGCCGCCTTACCCGGTCCGCCGAGGAGAAGACCCGATGAACGAGCAGCGCAAGCCCCACGAGCAGACCACGGGCACCGCGGAAGCCGAGGGCGCCGCGCAAGCCGCACCTTCCGCGGACGCCGAGCACGCCTCGGAAGCCGTCGGCGCCACGGCGCTCCCCCTGGTCCACCGGACCGTGCGGCCCGAGTGGATCGACTACAACGGCCATATGAGCGAGGCGTTCTACGTCCTCGTCTTCGGGTATGCCACGGACGCGATGATGATCGAGGCCGGTCTGCACGCCGGGTATCGGGAGAGCACCGGTTGCTCGCTCTACACCGTCGAGTCGCATCTGCGCTATCTGCGTGACGTGGCCGAGGGGTCCCATCTCGCTGTCCGGACCCGCCTGTTGGGCGCGGACACCAAGAAGGCGCGCTTCTGCCACGAGCTGTACGTGGTCGGCGCCCCCGACGCCGAGCCGGAGCCGGACGCCGCCCCGGCGGCGACGAGCGAACTGCTGGCGCTCCATGTGGACCAGCAGGCGGGCCGCACCGCCCCGTTCCCCGGTTCCGTACGGGAGCGGCTGACCGCGCTCGTCGAGCCGGCGCCCGCGTGGGCGGGTCGCTCGATCACCGAGGTCCCGGCGGCCCGCTGAGACCCTTCGCGTTCCCCTTGCCCGCGCCCGGTTCCGGCCGGGGCCGTCCACGACCGGGTACGGATCGCCTGCGGACACGGGCACGGCAGTGGCCCCGTGGTGCGGTCCGGGCGCCGTCAGGCCGCCGGGCGGGCCCCCGCCAGCACGGCGGTGTGCACCGCGCGGGCGATCCGCGCCCCCCAGGGGGAGCGGGGCCCGGCGAAGGGTTCGCCGCCGTCGGACCCGGGTTCGGGGGCGGCGACGCACACGGCGTCCGTGGGCGTGCCCGAGCAGTCGAGTCCGGCGTCCAGGAGCGCTTGGACCTTGGCCTCGGTCGCGGTGGCGATGGCGTTGACGAGGGCGGAGTCGGAGAGAGGCACGGGAAGCAGGACGACGATGTTGACCGTGCCCGGGCGGAACGGGCCCCCCGGGGCCTCCCCGGGCCCCGGCCCGGTCAAAGGCGCCCCGGCCGCCGCCGGGCCGGCCGGTGGAGGTACCGGGGCATCCGCCGCCCCCGGCCGGTACGGTGCCGGCGTGGTCGTGGCGGGGGCCGCCGCCCAGCCCCGTACACCGAGACCCGCCGTGACGGTCACCGTGACACCGCCGTCGTGTCCGGTCGTGTACGCGGCGACGTCGGCCGCGGTCATCAGGCCGGCGCCCGGCCCGGCGAGCCCCTCCGCGGCGGCGATCTCGGCGAGGTGGCGGTCCGGGTCGAGGCGCGGGTAGCCACCGGGGACCTGGGCGTTGAGTATCCAGGCCCGGGGGCCGATGCCGCCGCCGAGAACCGCGCTGCTGCAGACCCGGACGCCGGGGCCCAGCCGCCACAGCAGGTGGTGGAGGCGGTGGCCGTCCTCGTGGCGTTCGCGCAGTTCGCCCCGTTGCGCGGGCGGCCGGAGGCGTACGGAAGAGATGGCGCACCCCTGGTGGCTCGACGGGTCGGCGGTGGTCCGCCCTGCGGCCGCCATGGTCCGCCGATCCTATGCGGAACCCGGCCTCTCACTCGATTGGCCTAACCGGCTCCGAGGTGGCCCGGTGCCGCCGCAGCGCGGCGGGAGCCCCGAACCGCCGCGTTCTGAGGCCGCTGTCCGGGCGGGCGGGCGGTTGCAGCGTCCATGCGGGTGAGGCGCGATGGAATCCGGACGCGCCACCTCTGGTGGAGCCAACCACAGGGCGTGCCCGAGAGGAGGAATCGGTTATGGGAGCCGCTGACGGTTTCACGGATTCCGGAGAACTCGACGGACTGACCGTGTACGACAACGACGGTGAGAAGGTCGGCAGTGTGGGCCGCGTGTACGTCGACGACGACACCGGCAAGCCCGACTGGGTCACGGTCAAGACCGGCCTGTTCGGCATGAAGGAGAGCTTCGTTCCGCTCGCCGGAGCCCGTCGAGTGGGCTCCGACCTGCACGTCGCCCATCCGAAGGACAGCGTCAAGGACGCACCGCGGGTGGACGCGGACGCGCACCTCTCCGTGGCCGAGGAGGAGGAGCTGTACCGGCACTACGGCCTGGCCAGGAAGGCCGGCAACCTCGGTGAGAACCGGTCCGGCATGGACGCGCCGACCACCGCCGGGACCGGGGCCATGGGCGCCGCCGGTGCGGCGGGTGCCGCGGGTACGGCCCGCGGGACCGGGACGGCCCCCGGCGCCAAGGCGACCGGGAAGGCGACCACGGCGGGCGCCGGGGCCGCGGGAACGACGGGAGCGGGCATGGCAGGAGCAGGCGGCGGTACGGGCAGGCACCGCGACACGGACGCCTCCGCCGCGGGACGGCCGCTGGCCGGCGCCGGCGCGGGCACGTCCCGGGCTGCCGACATGAGCGGCAAGGAGGAGCTGATCCGCTCCGAGGAGCAGGTGCACGTCGGCAAGGAGGAGTACGAGAGCGGCAAGGCACGGCTGCACAAGTACGTGGTGACCGAGGAGGTCACCCGGACCGTGCCCGTGTCCCACGAAGAGGTGCGCGTGGTCCGCGAACCGCTCCAGCCGGGGGAGAAGTCCGCCGGGACCTCGGACTTCGGCGAGCAGGACGTCGAGGTCACACTGCACGCGGAACGCGCCACCGTACGCAAGGAGGCCGTGCCGGTGGAGCGGGTCCGGCTGGAGACGAACCGGGTCACCGAGCAGAAGGAAGTCTCCGCCGAGGTCCGCAAGGAGAAGATCGACTACGCGGACGGCAAGGACATGGGCACCGGCAAGGACGCCGGTGGCGAGTTCGGCCAGGGGCGACGCCGCTGACCCGCACGTCCTCAGGTGGCCGCACGGCCGCTCCCATGTCCTCGGCCGCCGGGCGGGCTCGCACACCGAGCCCGCCCGGCGGGCTGTCCGGCGCCGTGCGCGTTCAGCCCCGCGGCAGAAACCGGACCGAGGGGCGTCCGTCCGGCCCGTCCGGGGTGACGATGGCCCGGACCCCGTAGACGTCCTCGATGAGGTCCTCGGTGATGACCTCGGCGGGGGCGCCGCCGGCGATGACCCGGCCCGCCTTCATCACGATGATCCGGTCGCAGAACATCGCGGCGAGGTTGAGGTCGTGCAGCGCGACGACGCTGGTGACGGGAAGGCCGGCGACCAGGGCGAGCAGGTCCAGCTGATGCTGGATGTCGAGGTGGTTCGTCGGTTCGTCCAGCAGCAGTTCGCGGGGTTGCTGGGCCAATGCCCTGGCCACCTGGGCACGTTGGCGTTCGCCTCCCGAGAGGGTGTGCCACGACTGCCCGGCACGGTCGGTGAGTCCGGTGCGCCGCAGTGCCTCCGCGACCGCGTCCTCGTCGGTGCGGTCCGGGGTGGACCAGGCGCGCCGGTGCGGGATGCGGCCGAGTCGTACGACCTCCAGGACACTGAGGTCGGCCTGAGTGACGGCGTGCTGGTCCACGACGGCGAGCCGGCGGGCGACGGTGCGGCGGCCGAGGTCGGCGAGGGGGTCGCCGTCCAGGGTCACGACACCGGTGTCCGGGACGAGAAGGCCCGCGAGAACCCGCAGCAGAGTGGACTTGCCGGAGCCGTTGGGGCCGAGGAGTCCGACGGTGGAGCCGGGCGGCGGGCAGATGGTCACGCCGTCGAGGATGAGCCGGCCGCCCGCCTCCCGGCCGACCCGGTCGGCGCGCAGCCCCTGGGCGGGGGTCGGCGTCATGCGGTCCGCGGTGTGCGTCACGGGGTGCTCCGGGTGCGATACAGGATGAGGACGAAGGCGGGAACGCCGATCAGCGCGGTGACGACTCCGACCGGCACCTCCTGCGGATCGAGGACGGTGCGGGCCAGGGTGTCGGCCCAGACCAGGAACACGGCCCCGGCGAGCGCGGTGACCGGGAGGAGCCGTCGGTGGCCGGAGCCGATGAGGGCGCGGGCGGCGTGCGGCAGGACCAGTCCGACGAAACCGATCGCTCCGGCGGCGCTGACCAGGGCGGCGGTCAGCAGGGCGGTGGTGCACAGCAGCACGAGCCGGGTGCGGGCGACGTTCACGCCGAGAGCGGCGGCGGCCTCCTGCCCGAAGGCGAAGGAGTCGAGGGTACGGGCGTAGGCCAGGGAGATCACGAGGCAGCCGGCGAGGACGGCGGAGCAGAGGACGACCTCGCTCCAGCCGACCCCGCTGAGCGAGCCGAGAAGCCAGAACAGCACCCCGCGGGTCTGCTCGGCGTCCGCGGAGGTCATCACGACGAAGGAGGTGAGGGCGGAGAAGAGCTGCATCGCGGCGACGCCGGAGAGGACGACCCGGTCGGTGCTGCCGCCGAGGGTGTGGCTGAGCAGCAGCATCAGGGCGAATGAGCACAGGGCCCCGACGAACGCCCCGGCCGACAGCGAGACCGCTCCCCCGCCGACCCCGAGGACGACCACCACGACCGCCCCGGTCGAGGCGCCGGAGGAGACGCCGAGGACGAAGGGGTCGGCGAGCGGGTTGCGCAGCAGGGACTGCATCACCGTGCCGCACAACGCGAGCCCCGCGCCGCACACGGCGGCGAGGAGGGTACGGGGCATGCGCAGGTCCCAGATGATGCCGTCCCGGATGGGGCTGAGGCCGGAGTCACCGAACCCGAGGTGTGCGGTGACAGCGGACCAGACGTCCGGCACGGAGATCCGGGCGGGCCCCGTGGTCACGGCGACCGCGACCGAGAGCAGCAGGAGCAGGACCCCTCCGGCCCCCAGCAGCAGGGCGAACCGGCCGCCGTTCCTGAACGTCCCGGCGGGAGGGTCCGCCACCCGTTCCACGGCCGCGGGCCCGGGCCGCTCCGCGGTCCGGTTGCCGGCGCTCACTCCGCGAGCCCGAAGTCGCGCAGTCCGGCCGCGACGCGCTCCAGGCCCTCGACGGTCCGGATGGTGGGGTTCATCGCCTGGCCGCTGAGCAGTACGTAGCGGCGGTTCCTGACCGCGTCCATGGTTTTGGTGACCGGGTGGGACTCCAGGAACTCGATCTTCTTCTCGGCGCTCTCGGCGCTCTGCGTCGTGCGGCTCAGGTCGCCGATGACGAGGACGTCGGGGTTGCGGTCGGCGACCGTTTCCCAGCCGATCTGAGGCCATTCGTCGCGGGTGTCGTCGAAGACGTTCTTCGCGCCGAGCTCCCGGGTGATGACGCCGGGAGCACCGCAGCACCCCGCCAGGTAGGGGGCTTTGGAGTCGGAGAACCAGTACAGGAGCGACACCTCGGAGCCGTCGACGCCCTCGGTGGCGTGGTCCACCCGCGCCCGGAGCTCCTCCACCAGCTTCTCGCCTCGCTCGGGTACGCCGAACACGCGGGCCAGCTCACGCACTTCGGCGTAGACGCTGTCCATCGTCAGCGGCGCGGTACGCGCTCCGTCCCCGCCGCCGCTGTTGTCCTTGCCGGCACAGTCGGCGGGCGAGACGTAGGTCGGTACTCCCAGCTTCTCGAACTGTTCGCGCGGCGCGACGCCTCCCTTGGCGAGAGTGGAGGTGAAGGAGGCGGAGAGGAAGTCGGGCTCCTTGTCGAGGACCTTCTCCGAGGAGGGCCGGTTCTCCGATATCCGTTCGACGTCGGCGTTGGCCTTCTCCAGCCCCTTCATGACCGGATCGGTCCAGGTGGCAGTGGCGGCGAGCCGGTCGGCGAGCCCGAGCGAGAGCAGGATCTCCGTGGACCCCTGGTCGACGGAGACCGCCCGCTCGGGAGGGGCCTGCACCGTGACGGTGCGTCCGCAGTTCTCCAGGGTGACCGGGAACCCGTCAGCCCGGCCGCTCCCGGCGGCCGTGGTGGTGTCGTCGGCGCCGCATGCGCTGAGCAGGAGGATTCCCGCCGCGAGCAGGACCGCGGGACGTATCGGGGCGGTGGTGGCCGTGGGCAGCACGAAGGACCTCGGTGTCTCTGGGCCCAGCCGCGGAGCCCGTCGTACGGTTCCCGTGCCCCGGTCGGGCGCGGGCGCCAGCAGGTCTTCGGACTCGGGTTCGTCCGGACGGGACGCCTTCCCGGAGCACATCCGCGCTCCAGTGGCCGTGGCCCCGCCCGTCCCCCTCACCGCTGCGCGTCAGTTCCGGATTCGCACCGGATTCCCTGACCCCGTCACTGGGGTTCGACTGGCCCCGGCAAGCTACCACGCGTCTGCGAGCGGGCGGCGGCGATACGGCGGATCGTCGTGCGCGGGGCCGATGCGGCGCGGGGTCGGCCCGTCGCACCGGCCCGGTGGATGCGCACCGGACCACGGGCCCCTGGGCCGCGCCGCCTGACGGTCACGGAGCCCAGGGGCCGACGAGCCCGAAGCTCACGGAGCCTGAAGGGCGATCACCGCGTTCTGGCCGCCGAAGCCGAAGGAGTGGCTGACGGCCCGCCGTACGGGCGCCTCGCGCGGGACCTTGGTGACGCAGTCGATGTCGAACCCGGGCTCGGGGGCGTCCAGGTTCGCGATCGGCGGGATCACCCCGTGCTGGAGCGTGAGGATCGTCAGACCCGCTTCGATGGCGCCGGCCGCCCCCATGCAGTGGCCCAGCACGCCCTTGGGGGCGGTGACGGGCGGCCGGTGCGGGTAGGCCCGGGCGATGAGGGCGGCTTCGGTGGCGTCGTTGAGGGGGGTCGACGTCCCGTGCGCGTTGACGTGGTCGACGTCTTCGGCGTGCCAGCCCGCGTCGCGCAGCGCGGCGTCGACGGCCGCCTGTGCGACCTCCCCGGAGGGGTGGGGGCTGGTGGGGTGGTGGGCGTCGGTGGTGGCGCCGGTTCCCGCGATCAGCGCCCGGGGGGCGGCCCCCCTGGCACGGGCGTCCTCGGCCCGCTCCAGGACCATGATGGCCGCGCCCTCGCCCATGACGAGTCCGGCCCGGTCGGCGGCGAAGGGGCGGCAGAGCCGGGCGGGGTCGCCGTCCCGCGGTGCCGCCGCGCCGGAGCGGGCGAAGCCGGTCATGGCGACCGGAAACACGATCGACTCGGTGGCCCCGGCGATGGCGATGTCGCAGTGGCCCAGCGTCAGCATGTCCCGGGCCACCGACAGTGCGGTCACCCCGGAGGAACAGGCGGTGCAGGGGGCCAGGCTGGGTCCGGTGGCCTTCATCAGGATGGCGATCTCGGCCGCGGGCATGCTCGGGATGGTCAGCAGGATGCCCGAGGGCGAGGTGGCCTCGGGACCGCGCCGCTCCAGGGCGACGGCCTGTTCGGTGAGTCCGGCGGACCCTCCGCTGCTGGTGCCGACCACGACGGCGACCCGGGTGCCGTCCCAGTGCGCCGGGTCGAGCCCGGCGTCGGCGACCGCCTCCCGGGCGGCCAGGACGGCGAACTTGACGTACCGGCCCATCCGGAAAGCGGTCCGGCCGCCGACCGCGTCGTCGAGGTCGATGCCGGAGACCGTGCACGCGAAGTCGACCGCGCAGCCCCGCAGGGCGGGAACGGTGCGGGCGGGTGACCGCCCCGCGCGGACTCCGTCCCAGGTGGTGTCGGTGGTGTGGCCGACCGGGGTGATCATTCCCAGGCCGGTGACGGCGATGGCGGGTCGCTTCATCGGGTGTTGCTCACCGGCACCGTGGCCTCGGCCGCCGCGCTGCCGACGGCCGCGTCGATGTACGCGGAGATGTCGGCCAACGTGGCGCCCTTGTAGAGCTTCTCCGAGTCGGCGTCGACACCCAGCGTCTCCTTGATGATGACGGCGAACTCGGCGACCGCGAGGGAGTCCATCTCCAGGCTGTCCATCGTGGACTCCGGCAGGATCTCGGCGGCGGGCACCTTGAACGTCCCGGTCAGCACCTCGGTGATCTTGGGGTGGATGGTCTTCATGGTGATTCCTCTCATCGGTATCTCATCGGCTTGGCTTCTTCCTTCGTGGCGGGCGGACGAACGCACGGACCCACCGCCGAAGTAACTGGATGACAATCTTCCGGTTACGCCTTGGGGCGAACCGATTCGTCTACGCTCACCTGCGGCTTCTCGAACCATCGGGAGAGCATGGATGTGGTTCCCCAGTACGCCAGGAGGACCCCGCGGGTTCCGAGCGCCGCCACCTTCTCGCGCAGCGGTCGCCTCCTGCTGCCGCAGACCGGCCTCCGGAACTCCGCCGCGCGGCCCCGGATTCCCGCTCTGCGGCCCCGGTGCCAGGGCCCCTCCGGGTCGTCGTAGACGTCCGCGTAGCCGGGGCCGGCGATCGGCCAGTCCGACATCAGGCGCTCGGGAAGCGCGAAGGACTCCACCAGGGCGGGGGTGTGCTCGGCCACGACGGCGACCGCCTCCTCCACCGCGTCGGGCAGCAGGGTGACCTGATCGGCCGTCAGCCGTCCGGAGGCGAGCAGGTCGCCGCTGTTGCGGGTGATCCACCGCAACGCGAAGAGTCTGCGCAGCTCGGTCAGCCGTTCGCGCGCCTCGCCCTCGGGCAGGGAGGCGACGGAGTCGGCGTACGCTTCGTCGGCCTGCCGGTAGGCGTACGCCTCGACGCCGCGCAGCGCGGCCGAGGAGGCGGCGTTCCAGCGGGCGAGCGGGTCGCCGGGCGGTGCGGCGCTCATCCGCTCGCGGGCGCGGGCGAACCAGAGGTCCTCCACGGCCGCGAACAGCCCGCCGAGGAAGGCGGGGTCGGCCGGCTCACCGGGGCCGTCGTCCGGGACCGCCTCCCGGGCGGTGGCGCTGAACAGCATTTCGGCGGCCGCCTTGGCGTGCACGGCGAGATTGTCCCCCTCGGCGGTGATCGCCCCCTCGATGCCGGTGAACAGCTCGGTCATGCCGTTGTTCTCCAGGAGCCCCTGGGCCCCGCACCGTTCGCGGCACTCGACGATGACGCCGCGCGCCTGCCAGGTGATCCACCCCTTGGCGACGGCCACCAGGCGCTCCGCCTCGTCCCGGTCGGCCTCCGGGGCCGACTCCCAGCGGTCCAGCGCCCTGCGGTGCAGCAGGCTCATCGCGTAGACGGTCGCCATGGCCCCGGCCAGCGGCCCGTGGTGGGTGCGGTGCGCGTACACCGGGATCCGTCGCGCAGCGCGCGCTCCGGAGATCGTCCGGTGTCCGGCGTAGCGGACGGCGATGGCCAGGGTGACCCGGGCGGAGCCGACCGCGCAGGCGCTCATGGAGAGTTTGCCGGGGGTGACCCGGCCGATGGAGGTGAGGAACCGGCGTCTGCGGTTGGGGACTTCGCTGCGGAACCGTCCGTCCTCGCCGATCCGCCCCTGCTCTCCGGCGAGCAGTGCCTCACGTGGGACGAAGCAGTCGTCGAAGGACGTCAGGCAGTGGTCGACCGGGGAGCCCATCCGGGCGGGCAGCCGCCGCACCCGGACACCGGGCAGGGCGCGGTGGGCGTCGGTGAGCGGGGTGAGGAAGAGGAAGACCCCGTGGTCGGCTCCGTCGACGAGCAGCCGGGCCGCCACCACACCGGACTTGGGGCCTCCGGCGGGGCTGGTGTTGGGCATGAACTTCTGCGCGCCGGCGTGCGGGGTGCGCAGGAGGAAGCCGTCGCGTTCACGGTCGTACGTCGCGGTGGTCTCGACGGCCGCCGCGTCGTTGCCGTGCGCCACCTCCGTACAGAGGAAGGTGCCCACGCGCCGCAGGGCGAGGTAGTCCGACAGGTCGCGCGACGTGGCCGCGTCGTGGTCGAGGAGGCTGCCGAGGAAGAGGTTGTAGTGGATGCCCGCCACGGTGGTCAGCGCGGGGTCGACGGGGCCGAGCCATTCGTGCAGGGCGGCCAGCGCCCGGGGGTCGGCGGCCAGTCTCGCACCGCTGTCGAGCGCGTTGTTGAGGATGCGCAGCCGGTGGTAGGAGAGGGCCAGCCGTTCGTCGGGGGTGCCTCCTCCGGGGCGCCGGAACGGCTCTGTCGTGAGCAGTCGGCGCCAGAATCCGTGCTCCTGGCGGAAGTTGGGTCCGAAGAGCACTGCGGTGAGCAGATCGTTCGTGGGCGGCGGGGCCGCGTCGTTCATGATTTCGGTCACAACCCAGTAACGATCAAGGAACGGCGAGGACACCCCCGCCGTCCCGAAATGCCCCTGCGAATCAGGCGCGTTGGAAGGCGAGCGCGACATTGTGGCCGCCGAAGCCGAAGGAGTGGCTGACCGCCCTCTCGACCCGCTGGTGGCGGGGTTCCTTCGTCACGCAGTCGAGCGGGAAGGCGTCGGGGAGCGAGTCCAGGTTGGCGATCGGCGGAATGACCGAGCGTTCCAGCGTCAGGACGGTGGCCACCGCCTCGATCGCGCCCGCCGCGGCCAGGGTGTGCCCGACGACGCCCTTGGGCGCGGTCACCGGTGGCCGGTGCGGAAAGAGCCGGGAGACGAGGGTGGTCTCCATGGCGTCGTTGAGGGGCGTGGAGGTGCCGTGGGCGTTGATGTGGTCGACGTCGCCCGGTGCCCAGCCCGCCTGGTCGAGCGCCGCCCGGACCGCCCGCTGGGCGCCGTGCCCGTCGGGGGCCGGGGCGGTGGGGTGGTGGGCGTCCGTGCTGGACCCGGCCCCGGTGAGCAGGGCGCGCGGGCGGCCGCCCCGGGAGCGGGCCCCCGCCTCGCGCTCCAGGACGAGCATGGCGGCGCCCTCGCCGATGACGAAGCCGTCCCGGTCGGCGGCGAACGGGCGGGACGCGCCCGCCGGGTCTCCGTTGCGGGTGGAGAGCGCGCCCATCCGGGCGAAGGCGGTGACCACCAGCGGGGTCAGCACCGACTCGGCGCCGCCCGCCACCACCACGTCGCAGCTGCCGCCGAGGAGCAGGTCGCGGGCGACGGCCACGGCGGTGGCGCCGGATGCGCAGGCGGTGGCGGGCGCGAGGCTCGGGCCTCCCGCCTTCAGCGCGATGGCGACCTCGCCGGCCGCCGCGTTGGGGATCATCATGGGGACGAGCAGCGGGGAGACCGCCTCGGGGCCCGAGGCTGCCAGCTTGGCCGCGTTGTCCACCAGGACGGAGACGCCCCCGACGCCCACGCCGAGCACCACCCCGACCCGGCTGCCGTCCCACCGCGCCGGATCGAGGCCGGCGTCGGCGACGGCCTGCCGGGCGGCCACCAGGGCCAGCTTCACGAACCGGGCCATCCGCCACACCGACCGGCCGCCCACCGCCGCGTCCAGGTCGACGCCGTCCACCGGGCAGGCGAAGTCGACGGGCAGTCCGGCCAGTTCCTCGCACCGCCGGGCGGTGGAGTGCCCGGAGCACAGCCTCTCCCAGAAGCTGTGCTCGTCCGCCCCTGCGGGTGTCACCAGGCCGATGCCCGTCACCGCGATGGCGGTGCCGGCCGCGGCCTCGGTGCCCTGATCAGCGGGGAGCGACATGCTGTGTTCCTTCCGTAGAATCCGTGGAAATGGTCTGCGGGGTCCCCGGCCAGCGAAGCGCGGCCGAACCCCAGGTCAGTCCGCCGCCGAAGGCGGTGAGCAGCACCCGGTCGCCGGGGCGGAGGCGGCCCTGGCCCGCCGCGTCGGCCAGGGCCAGCGGGATGGAGGCGGCTCCGGTGTTCCCGACCCGCTCCAGATGGGTGACGCAGCGTTGTGGCGCGATGCCGACCCGGTCGGCGACGGCGCGCAGAATCCGGGCGTTGGCCTGGTGCGGCACGAAGCGGTCGACCTCGGACGGGGCCCAGCCGACCCGGTCCAGGAGCGTCCGGCAGGAGCCGGTCATCCGCTCGACGGCATGCTGGTAGACGATGGCGCCCCGCATGCGGAAGAACCCGTCGTCCAGGGCCGGCGGCTTTCCGCTCGCCCGGGCGCGGGCCCCGCCGCCGGGGACGGTGATCAGGTCGTAGCCCGTGCCGTCGCTGCCCAGGTCGAACGCGAGCAGCTCCCCGGGATCGCCGGAGCGCCCGGCCGCCACCAGGGCGGCGCCGGCCCCGTCGCCGAAGACGACGCCCGCCGAGCGGTCGGCCGGATCGAGCCAGGTCGAGTAGACGTCGGCGCCGACCAGCAGGACCCGCTCGTAGAGACCCGCGGCGACCAGCCCGTGGCAGACGGCGAGGCCGTAGACGAAGCCGCTGCACACGGCGGCGATGTCCAGGGCCGGTACGGTGCCGAGCCCGAGCCGGGCCGCGAGCGCGGGGGCGGTGCCCGGGCAGAGGTGGTCGGGGGTGGCGGTGGCGAGGACCACCGCGTCCACCTCGTCCGTCGCCGGGGCGCGGGCCAGCAACCGGGAGGCCGCCTCGAAGGCGAGGTCTCCGGTGGCGAGGCCCGGGCCGGCGCGGTGCCGGCTGCCGATGCCGGTGCGGCGGCGGATCCAGGCGTCGTCGACGTCCCAGTCCGCGGGGAGCCGGTCGTTGCCGACCGGTTCCCCCGGCACCCACCCCGCCACGCTCTCCAGCAGTGCCGTGCGTGCCCCGGCCGGTAAGACGCCCGTCCGCGTCCCCGGCTCCGCAGCGCTCTCGGCCGTCCGTCTCCTCGCCACCCGTTGCCCCGATCCCGTTGTCGTACTGCGTCCGGTTGACGAACGGCGGAACGTCTCACGAGGATGCGTTCGACTGAGCCGAACGGGTCATGACGTGGCGTCAGTTACGCGCGAGCGCCTGGCGGAGCTCGTCCGCGCCGGGCGGGGCGGCCCCCGCCCGGGAGACGGTGACGGCGGCGGAGGCGGCCGCGTGGCGCAGGACGTCGGTCACGGCGTCCCGGTCCACGGCGCGCAGCCGGTCACGGGCTCCGGGTCCGAGGAGGCGGTGCGCGGCGAGGGCGTGAAGGGCCCCCGACATGAAGGCGTCGCCCGCGCCCACGGTGTCGGCGACGGTGACGGGCAGCGCCTCGACGGCGGCCCGGCCGCCGGAGGACAGGGCGAACGCGCCCGCCGCGCCCCCGGTGACGAGGACGAGCGCCGGCCCGGCGGCGAGCCACCGCTCGGCGACCCGCTGCGGCTCCTCGTCCGGGTACAGCCACCTCAGGTCCTCGTCGCTGGCCTTCACCACGTCGCTCAGCGCGACGCACCGCTCGACCCGGGCCACGGCCCCGGAGCGCTCCCCCATCAACTCGGGCCGCACATTGGGGTCGTAGCTGACGGTGGCACCGGACCGCAGCGACTCCACGGCGGCCAGGACCGTCGCGGCCCCGGGCTCGACGACGGCCGCGATCGAGCCGGTGTGCACGTGCCCCGGCGCCCGTTCGAGCACCACCGGCTCCAGGGACCAGCGGATCTCGAACGCGTACGCGGCGTGCCCGTGGCCGTCCAGGGTGACGGCGGCCGACGGGGTGGGGCCGGTGGCGCCGTCGGTGCGGACCTCGACCCCGGCGGCGGCCAAGTGGTCCCGGATGAGCCGCCCGTGACCGTCGGGGCCCAACTGGGTGAGCAGGGTGGTGTCGTGGCCGAGGCGGGACAGGCCGTACGCGACGTTCGCGGGGCTGCCGCCCGGGTGGACCCGGTCGGCCTCGCCCGGCAGCCGGACGATGTCGGCGACGCATTCGCCGATGACCAGCGGATCAAGTCGGTCGTGCATGGGGGCGGGTCTCCTGGGGGACGGTGTCGTGGAGGCGTCCGACGGGGCGGACGGCCCCCGGGGCGGTAGCCGGCTCCGGCGCGGACGCCTTCCCCCGAGGTGAGGAGCCCTGGCCGTGCCGGTCCTTCCGGAAGGCCGGCGGGACGTCCCCCGGAGGGGCGGCCCGACGGACCCAGAGTAGGGCTCCCGACAGTACGGCGGCAGCGGCCAGCAACCAGGGCAGCGGGCCCGGCGGCAGGGCGCCGGCGGCCAGTCCGGCGCCGGCGGCGACCAGTTGCAGCGAGAGCGACTGGACGGAGAGCGCGGTGGCGCGGCCCGAGGCGTCGACCCGCTGGTGCAGCAGGTCGTTCTCGTTGGGGCCCGCGGCTCCGAGGCCCAGGTACACCAGCCCGTAACCGGTGACGGCTGCCGCCGTGGCGAGGGGGCTCATCGTGTGCGCGGTGAGGCCGAGCAGGGTCAGCCCCAGGGCCACCACTCCGAGGCTCGCGAGCACCGCGCGCTCGCTGCCGCCCGCGAACCGGGCGACGAGGGGGGCGAGTTGGCTGCCGAGCGCGGCGCACACGAATCCGGCGCAGGCCAGCCCGGCGAAGAGCACGGCCCCGGATTCGGCCGTCCCCATGAGGGCGGCGGCCCGGCCCGGGGTGAGCAGTTCGACGGCCGCGAGCGCCGCCCCCGCGGCGCTCGCCGTCAGCAGGATGCGCCGGATCAGGGCGTCCCGGGCGCCGAGCCGGAGCCCGGCGGCGATGGCGGCGGGCACCTGGCCCACGACCCCGCGCGGACCGGCCCGGGGCCGGACGGGTTCGCGCAGGGCGTGCAGCACGTACAGCACGAAGACGACCTCGACCAGCGCGCCGAGCAGAGCCGGCACGGAGAGCGGGATCACGAGCCCGGCGGTCGCGTCGGTCAGCCACGCACCGAAGCCGGGCCACAGGCCGATCAGCCAGGGCAGACCGCCGCCGAGCAGGGTGCCGAGGGCGAGGGCCGCCGAGGTCGCGGAGCCGCCGCGCGCCAGCCCCGTACGCAGGTCGGCGTCGGGTCCGGCGTGGGCGTGGACGGTGTCGACGTACCAAGCCTCGGCGGGGCCGCTGGACAGCGCGCGGGCCAGGCCCATCAACCCCATGCCGAGTGCGATGGCCCAGCCCGCCGACCCGAGGCCGATGAGGGTGAAGGCGGCGAGGTTGAGCAGTCCGGCGACGGCCAGGACGGGGCGTCGCCCGATGACGTCGGACAGGCCGCCCGTGGGCAGTTCCATCACGGCGGCCGTGAGGGAGTGCACGGCGTAGAAGCCGGCGACGGCGGCCAGGCCCATGCCGCGTTCGGTGAAGAGGAGCACCCCCGTCGCGATGGACATGCCGATGGGGAACCAGAAGAGGAACGAGACCGCGACGAACCGGCGGCGCGAGGTCGCCTCGTCCGGACCGCGCTCCAGAGTCGTGGGGAGGGCCGGCCCGTCGGCCTCCCGGGTCACGAGGCGTCTCGGGAGGGTGTGGCGTCCGGGTCTTCGCCGTCCGCCGCACCGGGTCCGGCGGCGGGCGCGGGGTCCGGGTCCGGGGCCGGGCCGTCCACCGGCTCCGGGGCCAGCGGCAGTCCGGCGGCGAACAGGACGACCTGCTCGGCGCGGGGGTCCCCGGCGTCGCGGGCGGTCAGTTCGTCCGCCTTCGCCCGGAACACCTCCCACAGCTCGGCGAGCGACTCGGGTGTCAGCCGGGGCAGCAGGTCGCTGACGCCCGACGGCTCCTGCCACTCCTGGCCCAGCCGGCCGCTCTCCAGGTCGGCCTCGTGGCGGTCCAGCGACAGCTGGAGGTGCTCGACCTGTCGGCGGCGCAGGACGCCGAGGATCGTGCTGCCGCCGGGACTGCGGTGCAGCGCCTCGTTGCTCCACGAGGTGACGTCGTGCACGGACTTCCAGCGCCGTTCCCGGCTGTCGCGGTGGTCGGCCTCGACGACGAACGCGTGTTTGGCGAGCACTCGCAGGTGGTAGCTGGTGGAGGCCGAGGACTCCCCCGTCCTGACCGCCAGCTCACTGGCGGTGGCCGGGCCGTGCTGCCGCAGCAGCCCGAGCAGGGTGAGGCGCAGGGGGTGGGTGAGGGCCTTGAGGGCGGCCCCGTCCTGCGCCGGATCGAGTACGCGATGACCGTCTTCGCTGTCCATAACCGCAGCGTAGGACAGCAGAGGTGCTTTACCAAAGTATTTTTGCAGAATATTTTTTGGAGATGGGGAAGGCGCCTGCGGAGCCACGCGCCAGGACCTGTCGTTCAGGGCACAGCCCAGGACCCGTCGCCGGCCCGGCGCGCCGCGGGGACGCACGGCAAGGGCGGAGCCCCGCTTCCGCGCGGCACTCCGCCCGTAGCGGTGCTCCCGGTCAGCCCTCCCGTGCCGCCTCCAGCGCGTCCGCGACCAGACCCAGGAACCGGGCGTGGTCGCGGGGCCCGTAAAGGGGCTCGGGATTCCACGGGACGACGTGCGCCGCCCCCTCCTCGCTTCCGCGCAGCACCGCCAGTGGCGTGGCGTGGGCGCGGACGTCGGTCAGGAACACCTCGGGGCGCAGCGCGAGGGTGTCCGCGCGGTCGAGCGTGGACCAGTTGGCCCCCGGGCCCTCGGCCGGTTCCACCAGCCGGACGCCCAGTTCGGTGAGCACGCGCAGTTCGGGCCACATTCCGGGACGTGCTACGTGCGCTCGGCCCGGGCCGGCCGGGGAGAGGGCGAGCACCCGGGGCGCGTCGGCGGACGTGGCGGCGACGACGGCGCGCAGCCGCTCCCGGGCGGCGTCCAGGTCCTGTTCCGCGCTCGGGCGGTCCGCCGCGCCGAGCGAGCGGGCCAGCTCGGCGAACCGGTCGCCGATCTCGCCGAAGTCGCGGGCCCGACCGACGTCCAGGACGACGACCGGGACCCGCTCCTCCAGGGACTTGGCCGTCTCGGAGGCCAGCCCGTAGACGTGGCCGCCGCCGTAGCTGACGGCCACCACGAGGTCCGGCCCGGTGCTCAGCAGCCGCTCGACGTCCAGTGCGTCCCCCGCACCGGCGTACACGACCTCGTCCAGCGGCAGAGTCCCGGTCTTCGCCGGGTCGGGGTCCGGTCCGTCGTGGCCGGAGCCGAAGATCCCCACCGGCCGGACGCCGAGGTCCCACAGGGTGGCCCCGGCCTGGACATAGGCCAGCACCCGGCCGGGCGGCCGGGGCGCCGCCGACCGCTGGCCCCGGTCGTCGGAGAACCGCCATTCGCTCTGTTCCGTCACGTCACACACGCCCCTCTGCCGCCGACTGCCGTAACGCTCGCGCTGGTTGGCACACGTGTACCTGCCCACCTCCTCGCCGCCACACCCCTCCCGCTCGCGCACAACCGGCGCCCGCCGGGCTTCGAGGCGAGCCGGACAGCTCCCATCACGGAGTGTTAGAAATAAGACACTCTTAGTCATCGGGCGGTGCCGTGGGCCGCCCCCTTCCGGACGGAGTCGACTCCCCATGCGTACGACCCTCTTGCGGGCATCCCTGACCGTCGGCCTCGGCGCTTCGCTCTGCGCGGCATCGGCGGACGCCCCGGCCACGGCCGGGGCGACGGTCCGTCCGACGGCGGTCGCGACGGGGGCGGCGCGGTGCCCCGTGGTCGACGTGCTCGCCGTCTACACGCCGAAGGCCGCGAAGCGGGCGGGCGGCGAGCGCCGGGTGCCCTCCTCGGCCCAGCGGATCGCGACGCGGATGAACCGGTCCCTGGCGGCGGGCGGGCTCTGCGGCGTCGTCCGCGTCGTCCACCCCTACACGGCGACCGGCTACAAGGGCTCGGAGGAGTTCCGCGCCGCGCACGCCGCCCTCAAGGACCACGCCTCGGCGGGGCTCGGACGGCAGGTGCACGAGCAGCGCGCACGGTACGGCGCCGATCTGGTCACGCTCGTCGTGGACCGGCCGGAGCGGGGCGGCGGCACCGCGGACTACACGCCCGCGCTCGACCGCTCCACGGACGAGTACGCCTACTCGGTCGTCGAGGTCGACGGCATCGGGCTGGATTCGGCGAGCCACGAGATCGGCCACAATCTGGGCCTCGCCCATGACCGCACGACGCTGACGGGCAACGCGCACGGCTCGATGAGCGTGAGCCGCAACCGCCCGTACAACACCGGCTGGGTCACCGGGGACGGCCAGCACTACACGATCATGGCGTACCGCTCCGCGTGCGGGGACCACTGCCGGCGGATCAGCCGGTTCTCCAGTGCGACGGAGACGTGGAAGGGCCATCGGCTGGGCGACGCGCACAACGACGCCGTACGGGTGCTGCGCGAGACCATGCCGATCGTCGCCGGATACCGCGACCGGGGATGACCCGGACCGCACCCCGGGGGCCGCGGGGCGGTCGCTCCGGACGCGGCCGGCGCTGGTGGGGCTGACCGACCAGCCGTCGACGGTCGACCGCGGCACCCGTTTCAGCTACCTCCAGCACCGGATCCTGGGCCACTACGGCTCCGGGGGCACCATGTGGCGCAGCTCGTCCGGCTCGCGGAGGGCGGCCGGCTGGACTTCTCCCGGTCGATCACCGACGTCCTGCCGCCGGACGACGCGGCGGCGGCGGTGAGGCGGATGGAGACCAAGGAAGGCGACCAAGGAGGGCGACCCGGTCCGGCTCATCCTGCGGCCGTGACCCCCTCGCCGCCGGCGCCGGAGGACGCGTGCCCCGGATCGCGCCGCTCCAGCTCGACGTTGAACTGCGCGCCGGCCAGCAGCGAGAGGTTGGCGAACCAGATCCAGATCAGGAAGACGACGAGCCCGGCGAGCGATCCGTACAGCCGGCTGTAGTCGCCGATCCGGGTCGCGTACAGCGCGAACACCGCCGATCCGGCCAGCCACAGGAAGGCGGCCAGGACCCCGCCGGGCAGGCCCCTGCGGACGCCGCGCGCGGAGCGCGGGCCGGTACGGAAGAGCACCATGATCAGGCAGGCGACGAGACACAGCAGCACCGGCCACTTCAGGACCGCCCACAGGGTCTCGCCCGCGTGCGGCAGGCCGAGGCGGCGGCCGAACCAGCGGGCCAGCGGGCCGGTCAGGACCAGGGCGAAGGCGCTCGTCATCAGCAGGACGAGCAGCCCGATCGCCGACACGACGATGATGTGGGCCTTGCGCAGCGCCGGGCGGGCGTCCCGCACCCGGTGCATGGCGTGCATCGCCCGCCGGAACACCGCCAGGTAGCTGCTCGCCGACCACACGGCGCTGACGCTGCCGGTCACCACGAGTACCCAGACGGCGGTGTGCTGTTCGATCGCCGCCTCCAGCGGCCGGCGCAGCGCCTCACCGGATTCGGCCGGGGCGAAGGCGGTGATGTCGGCGATCAGGGCGCGGGTCGCGTCGGGGTTGGCCAGCCCGATCAGGGAGACGGTGACCAGGAGCGCCGGGAGCAGGGCGAGGATGGCGTAGTACGTCAGGGCGGCGGCCCAGTCGGTGACGTCGTCGTTCCACAGTGAGACCGGTGTGCGGCGCAGGGCGCCGCGCCAGCGGCGGGACGGTGCGGGGCGCCCGGCGGTGGGGGCGGCGCTTCCCGCGGCGGACGCGGTCTGGGTGGGCAAGCTGGCACTCCGGGGACGTGGGCGGACGCGGCGGGGGGCACGGCCCGCCCGTTCCCCGGACGCGCCGACCCGCTCGATCCTCTCCTGCCACCTCCGGGCCGAAGCACACCCCCCGCCCGGCCGGCGCCCGCGGCGAGCCGTACGCCGGCGGCGGCGCTCAGTCGTTGACGGCCGTGAGCAGGACCACCGCGTCCTGGAGCGCCAGCAGCCCGTGCCGTTCCTGCGGGATCGGGTGCAGGACCCCGGCCGGCAGCTCGACGTCGCCCGAGGCGGCGGTGAGGCGGACGGCACCGCGCAGGATGAGGAGCGAGGCGGCGGGCGGGGCGTTGTGCTCGTCGAGCGCCGTCCCCCCGGTGAGAGCGATCACCGTCTGCCGCAAGGGCGGCTGCTGAAGCAGGAGGTGGGCGCTGCGGCCGTGCGCGGAGGCGCGGGCGGCGGTCAGGTGTTCCTCGGCGAGTACGTTGAGGTCGTCCATGTGCCCACTGTGCCGCAGCCGTGACGGGGCCGCGATCCGCGGGCTCAGCGGGGCGCCTTGGCGGTCGAGCCCCGTACCACCAGCTCCGGCTCGAACAGCAGCTCGCCCGGCGGGACCGATCCGCCCTGGATGCCGGTGCAGAGCAGTTCGACGGCGGCCCGGCCCATGGCCTCGATCGGCTGGCGGATCGTGGTGAGCGGCGGGTCGGTGCAGTTCATGAACGCCGAGTCGTCGTAGCCGACCACCGAGATGTCCGCGGGCACCCGCAGACCGCGCCTGCGGGCCGCCCGCACGGCGCCGAGTGCCAGCGGGTCACTGGCGCAGATGATGCCGGTGACGCCCCGTTCCAGCAGCCGGGAGGCCGCGGCCTGCCCGCCCTCCAGGGAGAACATCGAGCGCTCGACGTACTCCTCGGCCAGTTCCCCGCCGGTGGCCGACGCGACGGACCGGGCCGCGGCGAGCTTGCGGCGCGAGGGCACGTGGTCGGACGGGCCGATCACCACGCCGATGCGTTCGTGGCCGAGGGAGGCCAGGTGGCGCCAGGCGCGTTCGATCGCCACGGCGTCGTCGCAGGAGACGCAGGGAAAGTCCAGCCCCTCGATGGGGGCGTTGATCAGCACGACGGGGATGCGGCGCTCGGCGAGCCGGTGGTAGTGCTCATGGGCCTCGTCGGCCTGCGCGAACAGGCCGCCCGCGAAGACCACGCCGGAGACCTGCTGCTGGAGCAGGAGGTCCACGTAGTCCGCTTCGGAGACCCCGCCCTTGGTCTGGGTGCACAACACGGGGGTGAGGCCCTGCTGGGCGAGGGCGCCGCCGATCACTTCCGCGAAGGCGGGGAAGATCGGGTTCTGCAGTTCGGGGAGGACGAGGCCGACGAGCCGGGCGCGCTCGCCGCGCAGCTGGGTGGGCCGCTCGTAACCGAGGACGTCCAGGGCCGTCAGCACGGATTGCCGGGTGGTCCGGGAGACCCCCGGCTTGCCGTTGAGCACCCGGCTCACCGTGGCCTCGCTGACCCCAACCTTCTTGGCAACCTGAGCAAGTCGTCGCGTCATGTCGCAAGACTAGCGTAAGTGACGCAAACAATTGACTTATCAATGCAAGAATTACATGCATAAGGGGTACTTCCCGGCTAACAGGAAGTACCCCTTTGCGGTCGCACAGCCCGCTTCCCCGGACCGCGCACTGTCGACGCCCGGACGTCGTGACCGACGGAGCCGTCGGCCGACGGGACGTCAGAGGCCGCCGGTGTACAGCAGCCGGCCGGGCGAACCCTGGCCGAGGCCGGAGAGCACGTCCACGGTGGCCGTGTCCGTCAGCCACCGCGCGACGGCGGCGGGCGAGGCCGAGGGGTTCTCCTGCTTGTACAGCGCGGCGACGCCCGCCACGTGCGGACTGGCCATGGAGGTGCCGTTCAGCGAGACGGCGCCGCCGCCGAGGCGGGCGGAGACGATGTCGGCCCCGGGGGCGTACAGAGCGAGGCAGGAACCCCAGTTGCTGAAGGAGGTCTCCCGGTCCCGCCGGTCGCTCGCCCCGACCGCGACCACACCGTCCGCGGCGGCCGGGGAGACGTCGCAGGCGTCCCGGTCGTCGTTGCCGGCGGCCACGACGGGCAGCACCCCCGCGTCGGCGACCGCCTCGACCGCCGCGTCGACCGCGGTGGAGCGGGCGCCGCCGAGCGAGGCGTTCAGCACAGCGGGGGTCCCGCGCCGCGCGGCGTCCTCGGCGACCCAGTCGAACCCGGCGAGGATGCCGGCCCACGTTCCCCGGCCCTCACAGTTCAGGACCCGTACGTTGACGAGCGAGACATCCTCGGCCACACCGGAGGCCGCGCCGCCGACCGTGCCCGCCACATGGGTGCCGTGCCCGTTGCAGTCCATGCCGTCGCGGCCGTCCCCGACGGCGTCGTACCCGTTCACGACCCGGCCGCCGAACTCGGTGTGCGCGGCGTCGATCCCGGTGTCGACGACGTACGCCCGCACGCCCTTGCCGGTGGCCGTGGTGGTGAAGGTGTCGTCCAGCGGCAGGGCTCGCTGGTCGATGCGGTCGGTGCCCCAGCCGGCGGCCGGAGCCCGCAGCGGGTTCGCGACGACGGGCTCGGGGACGGTCACCTCGGCGTTCTCCTCGACGGCGAGGACGCCGGGGACGGCCCGTACCGCTTGGAGTTCGGTGGCGGTGAGCGTGGCGGCGAAGCCGTGCAGGGCGTTTCCGTACGTGAACAACGGGTCGAGCCCGAACTCCCGCAGGAAGGTCTCCGGCGGGAGTCCGGGCTCCAGGGTGACGATGTACTGCCCGGGTACGGCCCGGGCGGACTGCTCCACCGGGACCCCTTCCGGTCCGCTGTCGGCCGACGCCGAAGCGGGCGCGCCGACCAGCGGTGCGATCAGCAGCAGGGCGGCCGTGGCCCATCGGGCGGGCAGGCGCATGCGTTCTCCTCGGAGTTTGGGTCCGTTCACGGAGCGAGTGCGTCCGCGAAGCGCGAACACCCGTTCCTTCGTCCCCGCCCGCCGGTCGCCTTAGCGGGTTCAGCCGGACAGCGCAACGCCCACGGCCGGTGCCAGCTCGTCGAGTTCGTGTCCGACGCGCGCCCGGGCGTCGTCGTTCGCCCAGCGGCCCACGGCCACCTCGGCGGTGATGCCGGGCCCGAAACCGGCGATGAGGCCCTGCGCGGACTCGGCGGCGCCGCCGTCGTCGAAGAGGCGCGCCAGGGCGTCGAAGACGACGGAACTGGCGATGTTGCCGCGTTCGGTGAGGGTGGCCCGGCTGTAGCGGAACATCTCCGGCGGCAGCTTCAGGAAGTGGCAGAGGTCGTCCAGAATGCGGGGCCCGCCCGCGTGGACGATGAAGAAGTCCATGTCCGGGACGTCCCAGCCGTGCAGGTCGACCAGGTCCTGGAGCACCGGGGCGAGCATCTCCATGGTGCCCGGGACCCGCTTGTCCAGCTGGAAGTGGAAGCCGGTGTCGCGGACCGCGTAGGAGATCCAGTCCTCGGTGTCCGGCACCAGGTGGGAGCCGTTGCGCTCCAGACGCATGCCGGTGCCGCCCCGCCCCCGGACGACGGCCGCGGAGACGGCGTCCCCGAAGAGTCCGTTGGAGAGCAGCGAGCCGACCCCGATGTCGGTGGGCTGGTAGCACAGCGAACAGAACTCGCAGGACACGATGAGCACGTTGGCCTCGGGGTAGGCCAGGCAGAAGTCGTGCGCACGGTTGATCGCCGCGCCGCCCGCCGCGCAGCCGAGCTGGGCGATGGGCAGTTGGCGGGTCTCGGGCCGGAAGCCCATGGTGTTGATGATCCAGGCGGTCAGCGAGGGCATCATGAAGCCCGTGCAGGAGACGTAGACGATCAGGTCGATCTCGGACGGGTCGGTCTCGGCGTTGGCGAGGGCCGCCCGGACGACTTCGGGGACCCGGATCTTGGCCTCGGCCTCGTACACCCGGTTGCGCACCTCGAATCCCGGGTGCCTCAGGGTCTCCTCGATGGGCTGCACGAGGTGCCGGGTCTGGACGCCGGTGTTCTGGATGAGCCGCAGGACGAGGTCGCGCTGCGGGTGCCCGGCGTGGGTCTCCCGGGCGAGGTCCAGGGTCTGCTGCATCGTGATGACGTGCTCGGGCACAGCGATGGCCGGTCGGCACAGGGTCGCCATGGGTTCTCCTCGTTCTCTGGAGCGGAGGCTCTCGTCACCATGTGACGGGCAGGGCGAGCGGGTAACGCCAGATGGACGTCGTGTTCCACGAGACGTCCGCGGGCGGCACGTCCAGACGCAGGGCCGGGAAGCGGGTCAGCAGCGTGGAGAACGCCACCTCGAGTTCCATGGTGGCCAGCGGCGCGCCCAGGCAGTGGTGGGCGCCCCAGCCGAACGTCATGTGCGGGATGGACGGCCGGTCGGGGTCCAGCTCGTCGGGGCGGTCGAATTTGGCGGGGTCCCGGTTGGCCGTCAGGTAGGACACGTGCACGACGTCGCCGGCCTTGATGAGGACGCCGCCGAGTTCCACGTCCTCGGTGGCGACGCGAGGGATGCCGACGCCCTTGCGGAAGGGGATGTGGCGCAGCAGCTCCTCCAAAGTGCGGGGCAGCCGTCGCGGTTCGGTCCGGAGGGATCGCATGAGCTCCGGACGGGTGAGCAGGGTGTAGGCGATGTTGCCGAGCTGGTAGGTGGTGGTGTCCTGGCCGGTGATGAGCAGGACCATCGCCATGACGGCCAGCTCGTCGTCGTCCAGGAGTTCGGCGCCGTCCCGGGCGGTGGCCAGGGTGCTGATGAGGTCCTCGCCCGGGGAGCGGCGCCGGTCGGCGGTCAGCTCCTGGAAGTAGCCGCGCAGCTCCGCCTTGGCGCGTACCGCGTCCTGCTTGCCGGCGGCCCCGACGTTCATCATGGTCATGGCGTGGGCCCGGAGCCAGGGCCGGTCGGCCTCGGGGATGCCGAGCGCCTCGCAGATGGTGATCAGCGGCAGCGGCGAGGACACCCGGGCGACGAAGTCGGCCGGTGAGCCCTCGTCCTCCATCCCGTCCAGCAGCCGGTCCACCACGCGCTGGGTCCCGCCGCGCATCTGCTCGACGCGGCGCGGGGTGAAGCTCTTGGCGACCAGGCTCCGGAGCCGGCTGCTGGCGGGCGGGTCCATGAGGTTGATCGACTCCGCCTGGACGATCGGCTCCGGGGTCATCCGCGGAAAGTCGCGGCCGAGGACGGCGCTGCGGCTGAACCGCCGGTCGGTGGTGACCGTCCGGACGTCCTCGTAGCGGGTGACCAGCCATGCCTCGCCCTCTCCGTAGGCCATACGGATGCGGGACACCGGCTCCTCGGTCAGCAATTGCCTGAGCTGGGGGTCGAACTCCAGCTGCCGCGCGTAGTCGAACGGACAGCTCCGTACGGTTTCCTTGTTCTGCACCGAGGTGTGCTCCACCGAGGTTCTCCCAATGACCGCTTCGAGGAAGGGGGGCGTGTCGGACCGGGACCCGGCACCAGACCTCCCCTCTGTGCCCCGTCACCCTCCGAAACATGTCAGTGACACACCGCGGTCAGTCGATCAGGGGGGCGCACGCCCGGCGCTCGGTCGGCCGGGGCACGCTTCGACGGCCGGGAACGCGGCCCCGTCAGTCCACGGTCCACGACCGGCGCCGGACACGCGGAGCCGGCCTTCGGGGAAAGCGATGCCGCCCGGGAGGGCGGGGGCGGACCGTCCGGGAGGGCGGGGCCGCGTACGGCGCTAACTCAAGCTTGAGGCTGTGGCGTGCGCCTGCCACGACGGTGGGCAACCGTTTGTTGATCTCAGCCGTCATATGCACATGACGACGACGCCTGCCCTCCCCTCCCTCGTGCTGCGCGGCAGCAGTGCCACCGCCCGCTTCGGGGACGGACTCGACTACGTGCAGTGGGAACAGGACGGGCGCGTGACACGAATCCCGCTGGACGCCATCGAAGCGGCCCGCAGCCTCGACCGCTCGTTCGAGGTCGTACTGACGACTGCAGAGGCCGACCGCCCTCCTGCCGTGTACGCGGTTCACGATGCCGGCGCCGCTGCCGTGACCGCGTTCTGCGCCGCCCTGGAGGCCCGCCTGCCCGAGAGAGCGGCCGAAGGACCGCGCGTCGACGGCGAAGATCTGATTGCCGAAGTGCCTGCTGGACACCCCCGAAGGTCCTCGAAGCGCGATCTTGTTGTCGCCGTGATCGCGGTCTTCGCGGTGATCGATGTGACAGTGGCGGTGCTCCGTGAGCCGGCGTGGGCGATCGCGCTGCCGTTCTCTCAGCTCTTCGCGTGCGCGGGGGCGTTCATGGCTCTGACGCTGGGACGAGGCCTGTACGACGCGCTGCGTCTCCCCGAACACGGCATCACGGTGATGGCCGAACTCGACCACTACACCGACAAAACCAAGGTGTACCGGTATGTGGACCAAGACGGCGGGCTGCACTTCTACCGGGAGCCGACCGGCGGGCAGCAACTGGAGCTCAGTTACGACCCGCGCAACCCCAGCCGTGCCTCCGCCCGCCAGTCGCCCTACGGCCAGGTCATGATGGCGCTGATGGCAGTCGTGGGCCTGGGTATGGCCTGCGGCGGACTTGGAGTCACCGGGTACCAGCTCTTCATCGCGTTGCGTGGCTGACTCCGTACGCGCGTGCCGAGCACTTCTCGAACTCGTACCACCGCTCATGACGGGTACTGCTTGAGGCGTCTGAAGCAGATCAGGCTGCAGGCGAGAGAGACGAAGGCGTCGTGGAGTTCGGTGCGGCGTTCCCAGCGCACGGCGGGCCGCTTGAACTGGTGGAGCAGGGCGAAGGTCTGCTCGACGACGTGGCGGAGCTTGCCGGTGCCCTTGATGTTCGGGGATCCCTCGCGTGGATGACAGGCAGGATCCGTCGGCTCCGCAGTGCGCCGCGGTGGGCGTTGGAGTCGTAGCCCTTGACACCGAGCAGGGGCCAAAAGATCGAACGTCTTCTTCGCGGTGGTCATCGCACACCCTTCCCGGACCTGTCCTGCACAGGCCAGCCGATAAGGCTGACACAGCGACGAGATGCGTACAGACGGATTCACGGGAGGCATGTGGAACCCTCTGCACCTTGGAGCAGCCCTGCCGATTCCTTCTGATGTTTTCTTCCGGAGGATCGCGAACTCGTTCGCGGTGGCATTTCGGAAGCTGACCGAGGCCCAGATGATCGACATCCTGCGCAAGCCCCGAACGACTACGCGGCGATGCAGTAGGACGGTCCCGAGAGGTGAGGCTCCGCCCCGGGTGTACCCGATGGGCGGGGCCGTCGACGGGTTGACGACCGCGCGGTCGCTCAGAGCGTGAGCACCGGTCGGGTGGAGAAGTCGTTGTACATGTCCTCTCCGTCCGGTCCATACACGAACTCGGCCATCTCAGGGTTGCGGTGGGCGGTCGCCAGGGGGAGCCAGGCCAGCAGGTGGCCGTAGCCGCCGCACACCGATTCGCCCCCGTCGCCGCCGTGGACCGCGGTGACATTGCCGGTCAGCTCGACGCGGTAGGTGTCGTAGGCGATGTGCAGGCCGAAGGCGTTCAGTTCGTTGTGCGGGCCGGTGTCGTCGCCGTAGGGGATGCGGTCGAGGGGACAGTCCTTGCCCCACCGGAACAGGGTGTCCGACCCTGCGCCGCAGGCATGTTCCCACTCGTCGGAGGTCGGCATCCGCAGACCACGGGCGGAGAGGGCAGCCGGCATGTCGGCCGGGGGTTCGGTCAGGTTCTCGTCCTCCACGGCCATCAGGACGGTCGCCAGGTGAACGTTGCGGGGAACGCTGAGGATGCGGGCGAGGTGGGTCCGCAGATCGGGCCCGTGACCGTAGCCCTGTTCCACGCTCTCGGCGTAGTCGGCGGCCTGCTGCGCAGTCGGCTGCCAGGTGCTGAGGTCGAAGCCCAGGGGCACCCGGCCTCCGGGTATCAGGGCGAACTCCTGCCCCTCCCGCACGATCCGGACGCGGTGCAGCAAGGCACCGAGGTGTTCCGTGGCCTCGACGAGTGACACCCGGCCGCCCACGTGGTCAGCGGCATTCTGGGCGATCTGCCGGGCGGTGACCTCGTCGAAGGTCCGCCACAGGTCGAGAGTGAGATCAGCGAGCGACATGGCCGGCAGTGTGGCATGCGGCACTGACACCGGCGCGGAAGGACGGTCCAGTCGTTCCAGTGCCGCCTTGGCCCTCGCGGATTCAGCCCACGAAGTAGCAGCGTTTGTTCAGAGGTTTGGGCGGCAGTCTGTGATCTTGAGTGCTGAAGTTGTTCATGCGAAATGACGTCGCCGTGGTGAGGTGCCACCGGGGGCATCGTGGAGGCGGACCACGCCCCTGTCGGCGGGCTGAGGACATGAATTCTGGATCCGAGCTCCTGCCGGGCAGGAGCTCTTTGGCGGGAGGTCAAGGTCCCGGACCTACCGAAGGTCTCCGCCCGGCAGGGCGCGGGCGAGGCAGGGCCGGTCTGAACACAGGGATCAATGCCCCAGCACGGCGGCAGGCTTCCACCTCGCACCGGGGCCCTTGCGCTGCCGCTGCCGTGCTCGGGCTCACCGATGAGCTATGAAGGCGCCGGCACGCCGACCGGCCCGGCGACGGAGACTCTTCGCGTCGCCGGGCCGGCTCCGTGCGGCCGGGAGGCCGTTCGGGGCGCCACGGATCCGGAGCCGCGCTGGGCTCACCGGCGGGCCGGGGCGGGAGCGGTCAAACGGCGGCCCGCCGCGCGACCGGGATCAGAAGCGGTCCGGGGAGCGCTCCGGGAGCGGTGAGCCGGGGAGCACGTCCCTCTTCTTGTTCTGCCGCGCCTCCGCGTTGGACCCGGTCGTCGCGTGGCAGGTCACGTCCTTCGCCGGGAGCCTGCCGGTGAGGAGGTAGCGGGTGACCGTGCCGTCCGTGCACGCGTTGCCGCTGGGGTAGACGCCGTGGCCCTCGCCGCCGAGGACGGTGACCATCTTCGACCCCCGCAGCCGGGCGTGCAGGGCCTGACCGCTGGGCAGCGGAGTCTGCGAGTCCCACTCGTTCTGGACGACCAGGGAGCCGGCCTTGTTCTTCACCTCGGTCGCCCGCTCGACCGACCTGTCCCAGAAGGCGCAGGGCTTGATACTGGAGGCGAAGTCACCGAAGACCGGGTAGCGGGCCTTGTCCGCGATGGCGTCCCGCCGGTAGCTCTCCGGATCGCGGGACCACGCGGCCGAGTTGTCACCGCACACCACGGCCCAGAAGCTCGCCGACCCGTTGTCGGCCGGGATCTCGACGCCCGCGCCCGCCGCTCGCCGGCCCTCTGGCCCGGTGAAGGCCGCCAGCTTCTCCGGTGCGACGGGCTTGCCGTCCGCCGCCTTCTTCAGCTCCACGAAGATCTCGGTGGCGAACTGCGGACCGAAGAACTCCGCCCGCATACCGCTGCGGATGTCGTCGCCGGTGATGGGCCGGCCGTCCAGGTCGATCGGCTTCTCGTCGGCCCGCGCGACCAGGTCCCAGAACGTCCGGTCGACCTCCTTCGGGGTGTCGCCGAGGCCGTACTCCCGCGAACGCTCCGCGGCCCACTCGGTCCACCGGTCGAACGCGGGCTCGGCGCCCTCCGCCCACCACTGGATCATGCCCCGCCAGGCGCGCTCCGGATCGACCGCGCTGTCCAGCACGAACCGGTCGGCGCGGCGGGGGAAGAGCTGGGTGTAGACGGCGCCCAGGTAGGTGCCGTACGAGTAGCCCACGTAGCTGATCTTCTTCTCGCCGAGCACCGCCCGGAGCAGGTCCATGTCGCGGGCGGTGTTGCGCGTGGTGATGTGCGGGAGTACGTCACCCGCCTTTTCCTCGCACTTGTCCGCGAACGTCCGCGCCCAGGCGACGTCGTCCTCGAACGTCTCCTCCTTGTAGGGCCGCAGCCAGTGCTCCTCCCCCGGCGCCAGGCCGCAGGAGACCGGGCTGCTCCGTCCCACACCGCGCGGGTCGAAGCCGATGAGGTCGTACGTCCGCCGTGCCGACGCCGGGAGCTCCTCGGCCATCGCCAGCGGCATGAACAGTCCCGGGCCGCCCGGGCCGCCGGGGTTGGAGAGCAGGACACCGTGCCGCTCGCGAGATGCGGTGGCCCTGATCCGGGATATGGCCAGGTCGAGCCGCTCACCGCCGGGATTCCGGTAGTCCAGCGGGACCTTGATGGTGGCGCACTGGAACTCCGCCGGAGCGGCGGCTTCGCACCGCTTCCACCGCGGCTTCTGCCGCGCGTACCGGTCCAGCGCGCGCTTGCCGTCGCCGGCGGGCGCGGAGGCGCTCGTCGCCGAGACGGACGACGAGGGGGCGGCTGGAGCGGCGACGGCCGTCGAGGTGGCCAGCGCGGGGGCGAGCGTGGCTGTGACGCTTACGGCTAACAGGGGTACGAGATGTCGTCTGGCACGCACGTCATCGATCCTTCCGGTCACGGGTTCGGACAGGGAAGATCATTCAGGAAGCGGCCCCGGGAGCGGATCCCCCGCCGGGCGGCACCTCGGCTCCACCTTGGGAATGACGCAACATGCCGGAGTGGTCCGGGAGTTGCAGACGGACGCCAAGGGCTGTCCCGTAATCCCGGGTGGGCCGGCGTGTGGCGTCGGTGGTGGTGCCTCCACGGCATATGGCCGCAACCCCGGGCCCCGGCACCCCTGCTCCGCGCACGGGTCGGGCGGGGAAGGACTCGCAGCGGCGGAAGGCGGGGTCCGCCCCGCAGCGGCCACCGCCGGTCCGTCGCGTTTGCCGGACCCGGGCCCGGGAAGGGGCAGAACGGCTCGCCCCGGGGAGGGGCCGGGCAAGGGGGGCGGACAAGGGGGGCGGAGCCATGTCGGGACTCAAGCGGGCGGCTGCCTGGGCGGGCGGGCTGATGTGCGTCGCGCTCGGGGGCCTGCTGATGGTGCTGGCGGTCGTGGTCGCGACCGGCAGCGGCCTCGACGCATGGACCGCGCCGGACCGCCCGGCCGAGGCGGTGGTGACCGATTTCGTGCGGGTCCGGTCCGGTGGAGGGCCGATCGGAGGCCAGTCCGCGCCACGGGTGACCTACGAGACCGGGGGCCACCGCTACACGTCCCGGCTGCGCGGCACTCCGAAGGGGCGCGACCTGCGCGTGGGCGACACCCTGCGGATCGTCCACCGGGCCGACGAGCCCGGCCGCCCCTATCCCGCGCACTACGCCGAGAAGGGCCCTCCCGGTGGCGGCGACCGGACTCTGGCGGTCGGCCTGTGCGTCTTCTTCGGCGCGGTCCCCCTCGTTTTCGCCTGGCCGCTGATCGTGTTCGCCCGGAGGGGTCCGGAGCCCCGTCCGACGACGTCCGGACGCCATGGGCGTCAGGGGCGGCGGGCGAGCGGTGAAGCTGCCGGCGGCTCCCGTCCATGAAAGGCCGATTCGGGGGTACCAGAACTCCAGCCAGAAAGCTCACGCGACGGGGTGGACGCTATGAACGACCGCATGCTGATGACGTTCTCACCGGACGGTGAGACCCGTACCGATTTCGTCTGCCGACCGGAGAAGGCCGCCGACGCGCGGGACGCGGTCAGCGCGTTCGTCACGCGGCTGCATCCCGCGCCCGCCGCGCACACGGTGCAGAATCTCCTGCTCCTCGTGTCGGAGCTGGTCACCAACGCCGTCCTGCACGCGGGGGCCGTGACCGCGCTGTGGCTGACCGCGGACCACAAGGGCGTCCACATCCGGGTCACCGACCCGAGCCCGGCCCACCCGTGCAGCCGGACGCCCGACCTGACCGGCCGGAACGGCGGGTTCGGCTGGCCGATGGTCCAGCGGCTGGCCCAGGAGGTACGGGTCCACGAGGCGGCCGACGGCGGGAAGGTCGTCCTCGCCACCGTGCCGCGCTGAAAGCATCGTAGGAGCGCCCCTCAACAAGCCCGCGGGAACACCCCTCCACGGGCGGAGCCAGTGCGGGGCCCCGTTCCAGGGGCAGCGCCTCGCTGCCGGGAGCCTGCGCGAACTGGGCCTCAGGTCACGGCGTCGGGCCGGTTCTCCGCCGGGGACTTCGCCGCGGCCGGGGTCTTCGCCGGCGCCGGGGGCTTCGATGAGGTCTTCGCCCGGGCGCCCGTCCGCGCCCCGGCGGCCGAGTGCAGGGAGCGCAGGGCGACCAGCAGGAAGCCGATGTCGTCGAGGTAGACGGGGTCGGGCAGCAGGTCGACCGGTGACACGGTGTAGATGACGGCCGCCCAGACGAGGGCCTTGCTGCGGAGCGGGATCCCGGCGTCGACCAGCAGCTTCCTGGCCCTGAAGACGCGCACCAGCAGCACGACGGTCAGGGCCAGGGTGAGCAGCGCGGCCACAGCGCCGAGAACGAGCCAAGCGGTGGTGTCCATGCCTCATCGTGTACCCACGGGTTCCCGGATGACGAACGCGTGGCGGCGGTATCACCGGTCCGGAGCCGGGGGCCGCACCGTGCGGGGCACGGGGCCGCACGGGGCCGCACGGTGCCGGGCCCGGGGGCGCCCCGGTGCGCGGTCAGGCCGCACCCCGCCCCCGGGCCTCGGCCCGTCGGCGGCTGCGGCGCTTCAGGGCGCGCCGCTCGTTCTCGGCCATGCCGCCCCAGACGCCGGAGTCCTGGCCGTGCTCCAGGGCCCACTCCAGGCAGGCGGCCTGCACGGGGCAGGTCCGGCAGACGGCCTTGGCCTCCTCGGTCTGGACGACGGCCGGGCCCGTGCTCCCGATGGGGAAGAACAGGTCGGGGTCCTCCTCCCGGCAGGCGGCGTGCAGGCGCCAGTTCTCCATGCTGCTCAACTCCGCTCACTCCTGATGTCGGTAGGTGCAGGTCGCTCGGTGTCGCAGATCGCCTGCCGTACGTGTCTTCCGTGCGGGTGACCGACGATCGGCGCCTCAAACCCGTACCGGACGTGCGCGTCGGGCGCCGCTCCCCGGCCGCGCTACGCGTGCGGAGGGCCAGGGGGGCGATGCAGGGCGAGAAGCGCCTGATCGTCCTGGATACGGCCGCCGGTGTGGTGCGCGACGTCCTCGATCAGCAGGTGGAGCGTCCGCGCCGGGGTGGCGCGGGCGCCGGCCGTCGCGCGGTGACCCGTGAGGAAGGGCAGCCGGACGGAGGCGTCGTAGAAGGTCCCGGACTCGTCGCGGGCCTCGGTGACCCCGTCCGTGAAACAGATGAGGGTGGCGCCGGGCGGGAAGGGGAACGTGTCCACCGGGGACGCCCAGGCGCCCAGGGCGCTCATGCCGAGCGGGGGCGCCTCCTCGGACGGTTCGAGGACGGTGGCCCCGCCGTCGGCGTCCAGCAGCACCGGCGGCGGATGGCCCCGGTTGACGACCCGTACGGCGCCGAGGTCCTCGGCGAACTCCACGATCAACGCGGTGGTGAACCCCTCCTCCTGCTCCTGGCCGCCACGCCGGCCGCCCTCGCGCAGGAGGGCCCGCTCCAGTGCGGCCACCAGGCCCGGCAGGTCCTCCGCCTCGTCCGCCGCGTACCGGAAGGCCCCCAGGTCCGCGCAGACCGCGCTCACCGCGCCCAGGCCCTTGCCCCGGACGTCGCCGACCATCACCCGCACCCCGTGCGGGGTGTCCTGGACGACGTAGAGATCGCCGCCGATCATGGCCTCGTCCTCGGCGGGCACGTACCTGGCGGCGATCATGAGCTCGCCGATGCGCGAGGGGGGCCGGGGCAGGACGGCGCTCTGCGCCACGGCGGCGACATGGCGGGCGCGCCGGGTCCGGGCGTCCCGCCCCTCCAGGGCCCGGTTGATGAGGACGGCCAGCACGGTCACGGCCAGAAGGGTGAGCTGGTTGGCGATGCCCCGCTGCCAGCCGAAGGTGTCGTCGACCCAGGCGAGGCCCGCGTGGACGATCATCGCGAGGGCGCCGATCGCGATGATGCCGCGCAGGCTCAGCAGCGGTGCCGCGGCGACCGGAGCGGCTATCAGCAGGGGCGCGGACGTGACGTCCGTCGGGGTCACCAGGTCCAGCACGACGGCCAGCACGACGACGCCCGCCGGGATCCACTTGGCCCTGCGCAGTTGCACCACTCCCCCACGCTGTACGGCATCGGGGCCCGGCGCATCCCGGCGGCCGGGCGTGCCGGACCGGTTCACTCCGGCGGCGGGGGCCCGGGGCGCGGCGCGGCGGCGCACGCGGCGTCCAGCCGGATGCGGTGGGCCATCACGGCCTCGGGATCGTCGATGACGTCGACCCGGACGCCCGGGGTCTCCAGCACCGCCCGGTCCCCGATCTCGGGCGCCGGCACCCGCAGGATGTGCAGGGGCGGTACGCCGGTCAGGGCGTGCGGCGGGTGGTCCAGGGGCACCACCTGGACGGTGACGTGCGGGTCCTTCATCGTCTCGGCGAGGGCGGCCCGCTGTTCGTCCATGGTCTCCCGGTCGCCCACCCGCGTATGGAGGGCCGCGGCCGGGAACAGGGCCCACAGGGCGGCCCCGCGCTCGCCCATGCGGCGGCGGCGCTCCCTCAGCAGCTCGACGCGGCGCTCACCGCGCGCGGGGGTGTCGTCGGGGTACTGCGCGCGGTGGAGCGCGGCGGCGTACGCGGGGGTGCGCAGCAGCTCGGGCACCAGTGCCGGGTGCCAGGTCCGCACGAGACTCGCCGAGGACTCCACGCCGATGACGTCCTGCTGCCAGCTCTCCATCGCGTCCCGCCACCGGTGCCACCAGCCGGGCAGGTTCGCCGCTGCGAGGCCGGCCATGATGGGTTCGGCCACGGCGGGCGGAACGCCGTAGCAGCGCAGCAGTTCGCCGACCTGACGGGCGTCGAGTCCGGTCTCGGCGCGTTCGATGCGCCGGACGGTGGCGGGATGGGCGTCCAGTGCCTCGGCCGCGGCCCGCAGGCTGACGCCCGCGCGTTCGCGCAGCATGCGGAGGCGGACCGCGAGGACACGGTGCTCCACGGTGGGACCTGAACGGGCTCGCATCGGCCTGCCTTCCTCCGGGCTCCGTAGCGGAGCGTCACACACTCTGTCGCTTGCAAAGTATGCGCTTTGCACCGAGAGTGCATACATGTCGGAAATAGTCAGTTGCGCGGAACGTGCCTCCGATGACGGAGGCGTCCAAGGCGCCCGAGGCGCACACAGCTGGTGGGTTCCCCGTTTGCCCGAGGGCGTGCCGGAGGCGCGGCGCCGGGTCCAGGAGGCCATGCGGTCCTGGGACGAACCGGCCGAACGGATCGAGGCGGCGGCTCTGATAGTGACCGAACTGGTCACCAACGCCGTGCAGCACACCAGCACCCGGCGGATCCGCTGCCGGCTCCTGCGCTCCGCGGAGGGCGTGCGCATCTGCGTGTGGAATCGCGGCCGGGGCCGGATTCCGGCACCGGCGTCCCCGTGCGAATCGGCGGGCCTTACCGCCGCCGGGGTCCCGGCGACGGGCGGCCACGAGGACGGTGACCCGCTCGACCGCCTGACGGAGGACGGCCGGGGCCTCCTGCTCGTCGACGCGCTGGCGGCCCGCTGGGGCTCGCGCGCCGCCCTGGCGGGCCGGCTCGTCTGGGCCGACCTCTAGCCTTCCCGCGCGTCTCCACGGCCGGCCGGGCCGGCCCCCCGACGCCCCTTATCCGTGCGATCAGGCGGGAGCGGTGCGGCACTCCGGGTGGCCCCAGCCGTTCGGATTCTTCGCGATCGGCTCCTTGGCCGCGTACGGCTTTCCGCAGTGGCACCGGCCCGCGAAGCGCGCCGCGATCGTGCCGCCGGACCGCCCGCTCCGTGACGCGCCCGCGGCGCCGCGCGCCTTCGCGCCACTCGCCGCCCCGGACTCCGGGCGCCCCTTCGTGGACCGCGCGGGCGCGGGAACCGGCAGAGCCGTGGCGCCGTGCGCCGTACCGGCCGGGCGCTGCACCACCGCGGCCTCGCTGGCGGCCTGGTCGGCGAGCGCGTTCAGCGGGTCTCCGTCCACCTGGTGTGCGGGCACGTAGCGGAAGGCCACCGAGCGGTCGGCGAGCAGGGCGTCGATGCGGGTGACCAGCTCCCGGTTGGCGACGGGCTTGCCGCCGGAGGTCTTCCAGCCGTTGCGCTTCCAGCCCGGCAGCCACTTGGTCACGGCGTTCATGGCGTACTGCGAGTCCATCCGCACCTCGACGCGCACGGCCGGATCGGTGGACTCCAGCAGCTCCGCGAGGGCGGTGAGCTCGGCGACGTTGTTCGTCGCGGTGCCGAGCGGGCCGGCCTCCCAGCGCACGGGAGCCCCCTGCGCGTCGGCGACGACCCACGCCCAGGCGGCCGGTCCCGGATTTCCCTTCGACGCCCCGTCACATGCGGCGATGATGCACTCGTTCATCCCTCGATCATGCCAGCCCCGCATGGCCTCTTCGACCGGCCGCGCGATCCGCGCGACCGGGGCGCGTCGCCCCGACCGACCCGCCACGCTTGACCTCAACCAAACATGAGGTCTTAGCGTTCCGAGTGACCCAGGGGCCGCACGGCCGATGGGATCCGCCGGCCGCCGGACCATCCCGGGGGCCACCAGATTTCGGAGCGCCCCATGGACATGGAAGTAACGGCGTGGCATTCGCTGCACAGCGCGATGAACGCCCAGCAGGACCGCCGGCCCTTCTCCCGGGCGGCATTGCGCCGCATCATGATCTTCGCCCGGCCCCACCGCCGGCGGATCTACCGCTTTCTGCTGCTGAGCGTCCTGACCGCGCTGCTGGCGGTGGCCACCCCGGTCCTCGCCGGGAAGGTCGTCAACGCGATCGTGGACGGCGCGGACACCGGGACGGTCACCCGGATCGCCCTGCTCATCGCGCTCATCGCCCTCGCCGAGGCCGGCCTCGGCCTGCTCACCCGCTGGCTGTCGTCGACCCTGGGCGAGGGCCTGATCCTGGATCTGCGCACCGCCGTCTTCGATCATGTGCAGAAGATGCCGGTGGCCTTCTTCACCCGGACCCGGACCGGCGCCCTGGTCAGCCGGCTCAACAACGACGTGATCGGCGCGCAGCGCGCCTTCAGCAACACGCTCTCCGGTGTCGTCTCCAACCTCGTCACGCTGCTGCTGACGCTCGCCGTGATGCTCACGATCTCCTGGCAGATCACGCTGCTCGCGCTGGTGCTGCTCCCGGTGTTCGTCGTGCCGGCCCGCCGGATGGGGGCCCGGATGGCGGGGCTCCAGCGGGAGGCGGCCGATCACAACGCCGCGATGGGCACCCAGATGACCGAGCGGTTCTCCGCCCCCGGCGCGACGCTCGTCAAGCTCTTCGGGCGCCCGGCCGACGAGTCGTCCGAGTTCGCGGCACGCGCCGACCGGGTGCGTGACATCGGCGTCCGTACGGCGATGGCCCAGTCGGCGTTCATCACCGCCCTCACCCTGGTCTCCGCCCTGGCGCTGGCGCTGGTCTACGGCCTCGGCGGCTTCTACGCCCTGCGCGGCAGCCTGGAGCCGGGGGCCGTCGTGGCGCTGGCGCTGCTGCTGACCCGGCTGTACGCCCCGCTCACCGCCCTCGCCGGCGCGCGGGTCGAGGTGATGAGCGCGCTCGTCAGCTTCGAGCGGGTCTTCGAGATCCTGGATCTGAAGCCGCTGATCGAGGAGAAGCCGGACGCCCGCCGGGTGCCCGAGGGCCCGGTCTCCGTGGAGTTCGACGCGGTGTCCTTCGCCTACCCGTCCGCCGAGAAGGTCTCCCTCGCCTCGCTGGAGGAGGTCGCCACGCTGGACGACCGGGGTGGCACACCGGTCCTGCACGAGGTCTCCTTCCGGGCCGAGCCGGGACAGATGATCGCCCTGGTGGGCTCCTCGGGGGCGGGCAAGTCGACGATCGCGCAGCTGCTGCCCCGGCTGTACGACGCGGACGCCGGTTCGGTGCGGCTCAACGGCGTCGACGTACGTGAGCTGAGCGCCGACTCGATCCGGGACACGCTCGGCATGGTCACCCAGGACGGGCACCTCTTCCACGAGTCGGTGCGGGCCAACCTGCTGCTCGCCCGGCCCGACGCCTCCGAGGAGGACGTCTGGGACGCCCTGCGCCGCTCCCGGCTCGACGGCCTGATCGCCTCGCTGCCCGACGGGCTCGACACGGTGGTGGGCGAGCGCGGCTACCGGCTCTCCGGCGGGGAGCGTCAGCGCCTGACGATCGCCCGGCTGCTGCTGGCCCGTCAGCGGGTGGTGATCCTCGACGAGGCGACCGCGCACCTCGACTCCACCTCGGAGGCCGCGGTACAGGAGGCGCTGGCCGAAGCGCTGGCGGGCCGGACCGCCCTGGTGATCGCCCACCGGCTCTCGACCGTGCGGGCGGCCGACCGGATCCTGGTCGTGGAGGCGGGCCGGATCGTCGAGAACGGCACGCACACCGAACTGCTGGCGGCCGGCGGAAGGTACGAGGAGCTGTACCGCACCCAGTTCGAGCGGCCGTCGTCGGACGAGGGGGCGCGGGTCCAGCCGGTCCTTTGACCGGAGCCCACGCCACGCCGTCCGGCCGGACCCCACCGGCCGGACGGCGTCAGCGCGTGCCGGCCCGGGTGAGGGGCGCCCGTTCGGCGGTCCGCAGCCGCCGCAGCGCGTGGCCGCCGCACCGCCGCCATTCCTTCGGCGACACCCGCGCACGGTGCCCGCCGTTGGTGAGGAGCGCGTTCACCGACGTCATCGGGTCGGCCGCCACGCTCTTGGCCAGCAGCACGCCGACGACGAGCGGGAGCAGCGTGACGGCCAGGGCGGAGCCTGCGGTGGTGACGTGCTGGACGCGGGGGCCGCGCGGCGCTTCGGAGGTCATGCCGTCATCGAACAGCGGCGCGGGAAGCGGAACATCGGGCAACGTACTCAGGGTCGGGGACCGGCATACTCAGGCACGCGCGGGGGGACGCTGAGAGCGGCCGGGACGCGGTTGCCTCCCCGGCCGCCGGACCGCCGAGGGAGCGCCCCGATGGACGACAGCACGAACACCTGTGACAGCGGGGAACCCGGTGGTCGCGGGGAACCGCTCGGCGGCCGGGGACTTCCGGACGCCGACGACGGGCGGGGGCGCCCGGCCGCGGCGGTGTTCGACGCGCTGGGGGCGGAGTACGAAAGGGCCTTCGCCGCTTCGGCCGCTCACCGGGAGTCGCTGGAAAGGCTGCTGGCGGACCTCGCGCCGGACAGCCGGGTGCTGGACGTGGGCAGCGGGACGGGCCGGCCCACGGCGCGGACCCTGGCGGACGCGGGGCACCGGGTGCTGGGCGTCGACGTGTCGCCCGTGATGACCGCGCTCGCGGCCCGGAGGGTGCCGGAGGCCGAGTTCCGGTGCGCGGACATCCGCGATCTGCCTCTGCCCGAGGACGCGTTCGACGCTGTCTGCGTGTACTTCTCGCTGCTGCAGATGTCGCGTGGCGAGCAGGGCGAGCTGCTGGAGCGGCTCGTCCGGTCGCTGCGGCCCGGCGGACTGCTCGTGGCCGCGACGGTGCCGGTGGACGCGGTGGACGTCGACGCGGTGTTCATGGGGCAGCCGGTCCGGGTCTCCAGCTTCGGCGCCGAGGAGTTCACCGCCCTGGTCGCGGGGGCGGGCGTCACCGTGGAGTGGGAGCACAGCGCGCCGTTCACTCCGGATCATCCGGCGGGCGCGCCCGAGCCGCACCTCTTCCTGCACGGCCGTCGCAGCTGACGGCGCGCGGCCCTCGCCCCGGATTCCGGGCGCATTGGCTATCACAAAGAACAAGCCGAATGAATGACATGAGTGGCGCATTCGTGTTTCTTCACGAGAAGGTAATGCGATAGCAAAGTTCTGGTCTATATGATCGACCGTAGTCGTATCCGCGAGGAGCGACCGGAGCGGGTCTCATGACGGCTGCCATCCGGCGAACCGCCAGGTGAGACGCCTCTTCCGTTCCGAACATTCATACGGAAACAGACAGCGCATTCGTCAATATGACCCGACCACACCGCTCCCGGCACCGCCGGATGCAGGAGGCAGGCCACCATGCAATCCCTCGTAGAACACGCCCGGACATTCACCGAGCACGTCGCCGCGAACGCAAAGGACTTCGAACATCTCGCGGACGGCCAGACCCCCGAAGCACTCTTCGTCACCTGCTCGGACTCACGCGTCGTCCCCTCGCTGATCACCGGCGCCCGGCCGGGGCAGCTCTTCGAACTCCGTACCGCGGGCAACATCGTCCCGCCCTATCCGGCGGAGGACCGGCCCACGGGCGAGGCCGCGACCATCGAGTACGCGCTGCGCATGCTCGAGGTGCGCGACATCATCGTGTGCGGCCACTCCCACTGCGGCGCCGTGGGCGCGATGCACCGGGGCGACGACCTCTCCGCCATGCCCGCCGTCCGCCACTGGCTGGCGCACTCGGCGGACGGCCGGGAACCGGCGGCGGACCCGGGCGACCTCCCCGGGGCGATCCAGGCCCACGCCCTCGCCCAGCTCGACACGCTGCGGGGCTACCCCGCGGTCCGGGAACGGCTCACCGAAGGCTCCCTCGGTCTGCACGCCTGGTACTACGAAGTGCACACCGGCTCCGTCAGCGTGCACCGACCGGAGCGCGGGACCGAGTTCGCCCGCCTGTGACGGCTTTCCCTGCCCCCACCCACGCGCACCCGGCCGGGGCCGGGTGCGACCGTACCCACAAGGGAAACCACCGTGATCTCCGCGAAGGAACTCAAGAACCCCCACGTCGTACGACGCGACCTGCTGGCGTCACTCGTCGTCTTCCTCGTCGCGCTGCCGCTGTGCGTCGGCATCGCCGTCGCCTCCGGAGTGCCGGCCGAACTGGGCCTGGTCACCGGTATCGTCGGCGGACTCGTCGTCGGCTTCCTCCCTGGCAGCAAGCTCCAGGTCAGCGGGCCCGCCGCAGGACTCACCGTGCTGGTCTACGAGGCGGTCAAGGAATTCGGCCTCGGCACTCTCGGCCCGATCGTGCTGGCCGCCGGGCTGCTCCAGGTGGTGCTGGGCCTGGCGCGGTTCGGCCGCTGGTTCCGCGCCATCTCCGTCTCCGTGGTGCAGGGCATGCTCGCCGGCATCGGCCTGGTCATCGTGCTGGGCCAGGTGTACGCCATGGCCGACACCGAACAGCCGGGCAGCGGTCTCGCCAAGCTGGCCGGGCTCCCCGGCCTCGCCGTCGAGATCATCACGGACCAGGAGGCCATGACCGCCTTCGGTCTCGGCGCCGGAACGGTCGCCCTGCTGCTGCTGTGGCCGAAGCTCCCGGCGACCGTACGCCTCGTCCCGGCGCCCCTCGCCGCGGTCGCCCTGGTCACCGCCGTCGCCGCGCTGGCCGGTCTGCGGCCGACGGTGGCCGACGTGAACGGGCTGCTGCACGTCATCGACCTGCCCGGCGGGGCGGAGTTCGCCCGGCTCGCCGACGTGGCGGTCATCGGCACCGTCCTGGCCTTCGCCCTCATCGCCTCGGCCGAGAGCCTGTTCAGCGCGGCGGCCGTCGACCGGATGCACGACGGCCCCCGCACCCACTACGACAAGGAGCTGGTGGCCCAGGGGGTGGGCAACACCCTCTGCGGGGCACTCGGCGCGCTGCCGATGACCGCCGTCATCGTCCGCAGCGCCACCAACGTCCAGGCCGGGGCGACCACCGCGCTCTCCCGGATCGCCCACGGACTGTGGCTGCTGATCTTCGCGGCGCTGCTGCCAGCCGCCGTCGGGATCATCCCGCTGGCCGCACTCGCCGGAATCCTCGTACACGCCGGGTGCAAGCTGGTTCCCGCCAAGGAGTTCGGCCCACTGTGGCGCGAACACCGGGGGGAGGCCGTGCTGCTGGCGGTCACCGCGGTGGCCATCGTGGTGACCAACCTCTTCGAGGGGGTCGTACTGGGGCTGCTGCTGGCGGTGATCAAGTCGGCGTGGGAGACCTCGCATGTCCAGCTCACCACCCATCCGCTCACCGGCGGCCGGGTCGTGGTGACCCTCACCGGGAACGCCACGTTCCTCCGACTGCCCCGCATTCTGGAGCAGTTGGAGAAGCTCCCGCAGGACGAGCCCATAGAGCTGGACCTGACCGGACTGCGCCACCTCGACCACGCCTGCCGGGTCGCCCTGGAGAACTGGGCGCGCCGGCACAACGACGCGGAGACCGAGCCGGTGACGATCCGCCGGTAGCCCGGGAACCGGTCAGCGGGCAGACCGCGCCGAGCGGGTCCGGGGCCGCCGTGTCGTACGGCCGCGGCGGCCCCGGACCCGGGACCGCCGCGGAATCTTCGGATCAGGCTGCCTGGGCGAGGAGTTCGGCGCGGCCGAAGAGGAGCGCGTAGCCGGGCGGCAGGCAGCTGACGACCTGGGTGACGAGGTCGTCCCCCACCAGCGCGGCGACCTGGCTCAGGACGACGCCGACGTCCCACCGCACCGTCGCCGGCGTGCCTCCGGTGCGCTCGGCGAGATCGCGTACGAAGGCGGCCCCGGAAAGCGGCTTCACCGCGGGCACCTCGGCGATGAACGCGTGGGCCGCTTCCCTGGGCAGGGCGGCGGCGAACGCGACGCGTTCCTCACCGGTCACCTGGCGGCCGAGTGCGCCCAGCACCGCGCGGAGACTCTCCTCGGCGCGCTCGCGCGTGGGGTAGGCCCCCTCGTACCGGATCCTCTCCAGCAGCAGGTCGATCGCCGCGTCCGCCGGTGCGCAGGCGTTCCCAGGCTCGTGGATCATCGTGACAGCAGCCCTTCTCGTCAGTACGGCTCTGGTCGGTACGCCGCCCGCCCCGGCGGGCTCGCCGTCGAGGCCGCAGGGGGGCGGGCGGCGCGGTGCAACAAGGTCAGGTGTTCTCCGGACGCCCGCCGAAGAACACGTCGTATCCCGGCGGGAGCTGGAGCAGGGTGCGCCGCGTGAGTTCCTCGCCCGCCGCGTCCGCGGCGACGCTGAGAACGGCTCCGACGTCCCACTGGGCGGTCTGTTCGCCTGCCCCCTCGATCCAGGCCGCGGTCGCGCGCACGAACCGCTCGGGGGAGAGCGGCTCGGCGGCCTGGAGCGGATTGAGCAGGATGAGGGCCATGGTCTCCGGGAGCCGGGCGGCCAGTTCGGCCCGCTCCCTTCCCACCAGATGCGCCCCCAGCAGGGCCAGCACGACGCGCGCGGCGCGTTCGGCCTCCGTTCGCGTCCCGTACTCTCCGCGCTCCCGGACCTTGTCCAGGAACGCCTCCCATCGCAGGGTCACCGCAACCGCTCCCTCGGGTGGTGCGGGCGGGAGCCGGGACCGTGGCCGGAGGAAGAGCCGTCCCGGCCCCCGCCGCTGTCGCGGGCGGACCTGGGTCAGCCCTGGATCTGCTTCTGCCTGCGCCGGGATTCCCCGCCGATCGCGATCTTACGGGGCTTGGCGCGCTCGGCGATCGGGATGCGCAGGGTCAGCACACCCGCGTCGTAGTCGGCGTCGATCCGGTCGGTGTCGAGGGTGTCCGCGAGGACGACCTGGCGGGAGAAGACGCCCAGCGGACGCTCGGAGAGCTCCATCTGCACGTCCTCGGCGTTCACCGCCGGCCGGCGTTCGGCCTTGACGGTCAGCATGTTCCGCTCGACGTCGACGTCGATCGCGTCCGGCGAGACACCGGGAAGGTCGAATGCCACCACGTACTCGTCGCCCTCTCGGTACGCGTCCATCGGCATCGCCGAGGGGCGCGACCACGTGCCGGGGCGCAGGAGCTGCTCGGTGATCCGGTCGAGTTCACGGAAGGGGTCGGTACGCATCAGCATGGCGGATACACCTCCAGTCGATCGGGCGGATAGCCCGCGCTTTCACCTGACACTGTTGTAGCATGTCATCCATTGGATGACAAACAAGGATGTCGCCGGAAGGATGACACGATCATCGCGCACCCCGAGGAGCCCCCGTGCCCACACCAGCCCAGCCCGAGCCGGCCCACCGCCACGACCCGGACGCCGTCTCCTTCCTCGCGGCGTCGGCGGCCCTGAGGGCCATCGACGAGGCGGTCCGCGACGCGCAGGCCGGCACCGGGGCCGCCTCCTCCGGTTCGGCGCCCGACCCGGAGCCGACGCAGGCGCTGGTCTCGCTCCAGCTGCTGCGTGAGGTGCGGGAGCGGCTCGCGGGCTGGGAGACCGGGCTGATCGAGACGGCCCGCGCGGCGGGAGCGAGCTGGGCCGATCTCGCCGACCCGCTGGGCGTCGCCAGCCGCCAGGCCGCCGAGCGACGCTATCTGCGGCTGCGTCCGGGCTCCGCGGGCAGCACCGGGGAGCAGCGGGTCCGGGCCACCCGGGACCGCCGGGCGGGAGACCGGTCGATCAGCGTCTGGGCCCGGCAGAACGCGGCGGACCTGCGCTCCCTCGCCGGGCAGGTCACCGCACTGGCCGACCTCCCCGCCCCGGCCGGTCCCTCGCTGGACCGGCTCCGGCAAGCACTCGGCGGCGACGACCCGGCCGCGCTGATCACCCCGCTCACCGCGCTCCATCCGCACCTCACCGCGGAGCACCGGCAGTTGGCGGACCGGGTCGGCTCCCTCGCCCGCCACACGAGCCGCCTGCGCGAGGACACGGCCACCCGGCGCCGGAACGGCTGACCACGCGCAAGCGGGCCCGGGCCACCCGGCCCGGGCCCGCTTGCGCGTCCTCGTCCTCGTCCTCGTCCTCGTCCTCGTCCTCGACGGATCGGCTCCCCCGCCGGACGGTTACGGCTTGCGGGCGACGAGCCCCCACTGGTCGACGGGCACCGCGTCGTCCTCCTCGGGCCGCCAGCTGTCGATCGAGACGAAACCGGGCTCGACCGGCTCCAGACCCTCGGCGCAGCCGGTGATCTCCTCCGGGTCCCGGACGAGGTAGGGCGGGTTGTCGCCCGACGCGTACGCCTCCTGGGCCGCCAGTGTCTGCGGTGTCTTCACCGTGTCGCAGAGCACCAGATAGCTTCCCGACGGCATCCGGGCCATGTACCGCTGCACGACGTCGATGCCGTCGGCCGGAAGGAGGTGCCCCAGGGTCGAGAGCAGGAGCACGGCGACGGGCCGGGACAGGTCGAGCGTCTTCGCCGCCTCGTCCACCACCGCGTCCACGTCGGACAGATCGGCGTCCACGTAGGCCGTACGCCCCTCGGGGGCGCTGGTCAAGAGCGCCTCGGCGTGAGCCAGGACGATCGGGTCGTTGTCGACGTAGACGATCCGCGAGTCGGGCGCGATGCTCTGCGCCACCTCGTGGGTGCTGTTCGCCACCGGCAGCCCGGTCCCGACGTCCAGGAACTGGCGTACGCCCGCCGACACGATGTGGTGGATGGCCCGGATCTGGAACGCGCGTGAGGCACGGGCGATATCGACCATCTGCGGGTAGGCCGCGCTCACGACGTCGGCCAGGTCCCGGTCCACCGGGTAGTGGTCCTTGCCGCCCAGCCACGCGTTCCAGACGCGTGCCGAATGGGGGATGTCGGACCGGATCCGACGGCGGAACTCATCGCTGTCGACGCTCATGTCTCTCCTCTACTCACTGTCCGTGCAAGGCTGTTGACCGGATTCTCCCTGGTCGGAGCCCTGGAGGTGACCGTACCCCGCCGCCCCTCCGCGCGCAGCGGGTACCGGCCCCCCGGATCGTCCTTACGGCGGCCGGAAGCGCCGCGCCAGCCTTTCCCGCGGTACCCGACCGCCTTTCGTCACCCTGTGCGGCGGTCACGTCGCAATCGGTGCGGGGGTACGGGGGTGGGCTCGCGGCCCGGGCGTGAGCACACCGGCTACGGCGCCGGGGCCGGGCGGTCGTGCTCGGCCGCGGGGCACGCGTTGCCGCCGCGGGCCGGAAGTCAGCTGATCAGGAGGGCGCTGTCCCACGACGTGGCCGGCACGGTCCCGGTGGTGTAGGCGTGCAGGGCGAGGGCGATGCCCGAGGCTCCCTCCGGAAAGCCGGGGCGGTCCAGTGCGCGGGGGGCGAGTGTGTGGGAGTAGCGGAAGCCGAACGGGGCCTCGGGGTCGAACCCGTCCAGCACCCGCGCCGCCAACCGGTCGGCGGCCGCGTGGAGGTCCGGTTCGGCACTGTCGCGGGCGGTGCGCTGCGCGATCCGGAGGAGTCCGGCCCATCCGTGGCACAGCGCGGAGTCGCGGATCAACGCGTCGTCCGCCGCCGTCAGCGCGCCGCGCAGCGCGGCCTCCGCCGTGGCGCGCCACTCCGGCCGGTCAAGCGCGGCCCCACCGCCTGCATGAATATCCTCCTCCTGTACTGGCCAATTGACCGCCGCTCAGTAGAACAATGTGGCATGCCCCTGCCAACAAGCGCGACGCGGTCGCGCCGCTCTGCTGGAGGTTCCATGCCACCCCCCGCCGCCCGCCCCTCCCGGCGCAGGCTCCCTGCCGCCCTGCTCGCCGCCGCCCTCGCAGCGGTCACCCTCGGCGCCCCCTCCCCCGCCTCGGCGTCACCCACCGCCGGCGGGGACTACCTCGTCGGGCGCGGCATCGCCGACGTCACGGGCGAGGCGGCCGAGACCGGAATGATGGGCTATTCCAGCTTCGACCAGAAGACGTCGGGCATCCATCAGCGGCAGAGGTCGCGCGCCTTCGTCGTCGTCGACCGGTCGAGCGGCAAGCGCGTGGTGTACGTCAACGCCGACCTCGCGATGATCTTCCAGTCCGTCCAGCAGGGAGTCATCGCCCGTCTCAAGGAGCGTTACGGGGACCTGTACGACGAGGAGAACGTCCTTCTGTCGGCCACCCACACCCACTCGGGACCCGGCGGATACTCCCACCACGTCGCCTACAACCTCTCCGTCCTCGGTTTCCAGAAGGAGACCTACCGGGCCGTCGTCGACGGCATCACGGACTCCGTCGCGGAGGCCCACGAGGACCTGAGACCCGGCACGATGAGCCTGGGCACGGGGACCCTCACCAACGCCAGCGTCAACCGTTCCCGGGAGGCGTTCGACCGCAATCCGGCCTCCGACCGGTCGGCCTTCCCCGACGCGATCGACCCGGCGATGACCGTGCTGCGCTTCAAGCAGGGCGACGAGGACGCGGGCGCGATCAGCTGGTTCGCCACCCACAACACCTCGATCACGAACGGGAACACGCTCATCAGCCCCGACAACAAGGGCTACGCCGCCTACGCCTGGGAGCACGACCACGCGGGCGTGCGTCACCTCGACGACACCCCGGGGTTCGTCGCGGCCTTCCCCAACACCAACGCCGGCGACATGTCGCCGAACCTCAACCTGAAGCCGGGGTCCGGGCCCACCGAGGACGAGTTCGAGAACACGCGCATCATCGGCGAGCGCCAGCTCGACAAGGCCCGCGAGGTCTACGCCGACGCGCGGCCCGTCTCCGGAGGCGTCGACTCCCGGCTCGCCTACGTCGACATGGAGAACGTGACCGTACGCCCGGAGTACACCCCGGACGGCGAGGAGCACCGCACGTGCCCCGCCGTCGTGGGCGCGTCCACGCTCGCGGGCAGCGTCGAGGACGGTCCGGCGATCCCCGGCTTCGAGGAGGGCACGCGCACCCCGGTCGCGGGCATCATCGACGCACTGCGCCTGGACACCCCGTCCTGGCTCCGCACCTGCCAGTACCCGAAGGCGAGCCTGATCCCCACGGGCCTGCTGAGCGAGATCCACCCGGTCACCCCGCAGCGCCTCCCGCTACAGATCATGAAGATCGGTGAGCTGCACCTGGTGGCCGCTCCGGGCGAGTTCACGATCACCTCCGGCCTCCGCGTACGCCGCACGGTGGCCGAGCGGCTCGGCGTCCCGCTGGACCGGGTCCTGCTCCAGGGGTACGCCAACGCCTACAGCCAGTACGTCACGACGCCGGAGGAGTACGACACCCAGAACTACGAGGGCGGCTCCACGCTGTACGGCCGCTACACCCTGCCCGCCTACCAGCAGGAATACGCCCGGATCGCGGACTCCCTGCGCGAGGGCACCGCCCTGGAGCGGGGCACGGCGCCGCCGGACGAGTCGGGCCGGCAGTTCACCTTCCAGACGGGGGTCGTGTACGACAACCCGCCCGCGGGCAAGGCGTACGGCGCGGTCCTCAAGGCCCCGGACGCCGCGTACGCGCGCGGCTCCACCGCGACCGTAGAGTTCGCCACCGGGCACCCGAAGAACGACGTCCGCCGGGGCTCCACCTTCCTGGAGGTGCAGCGGCTGGAGAACGGCTCGTGGAAGCGGGTACTGGACGACGGAGACTGGGAGACCACCTACCGCTGGACGCGGCTCAACGGTCTGACCGGCACCTCGAAGGCCACGGTCACCTGGGACATCGCGGCGGACACCGCACCCGGCGCCTACCGGGTCGTGCACCACGGGGACGCGAAGAACCTGCTCGGGAAGATCACGCCGTTCACCGGGGCGACGGGGACCTTCACGGTGCGGTAGAGGCTCAAAGTGTGCGCGGGGTGGGCTGGAACCAGGCGGGTCCCTCGGTGAGGGCCTGCTTGATCCGGAACAGGGCGAACTCACCGAGCGGCGGGAGCCCGTCCAAGGAGAACCAGCCCACCTCCAGCGACTCGTCGTCGTTGACCCGCGCCTCGCCGCCGGTCGCCCGGCAGCGGAAGGTGACGTCGAGGTACTGGCAGCGGTCGCCGTTGGCGTACTGAACGGGGGCCAGCGCCTGTGTGAGCACCACCCGCTCGGCCACGCAGTGGACGCCGGTCTCCTCCAGCACCTCGCGCTCCGCCGTCGCCGCCGGCTCCTCCCCCGGTTCGGAGATCCCGCCGATCACCGACCACTTCCCCGTGTCCGCGCGCCGCCCGAGCAGCACACGGCCGTCGTCGTCGAGGACGACGGCCGTCACTCCGGGCAGCAGCAGCAACTGGTGCCCCGCGGTGGCGCGGATGTCACGGATGAAGTCGGGAGTAGCCATGGATCCGAGCCTACGTGGCCGAACGGGGCGCTCCTACGCGGTCCCCTCGCTCCGGCGGGCCCGGACCGCCGAGACGCTCACCCACCCCAGGCCCGCCAGGGCCAGCAGCGCGATGACGCCCTCGGGCAGGGGACCCATCCGGGTGGCGGGGGTGAGCGAGGAGCGCAGCGGGACCTCGGCGACGAGGGCGTCGGGGGTGAACATCCCGCTCTTCTCGACGATCGTGCCGTCCGGGCGGATCACCGCGCTGACCCCGCTGGTGACGGGGACGACGACGGCCCGGCCGTGCTCGACGGCCCGCACCTGGGACATGGCCAGCTGCTGGTAGGTCATCTCGCTGCGGCCGAAGGTGGCGTTGTTGCTCGGCACGGCGATCAGCTGGCCCCCGTGCGTGACGGTGTCGCGTACGGCGTCGTCGAAGGCGGCCTCGTAACAGGTCACGAGCCCCACCTTCGTGCCCGCGAGGTCGAAGACGCCGACCTCGGTGCCGGGGACGAACTCGCGCTGCACGCGGTCGACGTCCTCGCTGAAGAAGCGGGCGACCGTGCGCATCGGCATGTACTCGCCGAACGGCTGGATGTGGCGCTTGTCGTAGGTGTCGACGGGGCCCCGGTCGGGGTCCCACTCGATCAGGGTGTTGCGCAGGCTGTCGGGGCCCTTCTCGACCACCGAGCCGACGACCGTGGGGGCGTCGATGGCCTTGACGGCGCCGTCGATGACCCGGCGGGCGTCCGCGTTGAGGTAGGGGTCGAGGTCGGAGGAGTTCTCCGGCCACAACACGAAGTCGGGCTGCTTCTCCCTGCCCGCCTTCACGTCCTCGGCCAGCTGTGCGGTGCGGCGGGCGTGGTTGTCCAGGACGGCGCGGCGCTGGGAGTTGAAGTCGAGGCCCAGGCGCGGCACGTTGCCCTGGACGGCGGCGACGGTGGCGGTGCCGTTCTCCGCGGAGCCGTCGACCAGCGGCAGCGCGGCGAGGGCCGCGACGACCGGTACGAGGACGCTCGCGGCGGCGCCTGCGACGGCCGCCCGCGGGACCTTCCCGGTGGACCGGTACCGGACGAACCGGCGCACGGCCTCGTAGAGCCCGAAGCCGCACAGCACGACGGCGAAGGAGAGCAGCGGGGTGCCGCCGAGCGCGGCGAGCGGCAGGAAGGGGCTCTCGGACTGGCCGAAGGCGATCTTGCCCCAGGGGAAGCCGCCGAACGGGATCCGGGCGCGGACCGCCTCGTCCAGCGTCCAGACCGCCGCCGCCCACACGGGCCAGTACGCGAGGCGGGTCACCGCGGCGATTCCCAGGCACCCCACCGCGATGAACAGCGCCTCCGCGGCGGCGAGCGCCAGCCACGGCACCGGGCCGACGTCCTCACCGGTCCAGTGCAGCAGCGGGAGCATGAAGCCGAGGCCGGACAGGAGGCCGAGGCCGAAGGCGGCCCGCGGCCCGCGCCCGTGCAGCACCCACCCCAGCAGAGCGAACCCGGGCAGCACGAGCCACCACAGCGGCCGGGGCGGGAAACTCGCGTAGAGCAGCAGTCCGGACAGCACGGCGGCGGCCGGGCGAAGGAGCCGCGGCAGCGGACCGGTGGCCGGGGAAGGGGGCGGCGGGTCGGCGACTGGAGTCATGGTGGCGCTCACCCGGCGGAGTCTACGGTGGGCCGCTGTGAACGGCGGCGTTGACCTGCGGCGGGCCGGTGTGCGGACGGCGGTCCCGGGGGGACGGTTCGCCCCGGCGCGGACGGTTCCGGGGGGCTCGTCGGCGGCGGGCGGGGCCCGGTCGGGCGCCGGCAGGTCAGTGGCCGGCCGGTCGGCCGCCCGGCCGTTTGCCGCCGGCCGGCAGGTGGAGGCGCTGCCGGATGAACCGTACGGCCGTCTCCGCGTCGTCGACCGTGACGGTGAAGGTGCGGCCGTCCCGGAGGCGCAGGATCATGCCCTCGCCCTTGCGGACGACGACGGCGGTGCCCTGCTCGGGACGCCAGCGGTAGCCCCAGCCGCCCCACTGTCGGGGGTTGACCCGGGGGACGTACTCCGCGCCCGTCACATGGCTGAGCAGGATCCGGCGGCGCGGCAGGCCGGCGTGGCCGCAGCGCACCTCCAGGCTGTCCCCGTCGACCCTGACGGCCACGTGGACGAAGGCGAGCGTTCCGAAGAGGATCAGCAGTCCGGCGGCGAGGCAGCCGACCACCGACATGAGCAGCGGGGCGATGCCCGAGGTCCAGGCGCCGTCGACGGCCAGCTCGATGCCGAGGGCGACGCAGCCGGCTCCCGCGAGCGCCAGCAGCCACTGGATCCGGTTGGTGGCGCGGCCGTTCCACTCCGTGGGCGGCGCCTGGCTCGACCCGTGCCTCGCACTCTCGGGGTGGTCCGTCATAGGCAGCAGCGTAGCCGCGTTCCGGGTTCCCGGCCGGGGCTGCGGGGGCCGATCGGGCTATCCGGTCCCGGTCCGGCGGGCGTCTTTGGGGCCCGGTCAGCGTACGGGCGCGGCGGCGGCCAGCATCCGGCCCTCGGCATAGGTCAGGGCGGTCTCCGGGAGGGCTGCCAGGCGGCCGGCCTGGAGCACGGTGAGCGTGCCGGAGGGCTCCGCCGTCGGGGCGGGGTCCGCTCCGATCCGGCGCAGCGCCTGGGCGGCGACCGCTCCGGCGGACCCGTGCAGGGCCAGCGGCGGGCGGCCGGGCCGCTGCACGGCGTCGCGGATCCGGGTCGCGACCAGCTCGTAGTGGGTGCAGCCGAGGACGACGGCCCGGACGCCGGGCGGGGTGAGGGCGGCGGCCGCCGCGACGGCCCGGTCGATCCCGGCCTCGTCGCCGTGCTCCACGGCGTCGGCGAGCCCGGGGCACGGGACCTCGGTGACCTCGGCGGAGCCGCCGAAGTCCGCGATCAGCCCGCGCTGGTAGGCGCTGCCTGTGGTGGCCGGGGTGGCCCAGATGGCGACGGAGCCGCCGCCCGCGGCGGCGGGCTTGATCGCGGGCACCGTGCCGATGACCGGCAGGGCGGGCTCCAGCTCGGCGCGGAGCGCCGGCAGGGCGTGGACGGAGATGGTGTTGCAGGCGACGATCAGTACGTCGGGACCGTGGGCCGCGGCGGCGCGGGCGACGTCCAGGGCACGCGCGGTGACGTCCTCGGGCGTGCGGGGTCCCCAGGGCATCGAACCGGAGTCGGAGGAGAGCACGAGTTCGGCGTCGGGCCGCAGGCGGCGCACCGCGGCCGCCGCCGCCAACAGGCCGATTCCGGAGTCCATGAGTGCGATCTTCACCCGGTCACCCTAGCCGACAGCCCTTGCGGACCGGGCTCAGTGGGGCAGACTGCGGCGGATGAGCGCCGTTGCCTGGATCGCCGTGGGTTCGCTGATCGCGTGGATGTGGCTGCTGCTGGGGCAGGGCTTCTACTGGCGGACGGACCAGCGGCTCCCCCGGGGCGCCGACCCGGCGCGCTGGCCGTCGGTGGCGGTGGTGGTACCGGCCCGCGACGAGGCGGAGATGCTTCCGGTGAGCCTGCCGTCGCTGCTGGTCCAGGACTATCCGGGTGAGGCCCGGGTCATCCTCGTCGACGACTGCAGCAGCGACGGCACCGGGCGGCTGGCCCGGGAGCTGGCCGCCCGGTACGGCGGGTTCCCGCTGACCGTGGTGACGCCCGGTGAGCCGGAGCAGGGCTGGACGGGCAAGCTCTGGGCGCTGCGGCACGGGATCGCGGTGGCCCGGCGGGACGGGCCGGACTTTCTGCTGCTGACCGACGCGGACATCGCGCACGAGCCGGACAGCCTGCGCGAACTGGTGGCCGCGGCCGGTTCCGGGGGCGAGGGCGGCTTCGACCTGGTCTCGCAGATGGCGCGGCTGCGGGTGGAGAGCGTGTGGGAGCGGCTGGTGGTGCCCGCGTTCGTCTACTTCTTCGGGCAGCTCTACCCGTTCCGCCGGGTGAACCGGGCCCGGTCGCGGACGGCCGCGGCGGCGGGGGGCTGTGTCCTGCTGCGCACCGAGGCCGCCGAGCGGGCGCGGATCCCGGAGTCGATCCGGCAGGCGGTGATCGACGACGTGTCGCTGGCTCGGGAGGTGCGGCGCGGCGGGGGCCGGATCTGGCTGGGGCTCGCGGACCGGGTGGACAGCGTGCGGCCGTATCCGCGGCTGACGGACCTGTGGCGGATGGTCGCGCGGAGTGCGTACGCGCAGTTGCGGCACAGCCCGCTGCTGCTGGCGGGGACGGTCCCTGGGCTGCTGCTCGTCTACGTGGCGCCGCCCGTGACGCTGGTGGCGGGGCTGCTGACGGGTGACGGGCCCGCCGCCTGGGCGGGCGGCGCGGCGTGGGCCGTGATGACGGCGACGTATCTGCCGATGCTGGCCTACTACCGCCAGTCACCGTGGCTGGGCCCGCTGCTGCCGCTGACGGCGGTGCTGTACCTGCTGATGACGGTGGACTCGGCGGTGCGGCACTACCGGGGCCGGGGCGCCGCCTGGAAGGGCCGTACCTATACGCGCCCGGAGGCCGCGCCCGACCGGTGACGCCGCCGGGAGGCGGCGTCGTCGGGGCGGGCGCCGGCGGGGGCGGGTCACTTGCGGCCGGGCGTCCAGTTCATGCCCCAGCCGTAGGCGGCGTCGATGGTGCGCTGCGGGCTGACGCCCCGGTCCGGGACGAGGTAGCGGGCCTCGCGTCGTACGGTGAGGTCGCCGCCGTCGTTGGTGATCAGGGCCAGGGCGCAGACGGTGGAGGGCACGGTGCACTCGTCGAGGGAGAAGTCGATGGCCGCGCCGTTCTGCGGCTGGAGGGTGACCGTGGCGTGGAGATCGGCGAAACTCCGGGCGCCCTCGTAGATGGTGACGAAGATCAGTACGCGCCGCAGCAGGTCCTTGTGGTCGAGGTTGACGGTCATGTTCTCGCCGGTGGAGAGCGCACCGGTGCGGTCGTCACCGTCGAGATGGATGAAGGGCGGCCTGTTCAGCGACCCGAACGCGTTTCCGAGTGACTGCACGACTCCCTTCCGGCCGTCGGCGAGCTCGTACAGGGCGCAGAGGTCGAGATCGAGATCGGCGTGCATGGCGACGGCCCGGCCGAGTTTCGCTCCCCAGCCCTTGAACTGTTTGCGCACCTCCCAGTTGAGGTTGACGCGCAGCGCCCCGGAGGTGCCGCCCTGTTTGGCGAGGGAGACGGACGGCGCGCTCTTGGTCAGCGTGACCTTGGTCAGCCGTACGGGGGCCGCGGCGGGCGGGGCCGCGGAGGCGGGGGGTGCGGACGGAGCGGAGGCGGGGGCGGCGGGGGCCGCCGGAGCCTCGGGAGCCGCCGGGGCCGCGGGCTCGGGTGCGGCCTGTCGCGGTTCGTCCACGGAGATGCCGAAGTCCGTCGCGAGACCTTCGAGGCCGGTGCTGTAGCCCTGCCCGACCGCGCGGAACTTCCAGGCGCCCTGACGCAGATACAGCTCGCCGAGGATGAAGGCGGTCTCGACCGTGGCGTCCGTGCTGTCGAAGCGGGCCAGCTCCGCGCCGTCGGCCGCGTCCGTGATCCGCACGTGGAGTCCGCTCACCCGGCCGAAGCTCCCGCCGTCCGCCGAGGCCGCGACGACGATGCGCTCGATCGCGGGCTCGGTCTTGCCGAAGTCGACGAGGAGGGTGTCGGTGACGCGGTCGGGAGCGGTCCGCTTGCCCTCGTGCCGGACCGCTCCCGACGCGTGGGCCGGCTGGTTGTAGAAGACGAAGTCCGCGTCACCGCGGACCTTTCCGGCCACCAGCAGGAGCGCGGAGGCGTCGACGTCGGGGGCGCCCGGTGCGACGTCCCAGCCCAGTTCGACGCGCACGGCTCCGGCCGGCACCGGAACGTTGCTTCCCTTTTGCATGGTCATGCTCGCCCCCATCACGTCCGGCTGCCCGCAGGCTTTCCCCCACAACCTAATCCCCGCCACCGGCGCGGTGGGCCACACCCGTCCGGAGACGGTCCGCGCGGCCTTCGGGCAGCGGGGCGGCCCGGGCGCCGCGCCGGAGGCGGCACCCGGGCCGTCGTGTACCTGTGGCGGGAAAGCCTCCGGTACGCCGGGGCCGTGGTGGACGGCGTCCGGCCCGGCCTAGCGGCCCGCCGGGCGAGGGGGCCTTCGCCGTCCGGAGCGGCGACCGCGAGGACGGCCTCGCGTGCGCCGTCCGTCGCCGGCAGGCGGTCCTGGGCGGAGCCGCCGCTGTGCGTGCTCCACGCCTCCAGGGCGGTGCGGCAGGCATGGTCCAGGTGGCGCAGCCGCGAGAGGTCGAGCGCCACCGGCCGGTCCTTGGGCAGGGCCTCCAGGGTGTCGAGGATCAGCGGCAGGCGCAGGAAGGTGGCGCTGCCGCTGAGGGAGACCGTGGTGCGGTCGTCCTGCTCGTCGACGTCCAGACGGACGGCGGAGGTCTCCCGCGCCGTCTTGACCACGGCCATCCCGATGCCGAGGAGGACGCCCGTGAACATGTCCGTGAGGACGATCGCCAGCGCGGTCGCCGCCAGGACCACGGCCTCGCCCCGGTGTTCGCGCCAGAGCTGGCGGAGGGCGGTGACCGGGATGAGTTTCGCACCGGCGTGCACGAGCACGCCCGCGAGCACGGCGACCGGGATCAGCCCGAGCTCGGTGGGGAACAGGGCCGCGAACAGCAGCCACACACCTGCAGGATCCGGGACGCCAGGCGACGCGTCCCCGCCCCCGCCGCCGTCCTCGTCGTGGTCGCCGCCCTTGTCCTCTTCCCCGTCGTCCCCGCCGCCGTCGTCAACGTCTTCGCCGCCGTCGCCCCGGGGCGCCGGGGACGGTTTCCCGTCGTCCCGCGAGGGTGGTGGCACCGCGTCGGCCGCACCGCCTTCCGGGCCGTCGCGGGAGGTGTCCTTCCCGTCCGCGGCCTCGGGCGGTGGCGGTGGCGGCACGGCCCGGCCGCCCGAACAGGCGGGGGGCGGGGAGGCCGGGCGGCCGGGGCCGGGTGCGGCGGTCCGTGCGGGGCGGGCACGACCAGCACGGGCCCCATTCAGGGCGGCACGTTCTGCCCGGGCCATATCCGAACGACCAGTAACACTGGTGTCCCTGAGCGTTTTCCAACCGCACGCTGATGAGTGGTGAAGGACGCGGACGGCCTTCACTACGTCGGTGATCCGGTTGGTGCCGCAGCGGAGCTGCGACTTACTTCGGCGGGTAGAAGCCCGCCGTGAAGCCGGTGACCCACGAGCGCTCGCCGTGCTCGGGGACGTACGCGGCGACGCCCCCGGCGACCCAGGCGGGAGGCTCGACGTCAGGGCCGAGCGGGGTGACCTTGTCGGCGGCCAGGTCGACCTCGACCGGGAGCGGGGGGCGGCCGGAGCGGTCTGCCCTTCGAGGTCACGGGGAGTGTCACCTCGCCGTCCACCGAGCCGTCCTGCCCTGACACCGACAGCTCCACTGGCGCGCCGGTCCGGCGCACGACACCGGTCCGCAGATCCCGCGCCACCACCTGCGTGGACCAGCCGTCCCGGGCGTCCTTGAGGAAGAGGACCTCCTTGGCGTGCGGCGCGTACACGGGACGGCTGAGCCCCTCCGACGACTCCACGGCCCACCCCCCTCGACGGCACCCTGCTGCCGATCGACCACATCACCGCCGGCACCCCCTACTACTCCGGGAAACACAAGCGCCACGGCATGAACGTGCAGGTCCTCACCGATCCCTTCGGACGACTGCTCTGGGCCTCACCGGCTCTACCCGGCTCGACTCACGACCTGACCGCCGCGCGACAGCACGGGATCATCGAAGCCCTCACCGAAGCAGGACTCAAATGCTGGGCGGACAAGGCGTATCAAGGCGCCGGTGGCCTCGTCCGCGTACCGTTTCGGGGCCGGCGCCTCAAGCAGTGGAGGCGCCGCCACGACATCACCCACACCAAGATCCGCTGTCTCGGCGAGCAGGCCATGGCCACCCTCAAGGGGTGGCGCCTCCTGCGGAAGCTCCGCTGCAGCACCAACCGAATCACCGACGTCGTGAAGGCCGTCCTCGTCCTTCACCACTCATCAGCGTGAGGTTGGAAAATACTCATTGCGCTGGATTCCCCTGTACTGCCGGGAATTCGGCCCGTTCGACGAGGGCGCACTGCCGCACTGGACCATGGTGTGGTTCCTCCATGAGCAGCAGATGGGCGTTTCCCTCGCGGACATTTCGGAACTGAAGCCCGTGGCGGCCTGAGCAGATCCCTCCCGCCGTCCGGCGGGCGTCACGATGTCGCCGCCGGCACCACGGTTGACCCTCCTGGCCCAGGTCGCCGCGGTCTCGATCATGGCGGTGACGCCCGTGCACGTGCCGGCACACGGTCACAGCCCCGGGGCCGCGCGGCTCGTGCTCTCGCCGAGCGGCGAGAGCACGAGCGCCTCGCCTTTGCCCGCCCGGACGCTGTTCGCCTTCCCGCCGGAGTGCGCCGACGCCGTTGACGGCCGGGGGCGCGCGGGCCGAAGCCCTCGCCCACCAGCGGAAAGGGGCCTGCTGTTCACGCAAGCTTTATCGGCGTCTCGGCAGGCCGGACGCACAGAACCAGCGTAAAACGGATAACCCGACGATTGGGACTCCCCATCCAGCACATCGTGCGCTTAACTTAGGTGGCATGACGTCCCCCCGCTCCACCTTCGGCGGCGGCTACTACGCCGCGTCGTTCCCCGACACTCCGATCTACGACTCCTTGGTCGCGGAGCGGGGAACCCCTCAGATCGCTCCCATCCGGGTGCCGGCGGCCTATGACACCGGCAACAGCTACCTGCCGGCCCTGCCGTCGGCACTGCCCGCGCTGCCCGCGGCCCCGTCGCAGCCGACCGGCTCCTACGGCTACCCGCAGCAGCAGCAGCCGATGCCGCAGTACCAGCAGGCTCCGGCGCAGCCCGCGCCGATGCAGCCCGCCCAGCTGCAGCACGCGCCCGCGCCGTACATCCCGCAGCAGCCCTCGGCGGTCCGCGGCTATCCGCAGCAGCCCCAGCCGCAGCGCCCCGCGCCCACCTCCGGCTACGAGTCGATGCGCCCGGCCTCACCGCGGCCCGCGCCCGCGCAGTCGCCGTACGAGGACCCGTACAACCGGCCGTACCAGAGCCGGGGGTACTGAGCCGCGGCTCCGCGACGAGGTGCGCCGGGGGACGCACCGAGAGCAGGCGGACCACGCTTCCAGGGACCGCGCGTACCGGGTCCGGGGGCGCTGGCAGGATGGGCGCATGAGTTTTCCCGTGCTCCGTTCCGCCCACGTCTATCCGGTCAAGTCGCTCGCCGCCCGCGCGTGCGACACGGTGGCCGTCGAGCCATGGGGACTCGACGGCGACCGCCGCTGGATGCTGGTCGACAAGGCGTCCCGGGCGGTCACGCAGCGTCAGCAGCCGTCCATGGCGCGGATCGCGGCCGATCCGCTGCCGGGCGGCGGCGTACTCCTGTCCGCACCGGGCCGGCCGCCCCAGCGGGTCGAGGCGGCGGAGTCCGGGCGCACGCTCAGCGTGGAACTGCACCGGGACACCGTGGTGGTGGCGGAGGCGCCGGGCGAGGCCCACGACTGGCTGAGCGCCGTGCTCGGTACGGAGGTCCGGCTGGTGCATCTCGACGAGCCGTCGCACCGCAGGCCCGTCGATCCGCGCTTCGGGCGGCCGGGGGACATGGTTTCCCTGGCCGACGGCTACCCGTTGCTGGTCACCACCACGTCCTCGCTCGACGCGCTCAACGCCCTGGTCGCCACGGGCGACCGGCCGCAGGACGGACCGCTGCCGATGGACCGTTTCCGGCCGAACGCGGTGGTCGAAGGGACCGAGGCATGGGCGGAGGACGGCTGGCGGCGGATCGCCATCGGCGAGGTCGCCTTCACGGTGGCCAAGCCCTGCGGCCGCTGCGTGATCACGACGACCGACCAGCGCACCGCCGAGCGGGGCAGGGAGCCGCTGCTCACGCTGGCCCGGCACCGCCGGTCGGGCAAGCAGTTGGTCTTCGGCCAGAACCTGATCCCCGAGGCGACCGGAGTGATCCGGGTCGGGGACCCCGTCCGGATTCTCGGCTGAGGGGACGCCCGGCTCCCCGGAGGGCGACAACGACAGACCGACGGTGTTCGATCGACGGGAACGGGGGCACGGGCGTGCGGCTGCGGTGGGGACCGCCTGGCGGGCGGCGCAAAACGCTGCGCCGTCCCACCGACCGCCGCGAGGCCCGGGTGGCGATCGGAGCGCTGCTGCTCCTCGTGGTCGGCGCCCCGGCCGCGGGCTGGGCGGGCGGGGCGGCCGCCCACGCCTCCCTCCAGCGGTCGGTGCGCGCCCAGCACGAGGAGCGCCACCCCGTCGACGCGGTCGTGGTGGGCCCGGTGCCGTGGGAGGAACGGTTCGCCGGAGACCCCGAAGGCGGCTCGGAACGTGCCGCGCGCACCTGGGTGACGGCGTCCTGGCAGGCCCCGGACGGCGGCCCGCGCACCGGGAGGGTGGCCACCGCGTCGCGGCCCGCCGCCCCGGGGTCGTCGGTACGGATCTGGACGGACCCGGACGGCCGGCCCGTTCCACCGCCCATGGACGCGGGGACCGCCCGGACCCACGCGGTGCTGGGCGGTGCCGGTGCGTTCCTGCTCGCCGCCGGATGCGTCGAGGCGGGCCGCAGGCTGGTCGTGGGCCGTATGGCGCGGCGGCGGTACGCGCGGCTGGACCGGGAGTGGGCGGCGGCGAGCCGGGAGTGGGGCAGGTCCGGAAGCGACGGCTGACCACGGTCTCCCCGGCCGGAGGCGGCCACCGCCCGGAACCGCTCCACGGGCCGACTCGTCAACTCCCGCCCCTCACGCGCGCTACGGTGGTCCGACCCCGTCCGCCTCCCCGGCGGCGGGCGGACCCGAGGCATCGCACAGCACGAGGTGGGGGCACAGCAACGCCATGGCACAGGGCACGGTCCAGGTGACGCACACCGGCACATCGCGATGGCGCCGCCGCACGGGCGAGTACGCCTCCCTCTCCGCGGCCCTGGAGGCGGCAGCCGACGGCGACGTCCTCACCGTCGCGCCCGGAACCTACCGGGAGAACCTCGTCATCCACCGCGCGGTGACGCTACGCGGCCCCGAGGGCTCGGCCGGCTCCGTGCGGATCGCTCCGGTCGACGGCGTACCGCTGACCGTGCGCGCCTCCGCGGTCATCCAGGACCTCCACGTCGAGGGCCAGGACTCGGCGGCCCCGGCCCTGCTGGTGGAGGACGGCACGGCGGAGCTGACGGACCTGCGGATCGTGACCCGGTCCGCCGCGGGCATCGAGGTGCGCGGCGCGGCCCGGCCCACCGTGCGGCGCTGCACGGTCGACAATCCGGCCGGGGTCGGCATCGCCGTACTGGACGGCGCGGGCGGTGTGTTCGAGGAGTGCGAGGTCGTCTCGGCCGGCCAGTCCGGGGTCTCCGTCCGCGACGGCGGGCATCCGCGTCTGGACCGCTGCCGGATCCACCACGCGTCCGGGGCGGGCGTCGGCGTCACCGGCGAGGGCAGCGTCCTGGAGGCGTTCGGCTGCGAGGTGTACGAGATCAAGGGCAGCGGCATCCAGGTCACCGCCCGCGGCTCGGCCCAGCTGACCGACTGCACCGTGCACCGCACCTCGGCGGACGGCGTCACACTGGACACCGACGCGGTGCTGACGCTCGCCGACTGCGACATCCACGACGTCCCCGAGAACGCCGTCGACCTGCGGTCGCGTTCGGTGCTCACGCTGACCCGCTCCACGGTCCGCCGCTTCGGCCGCAACGGGCTGTCGGTCTGGGACCCGGGGACCCGGGTGGACGCCAACCAGTGCGAGATCCACGACAGCACGGGCGACTATCCGGCGGTCTGGGTCAGCGACGGGGCGACGGTGATACTGGACGCCTGCCGGGTGCACGACGTGCCCGACGCGCTCTTCGTCCTCGACCGGGGTTCGCGCGCCGACGTCGTGGACAGCGACCTCTCCCAGATCCGCAACACCGCCGTGTCGGTGAGCGACGGGGCGACGGCCCAGCTGGACGACTGCCGTATCCGGGAGGCGTCCACCGGCGCGTGGTTCCGTGACCACGGCAGCGGCGGCACGCTGAACAACTGCACGATCGACGCGGCGCAGACCGGGGTCATCGTCACCAAGGGCGCTGACCCCACCATCGAGCGCTGCACGGTCACCTCGCCCGCCGAGGCGGGGTTCTACGTCTCGGCCGAGGGCCGGGGCACGTTCGACGGCTGCCGGGTCACGGGCAGCGAGGGCTACGGCTTCCATGTCATGGACGGCTGCCGCACCACGCTCACCCGCTGCCGTACCGAGCGGTGCGCCCGGGGCGGTTACGAGTTCCCCGAGGGCGACAACGGCGCCGGGACCGGACCAGTGGCGAAGGACTGCACGAGCGACGAGAGCGGTCTGCGTACGGCCGCGACCCCGCCGCCCGCGGTGCTGACGGCCACCCAGTCGACGCCCGGCCTGCTGGGCGCGCTGCCCGGGCAGCGCGCGGTCGAGGCCGCCGCGGAGCCGGTCGCCCCCGCCGAGCCGGCCCGGGACTCCTCGGCGGTCCTCGGCGAGCTGGACGCGCTGGTGGGCCTGGACAGCGTCAAGCGCGAGGTGCGGGCGCTCACCGACATGATCGAGGTGGGCCGCCGGCGTCAGGTGGCCGGGCTCAAGGCCGCGTCCGTCCGCCGGCACCTCGTCTTCACCGGCTCCCCCGGTACGGGCAAGACCACGGTCGCCCGGCTGTACGGGGAGATCCTGGCCTCCCTCGGGGTGCTGGAGCGCGGCCATCTGGTCGAGGTGTCCCGGGTCGACCTGGTCGGGGAGCACATCGGCTCGACGGCGATCCGGACGCAGGAGGCGTTCGACCGGGCGCGCGGCGGGGTGCTGTTCGTCGACGAGGCGTACGCCCTCTCCCCCGAGGACTCCGGCCGGGACTTCGGGCGGGAGGCCATCGACACGCTGGTGAAGCTGATGGAGGACCACCGGGACGCGGTGGTCGTGATCGTCGCGGGCTACACCCACGAGATGGAGCGGTTCCTCACCGTCAACCCCGGCGTGGCCTCGCGGTTCTCCCGGACCATCACCTTCCACGACTACCTCCCCGAGGAGTTGCTGCGGATCGTCGAGCAGCAGGCCGAGGAGCACGAGTACACCCTGGCGGAGGGCACCGGGGAGGCGCTGCTGAAGTACTTCACCGCGCTCCCCAAGGGCCCCGCCTTCGGCAACGGCCGCACCGCACGCCAGACCTTCGAGTCGATGGTGGAGCGGCACGCGGGCCGGGTCGCCCAGCTCGCCGAGACGAGCACGGACGACCTGACCCTGCTCTACTCGGAGGACCTTCCCGAGCTGCCCTTCTGAACGCCCTGCGCCGGTCCGGCCCGGCCGCTCTCGCCCTGCCGGGGCAGCAGCGGTCCCAGTTCGTCGAGGAGTGCGGTGCGCTCCTTCGCGAAGGCCGGGTCGGCCTGGTAGTCGGAGTGTCCGAGGATCGGTTCGGGCAGTGGGAGCCTCGTGGTGCGCCCGTAGGCCAGCGGATCCTTCAGGGGGCCCCGGTCGACGCCCGGGTCGGAGTCGGCGCGGATGCGGACGGGGCCGCCGATCGGGTCGGTGTCCCGCCACAGATTGCGCCAGCAGTGCACCGAGCGGTGCAGCCCGAGCAGCGGTTCGGGGCCGAAGTAGGCCGGGAACCACCGTCCGTACAGCCGCTCCAAGGGCGAGCCGTAGGTGAGCAGCGCGACGCGGCGGCGGGTCGCGTCGGGCAGTTGCCAGACGGCGGATGCGGCGAGGACGCTGCCCTGTGAGTGGCCGGAGATCACGAGCCGGCCCCGGGGCGTGGTCGCCGTCCAGGCGGACATCCGGGAGGTGAGGTCGGGGACGGCGCGTTCGGCGTAGCACGGGGGCGCGAAGGGGTGCGCGGCGCGTGGCCAGAAGGTGCCCACGTCCCAGAGGATGCCGATGGTGCGGCGGGCCGAGGCGTCCTTGTAGGCGCGGCGGCCGCCGGCGACGAAGAGCAGGAAACCGAAGCCGATCAGCCAGGAGCCGGTCGACTGGGCGGCCTCGGCGATCGATTCGAGGAGCGGCCCGCTCCCGTCCGTGGCCCGGCCGGGCACCTCGTCGCTGCGCCAGGAGCCGACGACCGCGCCCGCTCCCAGGAGCAGGGTGGCGGTGGAGACCACGCCGAGGATCCGGGGCGCGGAGTCGGTGAGGGCGGCGGCGGCACGGATGCGGGCGATACGGCGGGTGCGGCCCTCATCGGGCGGTTCGGGGGCGTACTCCGCCTCGATGACCGGGCCCAGGCGGCGGGCGGTGCGGGCGGTGCGGACGGCCAGCACCAGGACCGGGACGAGCAGGAGCAGCAGGAGCAGCGGGATGACGGACGCCTGCCAGCTGAGCAGGACCGGCGGTCCGGTGATGTCGGTGCCGCGGTCCATGCCCGGGCTCCCGGGCCCGTCGAGCCAGTCGGCGACGCGCTGGGCCACCCCGCCGGTCATCACACCGCCGAGGGCGCAGGCGAGCATCGCGACCACGGGGCCGCCGAGTCCGTGGAGGATGGTGCGTGGTTCGGGGGTGCGCCGGTAGAGGCCCCGGGCGACCACGGCGAGGGCGACGACGAGGACGCCCTGGCCGAGGGCGAGGAGCCGGAAGGTGGTCTCGCCGGGCAGGCTGCCCGAGGACTGCCAGTGGGGGCGCGGCCAGGACGCGTACACGACGGCGAGGGCGAGCAGGACGAGCGCGGAGCCGGGCAGAAAGGTGGTCAGGGCGGCGTCCAGCCGGGTGTCGCGGGTTCGTTCGCTGCGGCCCCGGCGGCAGACGACCCCGACGACGACGAGCGCGCAGAGGACGATGCAGCCCTCGACGGCGGCGCCGAGGAACGGGGGCACCGGGCCCCCGGCGCTCCGGTCGTGCCGGGCGGCGGCGCCGGCGACGGCCGCGGCCACGGTCAGGAACCCGGCCGCCGTGTGGGCGGCGCGGAGCCGGGCGACGATCCGGCGGCCGTACCAGAAGCCGGGCCTGCCGAGCGCGGGACGGCCCGAGGCCGGCGGGTGCGGGGCGGGGCCGGCGCCCGGGGACGCGGAGGGACCGGTGTCCGGGGAGGACGCGGCCGGGCCGTGGCCCTGCGCGGCTCCGTCGGGGTCGTCGGATGCTTCGAGGTCCTCCCCCTCCATGGGGCGTTGGGTCTCGTACGCGCTCCAGGTCCGGTGGGAGAGGTACCACAGCAGCCCCACCAGGGCCGCGGGCACCACGGCCGCGAGGGCGAGGCGGCGGCCGGGCTGGGCCCACCAGCCGCCCTGGTGGGCCGACAGGAAGCCGAGCCAGGAACGGCGTTCGGCGCAGACCTCGGCGCCGGCGCACTGCCAGGCCAGCAGGTCCAGGGCGACTTCGCAGGCGGCCGCCGTGAGCAGCACGGTGAGGCTGAGCGCGACGAGCCGCACCAGGACGCCGTACAGCCGGACGGCGCGGGTGCGCCCGGTGGCGGTGGGGCGCATCCAGTGGGCGAGGTTGACCACCATGAACGGCAGGAGCAGCAGCCACAGCGCACGGGAGCTGTTGCCGGAGGTGAGGCCGGACCAGCAGTACGCCTCGGCGACGGGTTCGTTCCGGTAGCGCTCGGGGTGCTGCTCGCCGTCGGCGTCCTCGGTGCGCCGGTACACGGCCGCGGTCTCGTCCCCGGTGACCCGGACGGTACGGGGGTCGCCCAGCATCTCCTGCGGGGTCGCGCCGCCGACTCCGTGGACGAGGAGTTCCAGCGCGGTTCCGCTGTGCCGTGAAGCCGGGGAGGGAGGCGGGATCGGAGGCGGTGCGGCAGGAGCCAAGGGGGGACTCTCTCTCGGGCGCGTCGGCCTCGCGGCCGACGAAGACGTGCACAGGAGCGGGATGGGGCGGGCCGGGACGCCGTGGGCTCCGGGCGTGGTGACCCGCCGGTGGCCCGGACCCAGGATTCCGGGCGCGGGGCGGGTGCGTGAGCGGTCTCACGGAATCTCCCCAGGCGGTACCCCGGACATGCCTGCGTGGCAGGATGAGCGTGGCGCGCGGACCGCGTGGACCGTACGGCAGAGGGAAGGACCGGACCCGGCGTTGAGCGAGAATCAGAACCTGCTCGCGGAACAGCGCCGCACGCTGATCCTCGACGAGGTGCGCAGGCGTGGCGGGGTCCGGGTCAACGAGCTGACCCGCAGGCTGAACGTCTCGGACATGACGATCCGCCGGGATCTCGACGCGCTGGCCCGCCAGGGTGTCGTCGAGAAGGTCCACGGCGGTGCGGTCCCGGTCGTCGACGCCAGTACGCACGAACCCGGGTTCGAGGCGAAGTCGGCACTGGAGCCGAGCGCCAAGGAGGACATCGCGCGGGCGGCGGCGGCGTTGGCGGCGTCCGGCAGTGCCATCGCGCTCTCGGGTGGGACGACGACTTTCGCGCTCGCCCGGTATCTGCTGGACGTGCCGGATCTGACGGTGGTGACCAACTCGGTGCGGGTGGCCGACGTGTTCCACGACGCCCAGCGTCCGGCCGGGGGGCGCGAGGCGCGGCCCGGGGCGGCGACGGTGGTGCTGACGGGCGGGGTGCGCACCCCCTCGGACGCGCTGGTCGGACCGGTGGCGGACCGGGCCATCGACTCCCTCCACTTCGATGTGCTGTTCCTCGGTGTGCACGGGATCTCGGCCGAGGCCGGCCTCTCGACGCCCAATCTCGCGGAGGCGGAGACCAACCGCCGGTTCGTCCGGGCGGCGCGCCGGGTGGTGGTGGTGGCCGACCACACGAAGTGGGGCACGGTGGGCCTGAGTTCCTTCGCGGCGCTGGAGGAGGTCGACGTGTTCGTCACGGACGCGGGGCTGGCTCCGCAGACGCGCGCGGAGATCGGGGAGCGGGTGCCGGGCCTGCTGGTGGCGGGCGGCGCTCCGGCCGAGGACGACGGCGCCCGGCCCGCCACCGAGGGGTGACGCGGACCCGTTCCGCTCGGCGGGCTCGCCGGACGCCCCCTAGGATCGGGGCGTGGCCGTCTTCCGGATCGAGCGCTTCACCCCTCTCCCCGCAGCTGAGTCCTGGCGCCGGGTGACCGACTGGGAACGGCACGCCGGACAGGTCCCCTTGACCGCGATCTCGGTACCGACGGGGCTCCCCTCCCGGCTCGGCACGGTCTTCGTGGCCCGTACGGGACTGGGCCCGCTGGCGTTCGACGATCCGATGGAAGTGGTGCGGTGGACACCGCCCGCCGGAGGCCGGGCCGGGGTCTGCCGACTGGAGAAGCGGGGCTCGGTGGTGCTTGGGCGGGCCTCGATCGACGTGCTCCCCACGGATTCCGGTTCTCATGTGGTCTGGGTCGAGGAACTGCGCGTGCGGCTGGTGCCCCGGTGGGGCGATCCGTTGCTCGCCTCCGCCGGGCGTCGGATGTTCGGCAAGGTACTGGACTCCCTGCTCGGCTCCCCCGGCGACGCCTAGGACCACCGGAGCCACGCGCCGCACGCCGCTCACGGCGGTGCGCCGGGCCCGCGCGGGGCCGGCGCACCGGGCCGCCGGGGCCGGGAACCGCCCCGGACCGATGGCTCGATGCCGCCGTACGGCCTCCCCGACCGGTCGTGCGGGCCGTCCGGTGCCAGACTCGGAAAGGTGACGGAACTTGACGAGGGCTCTGACGACCGCCCCGACGACCTGAAGCTACCCGGCGCTCCGGTCCTCCCCGACGGTTCGGCTCCGCGCTGTCTGGTGACCGGGGCCACCGGCTACATCGGCGGCAGGCTGGTGCCCGCTCTGCTCGGCTCCGGGCACCGGGTGCGCGCCCTGGCCCGGGTGCCGCGGAAGCTGCGCGACTACCCCTGGGTGGACCGGGCCGAGGTGGTGCGCGGCGATGTCACCGACGCCGCCTCCCTGGCGGAGGCGATGCGGGGCGTCGATGTGGCGTACTACCTGGTGCACGCGCTCGGCTCCGGGGCGGGCTTCGAGGAGACCGACCGCGCGGCGGCCGAGAACTTCGGCGAGCAGGCCCGTGCGGCCGGGGTGCGCCGGATCGTGTACCTGGGCGGGCTGACCCCGGCCGGGGTGCCCGAGGAGGACCTGTCGCCGCACTTGCGCTCGCGGGCCGAGGTGGGGCGCATCCTGCTGGATTCGGGGGTGCCGACGGCGGTGCTGCGCGCGGCGATCGTCATCGGGTCGGGGTCCGCCTCGTTCGAGATGCTGCGGTATCTGACCGAGCGGCTGCCGCTGATGATCACCCCGAGCTGGGTGCGGACCCGGATTCAGCCGGTGGCGGTACGGGACGTGGTCCGCTATCTGGTGGGGAGTGCGTCGCTGCCCGAGGAGGTGAACCGGACCTTCGACATCGGAGGCCCGGACGTCATGACGTACCGGGACATGATGCAGCGCTACGCCCGGGTGGCGGGGCTGCGGCGGCGGATGATCCTGCCCGTGCCGGTGCTCACCCCGACGCTCTCCAGCCGCTGGGTGGGTCTGGTGACACCGGTGCCCAGCTCGATCGCCCGGCCGCTCACGGAGTCGCTGCGCTACGAGGTGGTCTGCCGGGAGCACGACATCAAGGAGTACGTCCCCGATCCGCCCGACGGGGCCATCGGCTTCGACCGGGCGCTGGGCCTGGCCCTGAAGCGGATCCAGGAGGCGCGGGTGGACACCCGGTGGTCCAACGCCTCGGTGCCCGGCGCGCCGAGCGACCCGCTGCCCACCGACCCGGACTGGGCGGGCGGCAGCCTCTACCGCGACGACCGGGAGCTGGCCGTGCCGTCCGGGCCGGAAGCGCTGTGGCGGGTGATCGAGGGCATCGGCGGGGAGAACGGCTGGTACTCCTTCCCTCCGGCCTGGGCGGCACGCGGCTGGCTGGACCGGATCGTCGGCGGGGTGGGGCTGCGGCGCGGCCGGCGCGACGCTCAGCGGCTGCGGGTGGGCGACTCGCTGGACTTCTGGCGGGTGGAGGAGATCGTGCCGGGCGAACTGCTGCGGCTGCGGGCCGAGATGCGGCTGCCGGGCCTGGCCTGGCTGGAGCTGACGGTGCACCGCGACGAGCGGGGCCGGACGGTGTACGGGCAGCGTGCCCTGTTCCATCCGCGCGGGCTGCCGGGTCATGCGTACTGGTGGGCGGTGTGGCCCTTCCACTCGGTGGTGTTCGGCGGGATGGCGCGCAACATCGCCCAGGCGGCCGCGGCCGAGGAGAAGGCCGGCGAACCGGTGGCCGGCCGCGGTACGGACAACTGAGGGCCCGGCCGCTATGGTGTGCCCGGCCCCGCACGCCGCAGACCGCCGGGAGGCGCACACGATGGCACGCCGACTCCGTACCGTGGAAAGGGAGTTCGCCGAATCCGCGCCGATACGCCTGGTGTTCGCCGCCGAGGTGTCCGCGCCGGTGGACGTGGTCTACCGCGCGCTCGCCGAGGATGTCGCCGGGTGGCCGTCCTGGTTCACCGCCGTCACGCTGGCCACGCCCACCGAGGGCGGCGCGGGCCGGAAGGTGCGGTTGCGGGGCGGGGTCCGGTTCCGCGAGACGGTCGTGGCCGCCGAACCGGACACGTGCTACGCCTACCGGGCCGACGAGTCCAACGCACCGGGTCTGCGGGCCCTCCTGGAGGAGTGGCGGCTCGCCCCGGAGGGGTCCGGGACCCGGGTGCAGTGGATCTTCGCGGCCGACGGGACGGGGCTGTTCCGCCTGGTGTTGAGCCTGGCGCGGGCCGGGGTGGGCCGGTCGTTCCGCAACGCCGTGCGCCGCCTGGACGCGCGACTGGCGACGACGACGCCCTGAGCGGCACGCCGGAGCCCGGCGCTCAGCAGGGCCAGGTCCCGGCGGTGAGGAAGTCATCGATGGCGGCGGTGTACGGGGCGATGTCCAGGCCCTGCTCCTCCAGCCACGAGTCGGAGTAGTACTTGTCCAGGTAGCGGTCGCCCGGATCGCACAGCAGCGTGACGACGCTGCCCTGCTCGCCGCGCTCCACCATCTCGGCGATCAGCTTGAACGCGCTCCACAGTCCGGTGCCCGTGGACCCGCCCGCCTTGCGGCCGATGGCGCGCTCCAGGGCGCGGACGGCGGCGACGCTGGCGGCGTCGGGCACCTTCATCATCCGGTCGATCGCGCCGGGCACGAAGCTGGGCTCCATACGCGGGCGGCCGATGCCCTCGATGCGCGAGCCGCGGTCGCTGGTGGCGTGCGGGTCGTCGCGGGTCCAGCCGTCGAAGAAGCAGGAGTTCTCCGGGTCGGGCACGCAGATGCGGGTGTCGTGCTGGAGGTAGTGGACGTACCGGGCGATGGTCGCCGAGGTGCCGCCGGTGCCGGCGGTGGCGACGATCCAGGCGGGTTCCGGGTAGCGCTCCAGGCGGAGCTGCTGGTAGATCGACTCCGCGATGTTGTTGTTGCCGCGCCAGTCGGTGGCGCGCTCCGCGTAGGTGAACTGGTCCATGTAGTGTCCGCCGGTCTCGGCGGCGAGGACGGCGGACTGTTCGTACAGGGTGCGCGAGTCGTCCACGAAGTGGCACTGCCCGCCGTGGAACTCGATGAGGCGGCACTTCTCCGGACTGGTGGTGCGCGGCATCACGGCGATGAACGGGACGCCGATCAGCTTGGCGAAGTACGCCTCCGAGACGGCGGTCGAGCCGCTGGACGCCTCGATGACCGGCTTGCCGGGCCGGATCCAGCCGTTGCAGAGCCCGTACAGGAAGAGCGAGCGGGCGAGGCGGTGCTTGAGGCTGCCGGTGGGGTGCGTCGACTCGTCCTTGAGGTAGAGGTCGATCCCCCACGCCTCGGGCAGCGGGAAGCGCAGCAGATGGGTGTCGGCGGAGCGGTTCGCGTCGGCCTGGACCTTGCGGACGGCCTCCTTCAGCCAGGCCCGGTACTCCGGATCGCTGCGGTCGACGTCGACGGTCGCCCTGGCCCCGCGCCCCTCTGCGTGCTCACTGGTGTCCATGGGCCTGCTCCTGTAGTCGTCGATCCGATGCTCCTGCCTCCACGATATGCACCCCACCTGCGCAAACGGTCACTTTGATGGTCCATAGCCCTGCCTTTGAGCGTCGCCGCCGGGGTCGGCGTGACGGGCGGCGCGGGCGGCGGGCGCGGCACTTCCGGGCCCTCTGGCGGTCCGGCTCCCGCCGGGGCACACTGCACAGCAGGAGTGGTGACGAAGGGGGGCGCATCCGCGATGGCGGACGTCGAGTTCAGTGCGTCGGGGGTCAGGATCGAACGGTTCACCAGATCGCTGACCCGCGCTGGTCAGGTGGTGGTGAAGGACGGCCGGCTGTCCCTGCTCACGAGTAACGGGCGGGAGATCGACAGCGCCCCCGTGGGCACGGTCAGCGCACGGAAGTGGTGGTTCATCGCGGCGGACTCCGTCATCGCCCGGGTGAACGGGGTGCGCTACCGGTTGACGATGGGGCAGCGCAGCCGCAGACGCGACGGGGCGGCCCCGCTGCGGCGGTTCCTGGAGGCTCTGCGCCACGCGCCCGGCGGCAGGGACTGACCCCCGGTCGGCAGGGAGCGGCCGGCCGGACCCGGGCCGCAGCGCTCCGCCGCGAGTTGCGGAGCCGTACCCGCTGGGCGACGCTGGATCCATGTCACTGAAGGTGCACCCTCGGTGACAGAGCGATCCGCTCCACGGACCGGGTCGTGCGACACGAGCAGACACGACAAGAGCAGAGCGGATTCGGCAGTCAGTCGGCCGCCGGCTCCGTTCGTATCTCTTCCGGACCTATTTCGGGGAGTCGCAGCCGTGATCAGCGAGCCAAGCAGGCACTGCACGGTGGAGCTCCAGGCCCTGCCGTCGCGGATCGGTCAGGTCCGCAGAATCATTTCGGCGCAACTGCGCTACTGGCATCTCGATCCACTGATCGACCAGGCGGCCCTGGGCGTCACCGAGCTTCTCACCAATGTTCACCGGCACGCACAGCCGGACAAGTCATGCACCGTCGACATCGAGCTGCTGCTCGACCGTCTGACGGTCTCCGTCCACGACCACGACCCGCGCCTGCCGACGGTGAACCAGGCGGACTCGCTCGCCACCTCGGGCCGGGGGCTGGCGCTGATCGCCGCCTTCAGCGAGAGCTGGGGCGTGCGGCCGATCGGCTCGGCCGGCAAGGCCGTCTGGTTCACTCTGCCGACGGCCTCCACCACCTCGACCCTGCCACCGCTCGCGGTCTACGGGTCGATGACCGACGGGCCGTTCGGGTCCGTGACCATCACCCCTGACGACATCGCGGCTGTGCCCGCCCGGTCGGCCGTGGTCGGCTGACGGGGGCCGGAGCGGGCGGGGCCGGACGGCGAGCCGGACCGGGCGCCCCGGAGGCCGATTCCGCGCCGGCCGGCGGCAGTCGGCCTCCGGCGCCCCTTACGCCAGGGCGGCGAGGGGGTCGTCGAGGACCGGCTGCCAGGCCAGTTCCGCGGCGCCCACCAGGCTGTTGTGGGCCAGGGTGCACGGCAGGATCGGCACGCTGCCGCTGCGCCCCCACAGGCTCCGGTCGGCGACGACGGCGCGGAGCCGCTCCGGGTCCGCCTCCAGCAGGTCGCGGTGGAGCCCGCCGAGGATGATGCGGTCGGGATTGAGGATGTTGACCAGCCCGGCGAGCCCCAGGCCCAGTCGGTCGATCAGCTCCTCCGCGGCGTGACGCACGCCGGGGTCGCCGTACTCCGTGCGCAGCAGGTTTCCGGCCTGCTTGAGAAGGGACTCCTCGGGGCCCGGTTCGCGGCCGGCCGCGGTGAGGAAGGCCAACGGGTCGGTCTCCACGTCGAGGCAGCCGCGCCCGCCGCAGTAGCAGGGCCGCCCCTCGGCGTTCACGGTGAGATGGCCCACCTCCAGCGCGAGGCCCGAACTCCCGCTGTGCAGGCGGCCGTCGAGCACGAGCGCCCCGCCGACACCTCGGTGGCCGGTGGCCACGCACAGGAGGTGCTGGGCGCCGCGGCCCGCGCCGTGCCGGTGCTCGGCCAGCGCGGTGAGGTTGACGTCGTTGCCGGTGAAGGCGGGCCCGGCGATGCCCGCCTCGCGCACGCAGGCGGCGAAGATGTCCCGTACCGGGGAGCCCGCGGGCCAGGCGATGTGCAGCGGGTTGAGGGCGGTCCCCTCCGGCTCGGCGACCGCCGACGGCACCGCGAGGCCGGCCCCGACGCAGCGCAGCCCGGTTTCGCGCAGGAGTTCCGCCCCCGCCCCGACGACCTCGCCGAGTACCTGCGCGGGGTCGGCCATCACCGCCACACACCCCGGCGACGTGGCGACGATCCGGCCGCCGAGTCCGACGAGCGCGGCCCGGAAGCCGTCCGCGTGCACCTGGGCGGCGAGGACGACGGGGCCGGTCTCCAGGACGGACAGGCGATGGGAGGGGCGGCCCTGGGACCCGGCCGCCGATCCGGGGCTGGAGTCGACCCGGATCAGCCCGAGCGCCTCCAGCTCCGCGGCGACCGCCCCGGCGGTGGCGCGGGTGACGCCGAGTTCGGAGGTGAGCACGGCCCGGGTGGGAGCGCGTCCGGTGTGGACCAGTTCCAGTGCGGGTCCGAGCGCACCGCGGCCCCTCTCCAACTTCGTCCGGGTGGTGGTCGCCTTGCCGTTCATGGGGGCGAGTCTCCCATGATCCGGAGGCGTCCCGGACTTCCAGGGCCCGCCCGGGGATCCGGCTCCGGCCACGGCGGGGCCTCCGGCAGGCCCGGCCCGCGGCTGTGTTGCGCCCATCGTCGGAGCGCCTCCACCCTGAGTTTATTCCGCAACTAAACTAACCACGCGGACGGCCCTACCGGGGGGCCTGGCGGAAACACCGCCCCACCCTCATCAACCCGCCTCCGTACCGCGCCGACCGTGTTCTTCGCCCTCGACGGGTTCCTCTTCGCCGGCTGGGTGGTCCGCGTCCCGGCCATCAAGCAGCAGACCGAAGCCTCCGCCTCCACCCTCGGCCTCGCCGTGCTCCTGGTTGCCTGGTCCTGCCGAGCCGCTTCCCGAACGCGCGTCCGTGCATCTGTCTCATGATCCGCTTGGTGCGGATGTTGACGCCTTCGGTGCGGTCGTTGCGGTAGGGCAGGGCGCCCTCGGTCGCTGACCCGCTCCGCGTCGGGCAGAGCGCAGCGGACGGCCTCGGCGTAGGCGGCCGAGCCGTCCCGGCACACGACGTCGATGCCGGGATGTTCGCGCAGCCGTGACTCCAGTGTGGCGGCCTCGCGGTCGGGCAGGACCGCGACGCGTCTGCCAGTTACGGTATCCGTGATGATTGTGGCGTAGCGGTGGCGGCGGCACAGGGCGAAATCGTCCACGCCGATCACTCGCGGGACCGGCGCCTTCGGCAGCGGCAGGCGGCGCAGACGGCGCGGCGCGGTGCTGCGAGAGACGGGCACGGCCAGCAGACCGGCCAGGCGGGCGGCAGCCCGGCCGCACAGCTCCCGTGCGACCTGCGATATCCGGCCCGCCAGCCGTACGGTGCGGCGCTAATGACGCCTCAGCAGCCCGGGAATCCGTTCGCGGAAAGTCCGCCTCCCGCACCCCAGGAGGGGGCAGACCAGCCGTCGCACGCGCAGGCGCACGACGACTTCACGGGCATCGACCGGCACGTCCGTCACGGTCCGGCCGTGGTGCCCGTGCACCTTCGCCGTCGGCGCTGCGCACACGGGGCACGGCACCGCGTCCTCCCGCGTGCGGGCCGTGACCACCACCATGTCACCGCCATCCGTCACATCCTCGATGACCAGCGCGGACAGGCCCGAAAACACCGTACATACAAGAGAGTCAACATCCATCACAGGCCATGATCATGGACCAGTACTCGGCGTCACCACCGACTACGGGACAGAGCCGAACGTTCTACAGTCCCGCGATCACGCCATGAGAAACGACGTCTCATAACCCTCTCTCCAAGATCCAGGTCTCTATGTAACATCCGACTCCAGGTCGGACGCTTGTTCCATTCGGCTTGCAGTTTGAGAGACCGTTTGGTTCGGGGGGGCCGAGGCCGTGGGGCCACATCGGCCGCGCGAATCCTGCCGGTCGACTCCTTATCAGAGACGGTTCTCCTTTGCGCTACGGACCTGCGGGGTCGTACAGACCCCTGCTTCGAGTCACACGTTTGACCGGCCGTTTACTCCCGCCCCTGCTTGCCATGGCTTTGCTGGCTGGGGCGGGCGTGAACAGCAGCCCCAAGGCAGCCCCGGTGGAGTTGGCCGCCGACTATGACTGGAACGAGGACACCCCCGCCGAGCAGCTGCGGCAGGACCAGTGCCTGATGAGCGATGTGCTGCGTCTGGGCGGGACGGCCATGGCCGCCACGGCGAAGGACGGACTGAACCAGAGTCCGGAGCGGTTGCGCGAGCTTGCTGACCGGAACTACTGGAGGGGCACGCCGCTCGGCGCCGCGTATGAGACGGACAAGGACGTCGCCGATGCCGAGCTGACCCGGCTCCACGCACTTCACGACAGCTGGAAGATTACGGGGCTTGAGACGCCGGGTGGATTCGGTTCAGTTGCCGACTTCGAGTGGCCGCCCGGGACCAGCGGTGACGACGGTGAGGACTTTCATTCCCAGACCGGTCTCATGGGGTGGATCGCCGACCGGTTCTGGAAGAGCGAGAGCGACTTCTACGAGGACGGGACCCCGCAGGCGGATGCAGAGACCGTCGCCGCGGTCAAGGCTCTGGGGCAGCCGCTGTACGGCAGCGAGCCCGACCGGTCCTCACCCGACTGGGACCGTCAGAGCGCCCTGTGGGAAGCCTACGAGCACCTCCTGGGTGATTCCAGGGAACCGATGGGTGCGGACAACGCCCGCCTCTTCCTGGGCTCAGGTGGTTTCGCGAGCAAGGCTCCTGTGCCGGGCAGCGCAGAGCACCGGGTCGCGGTCGAGGATCTCAAGTCCCGTTTCGCCGCGTGCGCGTGGCGTGATCCGCTGGACCCGGAGAAGGTCCTGGGCGACGTCTCCGCGACCGCCGCGACGGAGTGGCAGCAGGAGATCGGCTCGCAGGCGGTCAAGCGCAACGACATCCTGAGCGCGAACAAGGACGCCGTCCAGGCACTCACCAAGGCATCCGAGTCGATGGGCAGGATGCTCGGCCACTCGTGGGTCGCCGACCACATCACCCGTTGGCAGGACTACTGGTCCTCGGGCGGGATCGGCTGGGTCGGTTCCTCCCCGATGAACGTCCTGATCCCGGGCACGTTCGGCAAGTGCCTTGGCACAGTGGGTTCCAGCACTGCGAGCGGCACTGGCGTCGGGGTCATCGACTGCGACACGACGGAAGGCCACACGTGGAGCGTCAACGGGGGCTACGGCAAGGGTTACAGCCTGCAGCACGTGAAGTCGGGGAAATGCCTCGACCGCGCCAGTAATCGAAGAGTCCAGATCTGGACCTGCAACGGCACACCCGCTCAGACGTGGAAATTCAGCGTCCGGGCGAGCGCCAACCTGGAGAACCTGGGTACGGGAAGTTGCCTGAGGCATTTCGGCGCGAACGCCGGAACTGCGGTAACGGCCACCTGCAGTACCGATAATCCCCTGCAGCAGGTGCGGTTCGCGATCCTCACGCACAGCCCGGATGGCGGCCACAACGGATCCGTAGCGCCTGCGGCACAGTTCACGAAGGCGTCGCAGCGGCTGAGTGCGGCGCGGGCGGGGGCGAAGGCTGAGCTCGCTGAGCTGAAGCGTCAGGTGACGGCGGCGACGGTCGCTCAGAGCGCGAGCGTCACTGCCGAGCAGGCGGCGTATGCGATCGCGGATGCCAACGGGGCGCCGAGGGGCCGTGGTCTGCTGGTGGGCCAGCAGAAGGCTCAGGTCACCCAGGGGGCGGCGGCTGCTGTCACTGCGCTGGCGAAGGCGGGCGAGACCGCTGAGGCGGCCACTCGTGCGGCTGCGGCGGACAGTGAGACGATCGCTCAGCGGGCGCTGGCGCAGGCCGCGCAGGCCAAGGCTGAGTTCCGTGAGCAGGCGGCCTACCGGGCCGAACTACAGGCCAAGGCTGCTGCGGACGCGGCCAAGGGGCACCGTGACAATGCCAAGAAGGAAAAGGAGCTGGCCGAGGCCAAGCTGACAGCGTCTCTGGCCGCGGAGGCGGACGCCAAGGTGGCGGCGGCCGATGCCCAGGCCAAGCGGCTGAAGGCCGAGGCCGAAGAGGCCACGGCGAAGAAGGAGAAGGAGACCGCTGACCTCAGGAAGGCGGAGGCGGCACAGCACCGAAAGACGGCGGAAGCCGAAGCGGCCAAGGCCGAGACCGCCAAGGGCGAGGCCGAGGCGTCGGAGGCCACAGCGGTGGCCCGGAAGAAGGACGCGGAAACCGCCCGGGACCGGGCCAAGGAGCTGCGCGACGACGCCTGGGACGCGCAGCAGAAGGCGCAAGCGGCTCGTGCCAAGGCGGCCGCCAAGGATGCCTACGCCGAATCCTTGGATGCGGGGGACGCGGCGGACGCCGCGCGGGCGGCGGCCAATGAGGCCGACCGGCACGCGGACGACGCGGAGGCAGCAGCAGGCCGGGCTGAGACCGCCGCCGACGCGGCCACCAAGGCTGCGGCCGACGCGGACGCTGCGGCGACCCGCGCGGAGGCTGCGGCGAAAAGCTCCCGGGCCGCCGCGGACGGGGCACAGGCGGCGAAGCTGCGGGCGGACGCCGCGGTCAGTACGGCGACCAGCGCCGCCGCCGATGCCATCGACGCCTCCGAGCGAGCCTCAGCCGATGCCGCCCTGTCGGTCGAGATGGCGAACGAGGCCGAGACGAAGGCGAGGACGGCCAAGACTCAGGCCGATGCGGCCAAGACCGAGGCCAACAAGGCCACCGCCGCAGCGGCGAAGGCAGCGGGATTCGCCTATGTCACCGCTCAGGCCGCGGTGGACGCCGGGAAGGCGGCGGCGCAGGTAGCGGTTCCCGCGAACGACGCCATCCAGCTCGGCTCGCCCTACGTCACCAAGGACTCCGCCGCTTCACTCGTGGTCCTGTCCGGCCAGGCGGCGAAAACCATCGCCGAGCAGCAGAAGGCCGTCGCGAACGCGCACGCCCTCAACGCGGCGCAGGAAGCCGCAGCCGCCCAGAGCATCGCCGATCAGGCGCAGGGGGACGCCAAGGCCGCCTACCAGCACGCGGCGAACGCCGCCAAGCACTCCGCAGACGCCCGCGGCTACTCCAAGGAGGCGCTGGACTATGCGGCCGGCGCGGCGACCGCAGCGGCGAAGGCGCAGCAGTCACTCGCCCGCACCATCGGATACCAGTCCCAGGCCACCGCCGACGCGGCAGCCGCAGACAAGGCCGCCGGCCGCGCAGAGGGCCACGCGGAAGCGGCTCGCACTTCCGCGGACGCCGCTGCCCTGGATGCCGACGCCGCTCGCGCTGCGGCCGGCCGGGCGAAGGAGTCGGCCGACCAGGCAAGAGCAGCCGCCGAGCGGGCCGATGCCGCCGCCACAGCCGCAGAGGAAGCGGCCAAGGACGCCCAGGCATACGCCGAGTCGGCCCAAGAGGCTGCGAAGCAGGCGGAGAGCGCAGGGAACGCGAGCCAGATCGAGACCGGTACTGTCCCGGACGCGTCCGGCGGATCTATCGGACGCGTCTTCTACGTTATCGACCGCGTTGAGCAGGTCGGCGAGCCGAAGGTCTTGAAGAAGACCGACGGCTGCGACGGCTGGTGGGACGAGCTCTTCTACGAGGGCGACTGCACGATGACCCAGGAGATCGGCTACAAGGCCGACGTCGACTTGTTTCTGTGCGCCGTCGAGGTGTTCGACAACACGTGCTTCTCGAGCGACACGTTCTACCTGGGCGAGATCAAGACCGAGAAGCTGACCACCGAGGTCACCCACACCATCACGATGGCGGAGTACCAGAAGGGCGTCGACCCCATCGACATCCTCTTCGGCAGTTGGATCCGCTGCGCCCAGAAGCTCACCCCTGGCGGTGCGAACGGAAGCTGGGGCGGTTGCGCCTGGGCAGCGGTGGATGTCGCGGCACTGTTCGCCGGCAAGGTAATCCGTCCCATCGCGGACGCTGTCACGGCGATGGACGCCGCCCTTAAGACAGGCATCGCGTTCACCAGCGCCTGGAAGGCACTGCGTACCGTCGGCCTGTCCGAGGTCGCCATTCAAGGCATCATCAGCCGTATCGTTCAGAAGCTCGCAGAGGTATGCGACAAGCTGGACGGCGCGACCTTCAAGGTCTCTGTTACCGCAGCTCGCTCCGGCGGAGTCAACGACTGCACTGAGACGTTTCTCCGCGACCTGGTGAAGGACGGCGATCATATCGTCCTCGGAGTCAACCCGGGATCAGACGATCTGGCCAGGGCCATCGGCGGGCACACCTTCAACGGCAAGGCGTACGCTGACGAACTGTCGGACGGCCTTGGGATGGGCATCCGGCCCCTGTGGACGCTGGGGGTGGAGAAAGCGGTGTCCAACCCCAACGTGAAGATCTCGGTGTCCTTGGACGGTGTCGCCGGAGCCAAGAACGCTGACGAGGCGCTAGATCTGCTGCTGCAGCGAGGAGAAACGATCAAGGCCAGCGACTGGGCCACCATCCGCACCGAAGGCTACGGAACCGCGTGGGAGATGATCAAACTCCGCACCGCAGTACGGCTGGAGCAGCGCACATGGAAGTCCATCCGTTGGTACAGAACCAACGGAGACAACAAGGTCGCAGAGGTCTTCCCGGAACGCTTCAAGTACCCCAACGGAGAACCGGTGCCCGAGTGAGGAAAAGGGACTCGTCGTGACAGATTTCGTTCGGGAAGGGCGGCTCTTCAGAGTGAGCGGGTTCGTTCCTTCTCACAGGCAGCTCTTCCTGATCAGCGAAGCCACATTTGAGAACGGAACCACGACGACGGTCGAGGTTTACATCGGGCACGTGGAACTGATGTTCCTCAAGCCCTTCTACAGGAACGGGCTCCACATTCGGCGAGCGACTTCCGAAGAGTTCGGCGTGCTCAGTGATCGGCACGACATTCCGGCGGAGGATGCCGCCTACACCTGGATGCTGGAGCGGGACGGCGGCAGCTTCGTAGTCGGTGGAAAACCCTCCTGGCGGGAGGCTGAGTATGAGGTGATGGGAGAGCGCAAATCGTTGTACGACCCGCGTGAACCCTGGCCGCCGGACTTCCCCGCCCAATGGGGGCAGATCGGCTGACGGCCTTCCGAACGGACCCGAGAGGTGACCCCGCGTATGGTGCGGGGTCACCTCTCGCGTTTCCCTGTCACTTCCCTGGTCTTTGATCTGCGGCGTCCTGCTCCGCCTGAGCATCGCCCTGCCCGTCCGGACCCACTCGGCCCTCTCGCTCGGCCTCGTGCTGCTGGTGTTCGGCGCGGCGTACGGCGGGATGAACGTGGCGATGAACAGCGCCGCCGTCGATCCGGTCGCCGAACCGCGCCGGCCGGTGATGCCGAGCTTCCACGCGGCGTTCAGCCTCGGCGGCATGGTCGGCGCCGGGCTCGGCGGGCTGGTCGCGGGGGCCTGGCCGCATCGACCCAGCGTTTCCCGCTGACCGGGACCCTGCCCCTGGAACGGCTCGGCCAGACCCGCACCCTCGTCCTCGGCGGGGCGGCGGCCGCGGCCGGGATGCTGCTCGGCTCGCCGGCCCCGACCGCCTGGTGGGCTCTGGCCGGGTTCGCGGTCACCGGGCCGGGGCTCGCCAACGTCTTTCCCGTCGCGGTGGGACGCGCGGGCGAACTCGCGGGGCCGAGCGAGGTCGTCGCGGCGTCGACGCTCGGTCATGGCGGGATGCCGCTCGGCCCGCCCGCGATCGGCTTCCTCGCCGACTGGTTCTCGCTGCCCCCGGCCCCGGCCCCGGCCCTGGCGACGGCCCTGGCGACGGCCGCCCTGCTGGCCGGGGCGGCGGCCGCCCTGGGCTGCGGGGCCCGCAACGCCGCACCCGCCCCGCCGAGTGCGCACACCTGACCCACCGCACACCAGGTCGATTGAGTAGCCGTACTCAGGCGGGTCCCGCCCCACCCGGCGCACGATGGAATCCTCGACCGAGCAAGGGAGCACACCATGAAGCGGCTGACCGACCACCCGCGGCTGAACACCCTGGTCCGGTTGACCTTCCGCAACCCCGCTTCCCTCGTCTACCTCGGGCTGGTGCTCGCGGCGACGCTCTTCGTCGTCGCGGACTCCCTGTTCGTCGCCCCCGAGGACGCCTCGTTCTCCGGCGTCTGGCTGTTCCTCCTCGCGGCCCCGACCGTCTTCCTGTTCTTCCTCGGCAGCTCCCTCGCGGGCGCCGAGGCCGGCGGGCCCGTGTGGTTCCTGGTACCGGCACTGGTCGTCTCGGTCCTCGTCCAGTCGCTGGCGGTGGGCTGGTTCGTCCGTCTGGTGCGCCGGGCCGGTTCGGCCGGGCCCGCGCGCCCGCAGGAAGCCTGAGGCGAGAAGCGCCTGGCACCATGGCCGCCATGCGGACCACCGAGCACATCGCGTCGTTGACCGAGGAAGGGCGGCTGCTCGCGGCCGCAGCCGAGCGGGCCGGTGCGGGGGCGTCGGTCCCGACCTGCCCCGGCTGGCAGATACGCCATCTGCTGCGGCACACCGGCACCGTGCACCGGTGGGCGGCGGCGTTCGTCACCGAGGGGCACACCGCGTACCGGCCCGCCGCCGGCGAACCCGCCCTCGACGGCGCGGAGCTTCTGTCCTGGTTCCGCGAGGGGCACCGTCAGCTGGTCCGAACCCTGGAGGAAGCGCCCGCGGACCTGGACTGCTGGACCTTCCTGCCGGCCCCCTCGCCCCTGGCGTTCTGGTCCCGCCGCCAGCTGAACGAGACGACCGTGCACCGCGTGGACGCGGAATCCGCGCTCGGCGGACCGCTGACCCCGGTGCCCGCGCACCGGGCGGTCGACGGCATCGACGAACTCCTCGCCGGCGTCCACGCCCGGCCCGCGAGCCGGGTCCGCTCCCAAGCGCCTCGCACACTGGGGGTGCGGGCCGTGGACACGGAGGCGACCTGGACGGTACGGATCTCGGAGGATCCGCCGGAGGCCGTACGCCGGGCCGGCCCGGACGCCCGTTACGACCTGGGCGGCGCGGGCCCCCGGGACAGCGCGGAACGCGTCGACTGCGAGCTGAGCGGTACGGCCGAAGGGCTCTACCTCACCCTCTGGAACCGGCTGCCGCTCGGCGCCGTCACCCTGCGCGGCGACCGCTCGGTGGCCCGGCTCTGGACGGACAACTCGGCGGTCACCTGACGTGTGCCACGGGACCGGACGGCGGGGCCCGTCGCCACACCGCCCCCGTACGGCCGGCGCGGGGCGTACGCGTCAGCCCGTGCGGACACCGGGCAGGCCGACCGAGCGGGCCAGTTCCGCCGCGGCCTGCCGGAACAGCTGCTCACGGGCCTCGACGACCCGGTTGAACTGGCCGAACAGCTCGAAGGAGATCAGGCCGAACAGCTGGGCCCACACGGCGACCAGGGCGGCCACGGCGGCCGGAGGAACGTCCGGGGCGAAATCGGCGGCCATCCGCTCCGCGTCCTGACGCAGGGCGGGTGCGAGGGGAGGCACGGCGAGGTCGTCGGCCAGGTACGCGGCACGGACGATGTCGATGAAGACCAGGCCCACCCGGGAAGCGGGTCCCACCGTGTCCATCGGGGCGATGTAGCCGGGGACGGGCGACCCGTAGATCAGGGCGTACTCATGGGGGCGCGCGAGCCCCCACGCCCGTACGGCACAGGCCACGGCGAGCCAGCGCTCGGTGGGCGGACGCGTCTCCGCCCGCTCCCGCGCCGCCCCTTCCGCGACCTCTCCGATCGCGTCGAACGCGTCGACGATCAGCGCGGTGAGCAGGTCGTCGCGGCTGGGGAAGTAGCGGTAGAGAGCGGAGGAGACCATGCCCAGCTCCCGGGCCACGGCCCGCAGCGAGAGCTTCGCCGCACCCTCCTTCGCGAGCTGCTTCCTGGCCTCGCCCTTGATGGCCGCGGTCACTTCGATGCGGGCGCGTTCCCTCGCCCCTCGGATGGTGCTCATGCGATCAGTCTGCCACGCGCAGGAAGCACCGACCAAGGACGAGAGCACTGCTCTTGCTTTGCAGCCTCCCTCCGTGCACACTGATCTCAAGCGAGAGCGCCGCTCTCTTAACAGTGCGGGAGTCACCATGTCGCAGCAGACCTACTACCTCCGGGCGAGCGCCTCCGCCGACCGCCTCAACAGAGTCGTCGGATGGCTGGCCCGGCACGGCGTCAGCCTGATGGGGTCTGCCGAGATGTCCGTGCGCGGACGCAGGAGCGGTCAGTTGCAGCGCATTCCGGTCAACGCCCACGCCTTCGCGGGCGAGCGGTACATCGTCTCGGCCCGGGGCCACTCGCAGTGGGTGCGCAACATGCGGGTCGCGGGCGGCGGAGAGCTGCGGCTGGGGCGCAAGGTCAGCCGCTTCACCGCCGTGGAGATCGCCGACGACGCGCAGAAGGCCCGGATCATCCGGGCCTATCTGGAGCGGTGGGGCTGGGAGGTCAACCAGTACTTCCAGGGGGTCACGGCGAAGTCCACGGACGCCGAGCTGCTGGCGGCCTGCCCGGACCACCCGGTCTTCCGCATCACGGTCGAGGGCTGACCCGCCCCGTACGCCCTCGGGGCGCCGCCGCCCCGGCCGGGCGGAACGGCGCCCCGAGAAGCACGGTCGTGCGGTGGGACCTCAGCGGTCCATCGCGGACAGCGCCCGCTGCGCCAACGGGTGCGTACGGACCAGCTCGGCCAGCGACGTCGTCCCCCGGGTGATCCCGGCGAACGCCTTCCACGCCGGGCGGAACCCGGTCAGCACCGCGTGCAGCACTCCCGGGCGGCGTTCGAACAGCTTGAGCATGCGGCGGCCGACGCCCATCTCCACGCCGAGGCCGGCCTTGATGGCGAAGGCGTAGTTGAGGGCTTGACGGCGGGCGTCCACCGCGTCGTGGGCCTCGGCGATCCTGACCGCCCACTCCCCCGCGAGCCGGCCGGAGCGCAGCGCGAAGGAGATGCCCTCGCGGGTCCAGGGCTCCAGCAGTCCGGCCGCGTCCCCGCAGACCACGACCCGGCCGCGGGAGAGCGGCGAGTCGTCGCTGCGGCAGCGGGTGAGATGGCCCGAGGAGACGGCGGGCTCGAACCCGGCGAGGCCGAGGCGGGCGATGAAGTCCTCCAGATACCGCTTGGTGCCGGCGCCGTCGCCGCGCGCGGAGATGACGCCCACGGTGAGGGTGTCCCCCTTGGGGAAGACCCAGCCGTAACTGCCCGGCATCGGGCCCCAGTCGATGAGCACCCGACCCGCCCAGTCCTCCGCGACGGTGGCCGGAACGGGGATCTCCGCCTCCAGGCCGAGGTCTACCTGGTCGAGCTTCACCCCGACATGGGCTCCTATCCGGCCCGCGCTGCCGTCCGCGCCGACGACCGCCCGCGCGAGCACCGTCTCGCCGCCGGCCAGCACCACGGCGACCGTCCGGCGGTCGGGCACGGCGGAACCGTGCTGCTCGACCCGCGTCACCGACGCCCCGGTGCGCAGTTCCGCCCCGGCCTTCTGCGCCTCCTCCACCAGCCCGGCGTCGAACTCCGGGCGGTTGATGAGCCCGAAGAGCATGCGCCGGGAGCGGCGGGTGCGCGACAGCTTGCCGTTGAGCGAGAAGGTGACCGCGTGGATGCGGTCCTTCAGGGGCAGTTCGAACCCCGGCGGCAGGGAGTCCCGCGAGAACCCGATGATTCCCCCGCCGCAGGTCTTGTAGCGCGGCAGTTCCGCCTTCTCCAGCAGCAGGACCCTCCGCCCCGCCACGGCTGCCGCGTACGCCGCCGATGCGCCGGCCGGTCCGGCGCCGACCACGACGACGTCCCACACGGACGACTCTTCCGGCTCACGTCCGGCGTCTGCGTTCTCGCTGCTCACGATGTGCTTCTGCTCCTGATCCGACCAGTGGCCCCAAGCTGCTCACGGCATCCTACGGCGCGTTTTGGCCAAGCCCTCCTGTGGGAGGATCGGCCATGATTTCGTCGTACATGCGTCGCCTCACGAACGGCTTCGCACACGGTCGCGTACACACCGCGCCCTACCCATAACGTCGCACCCACGAGGAGCGTGCCCATGACCGCCCGTCCGATTCCCGAGACCGTCGCCTCGCTGATGCCCCGCGCCCGGCAGGAACTGGCCATGCTGGTGGCGTTCCAGTCGGTGGCGGACCCGGCGGTGTTCCCCAGGAGCGAGTGCGAGGCGGCCGCCAACTGGGTCGCCGACGCGTTGCGCGCCGAGGAGTTCACCGACGTCGCCCTGCTCGACACCCCCGACGGAACGCAGTCCGTCTACGGGTTCCTGCCCGGCCCGGCCGGCGCGCCGACCGTCCTGCTCTACGCGCACTACGACGTGCAGCCCCCGCTGGACGAGGCGGCGTGGCTCTCCCCGCCGTTCGAACTCACCGAACGCGACGGGCGCTGGTTCGGCCGGGGCGCGGCCGACTGCAAGGGCGGGTTCATCATGCACCTGCTCGCGCTGCGCGCCCTGAAGGCGAACGGCGGCGTCCCGGTCTCGGTGAAGGTGATCGCCGAGGGCTCCGAGGAGCAGGGCACCGGCGGTCTGGAGCGGTACGCGGAGGCGCACCCGGAGCTGCTGGCGGCCGACACGATCGTCATCGGCGACACCGGGAACTTCCGGGTCGGGCTGCCGACGGTCACTGCGACGCTGCGCGGGATGACGATGCTGCGGGTGCAGCTGGACACCCTGGAGGGGAACCTGCACTCGGGGCAGTTCGGCGGCGCGGCCCCGGACGCGCTGGCCGCGATGATCCAGCTGCTGGCCTCGCTGCGCGCCGAGGACGGGACGACCACGGTCGACGGGCTGACGGGCGACGCCGACTGGGACGGGCTCCAGTACCCGGAGGCGGAGTTCCGGCAGGACGCCAAGGTGCTGGACGGGGTGGAGCTGATCGGCACGGGCACGGTCGCCGACCGGATCTGGGCGCGGCCCGCCGTCACCGTCATCGGCATCGACTGCCCGCCGGTGGTCGGCGCCACACCCTCGGTGCAGGCGAGCGCGCGGGCGCAGATCAGCTTGCGGGTGCCGCCGGGCCAGGACGCCGCCGAGGCGACGAAGCTGCTCACCGCCCACCTGGAGTCCCGCGCCCCCTGGGGTGCGCGGGTGCGGGTGGAACAGGTGGGCCAGGGCCAGCCGTTCCGCGCGGACATGACCAGCCCGGCGTACACGGCGATGGCGGACGCGATGCGGGACGCCTACCCGGGCCAGGAGATGCAGTCCTCCGGCATGGGCGGCTCCATCCCGCTCTGCAACACCCTGGCGGGCCTCTACCCGGAGGCGGAGATCCTGTTGATCGGGCTGAGCGAGCCGGAGGCGCAGATCCACGCGGTGAACGAGAGCGTGTCGCCCGAGGAGCTGGAGCGGATGTCCGTCGCCGAGGCGCTGTTCCTGCGGAACTACGCGGAGTCCAAGAAGGTCTGATTCCATCCTGTCGCGGGGGAGGGGATTCCCGGCGGCACCTATGCCCTCGGCGAAGTCGCCCCGAGCGTAGGTCCGTGCGGCGGACGTCCGGCGCCGCATACGTTCGCCGCATGGATCTCGTCGAGGTACTCCCCCAGTTGCACATGTTCCGCTTCCGGATCGGTCAGGCCTACCTCTGGCGCGACGGCACGGATCTGACCCTGGTCGACGCGGGCGACGCCGAGTCGGCCGCGGCGATCGAGGACGGCATCCGCACGCTCGGCCTCGACCCGGCCGGGATCGGGCGCATCGTCCTCACCCACGGCCACCGGGACCACTACGGGTCCGCGCAGGAGCTGGCGGACCGGCACGGTGCCCAGATCCTCGCCCACGCGCTGGACGCCCCGGTGGTACGCGGGGAGAGCCCCGTACCGGAACCGGACCTGCTGGACTGGGAACTGCCGCTGTACGAACACGGGCTGACGTGTCCCGAGGCCCCGCCCACCCGAGTCGACCGCGAGGTGTCCGGCGGCGAGGTGCTGGCGTTCGGGGGCGGTGCGCGGGTGGTCCACGCCCCTGGTCACACTCCGGGCTCCATCGCCCTCCATCTGCCGCGCCACGGCGTGCTGTTCACCGGGGACTGCGTGGCATTCACGGACCGGGTGATCCTCGGGGTGTTCAACGTGGACCGCGCCGAGGCGCGGGCCGCCTTCCGACGGCTGGCCGCGCTCGCGCCCCGTACCGTCTGCTTCGGTCACGGAGACCCGCTCACCGGGAACGCCGCCGCGGTGATGGAGGCCGCGGCGAACGGCGCGTGAGGGCGCGGTCCGCGAACGGCGCACGAGAGTCGTGCGGGCCGCGAACGGCGCGGGTGGGGCGTGCGGGCGCCGCTCAGCCCACCGGCTTTCCCGCCTCCAGGTTGAGCACCGTCGACCGCTCACGCGCCCGCAGGGCCCAGCGCAGCCGCTCGTACCGGGTGGGCGGCAGCATCCCCGCGGCCTCCTCCTCGGTGACGAAGCGCCAGCCGCGCAGCTCCGAGCCGGGCAGCAGCAGCCGGCCGGCGTCCTCGGAGCGCAACAGGCCGCCGTCGAAGAGGAACCGGAGGCCGCCGTAACCGGGCGGGCGCGGCGACTCCCAGTCGACGAGCAGCAGGGTGGGGACCCGGTCGAGGCGGAGCCCTATCTCCTCGGCGACCTCACGGATCCCTGCTTGCGCGGGGGCCTCGCCCGCCTCCACGACCCCGCCGGGGAACTCCCATCCCGGTTTGTAGGTGGGATCGACGAGCAGCACCCGGTCCAGCTCGTCGAAGAGCAGCACCCCGGCGGCCACCGTCTCGGCGGTCGGCTCCGGGCTCTGGACGATCGGGCACGGCCCGGCGGTCCCGGTGCGCACGGCGTCCGCGATCCGCTCGGCGGTCTCGCGGGGCGTGAGGGCGCTGTTGTCGACCACATGGGCGTCCTGGGCGATCCAGCCGAGGGCGTCGCGGTACGGTCCGATGTGCTCGTACGCCCACCGGCGCACCCGCTCGCTCTGCTCGTCGTCGCCGGGAAACTCCTCGCGGCCCGCGATCCGGCTGCGCAGGATCGTTTCCTCAGGTGAGAGTGCCACATGCCGGACGGGGATGCGCCGGGAGGCGAGCCCTCCGAAGATCTCGTCGCGGTACTCCTGCCGCAGCAGGGTCATCGGCACCACCAGCACCCCGGGCACCTCGGCCAGCAGCGCCGCCGCCGTGTCCACCACGAGCCGCCGCCAGATCGGCAGGTCCTGGAAGTCGGTGACCTCGGCGAGCCGCTTCTGCGGCAGCAGTCCGCGCAGCCCCGCACCGGTGATCTCCGGGTCGTACAGCGTGCTGTTCGGGATCAGATCGACCAGCTCTCCCGCGGCACTGGTCTTGCCCGCACTGAACGCACCGTTGATCCAGACGATCACGGTTCCCCCTCTTCCGTAGCCCCCTGTGGCTTGCCCGCAACACCCTGCCGCGGAAACCCCGCGGCGGCGACGGCGTTGGCCGGATGCGGTCTTCTTGGGGCGATCGGAAGCCGGAAGGGGCCGGGAACGCGCCGTGCGGCGGAGGCCAAAAGGGATGCGGGCCGTGTCCCGCGAGGGGCGGTCCGGGCAGTCCGGCCCGACGAACCGGGCGCCCCTCGACGCCGTCGCTGTCCAAACCGGCGCCCCGGCCCGGGCCGTGGCTAGCGCAGCGCGATGGCCGCCGCCGCGGCCCCGACCAGACCCGCGTCGGTGCCCATCACGGCGGGCGCCACGGTCAGCCGCCGGAGGTAGGAGAGGGTGGCGTAGTCGCGCAGAGCGCGGCGCAGCGGCACGAAGAGCACGTCGCCGGCCCCGGCCACTCCCCCGCCGACCACCGCGATGTCCAGGTCCGCCAGAGTGGCGGTGGCGGCGATGCCGGCCGCCAGCGCCTGGGCCGCGCGCTCGTAGGAGGCGATGGCGACCGGGTCCCCCGCGCGGGCGGCGACGGCCACCGCGGCGGCCGTCACGTCGGCGTCCGGGCCGGGCCGCCAGCCGCTCTCCAGGGCGCGGCGGGCGATGTTGGGGCCGCTGGCGATGCCTTCGACGCAGCCGCGCGCGCCGCAGGGGCACGGTGCGCCGTCCAGGTCGACGCTGATGTGGCCGATGTGTCCGGCGTTGCCCGAGGGGCCGGGCCGCAAGGCGCCGCCGAGGACGAGGCCGCCTCCGACGCCCGTCGACACGACGAGGCACAGCGCGTTGTCGTAGCCGCGGGCCGCACCGAGCCAGTGCTCGGCGGCGGTCATCGCGACCCCGTCGCCGACCAGCGCGACCGGCAGTCCGCCCACCGTCTTGCGCACCCGCTCCACCAGCGGGAAGTCCCGCCAGCCGGGGACGTTGACCGGGCTGACCGTGCCGGCGGCGGCGTCCACCGGACCGGCGCTGCCGATGCCGAGCGAACCCGCGCGGTCCCACAGCGGCGAGGCCATCAGCTCGCCCAGCACCCCGTCCACGGCGTCCATGACCGCCTCGGCGCCCTCCCGGGCGGGCGTCGGCCGCTGAGCCCGCACGAGAAGGGATCCCTCACCGTCCACCAGCGCGCCGGCGATCTTGGTACCGCCGATGTCGAGCGCGGTGACGAGGTCGGTATGCATCGGTGTGGGTTCTCCGGATCGGTGAAGGGGCGGGACCTGCGGGTTCCGTCCATAGTCTGCACAGTCTCCCTGGGCTTGACAACGTTGTCCAGGGCCTATGCTCGACGCCACAGCCTCCGATCAGCCCCACGGGCGACCCTCTCGACCCCGACCGGAGCACCGCAGCCCCGCCCGTATCCGACGACAGGACAGCGCACGTGGACCGGACCGCCCGTCATTCCGAGACCCGCTACGGCAACCGGCCGACCATGAAGGACGTGGCGGCCCGTGCCGGAGTCGGCCTGAAGACGGTCTCCCGGGTGGTGAACAGCGAGCCCGGCGTCACCCCCGACACCGAGCGCCGCGTGCAGGAGGCGATCGACGCGCTCGGCTTCCGCCGCAACGACAGCGCCCGGGTGCTGCGCAAGGGACGTACGGCGTCCATCGGACTGGTCCTGGAGGACCTGGCGGACCCGTTCTACGGCCCGCTGAGCCGCGCGGTGGAAGAGGTCGCCCGCGCGCACGGCGCCTTGCTGATCAACGGCTCCAGCGCCGAGGATCCGGAACGGGAGCAGGAGCTGGTGCTGGCGCTGTGCGCCCGCCGCGTGGACGGGCTGATCGTGATCCCGGCCGGCGACGACCACCGCTACCTGGAGCCGGAGATCAAGGCGGGCATCGCCACGGTCTTCGTGGACCGCCCGGCGGGCCACGTGGACGTCGACATGGTGCTCTCCGACAGCTTCGGCGGGGCCAGGGAGGGCGTGGCGCACCTCATCGCGCACGGTCACCGCAGGATCGGCTTCATCGGCGACCAGCCGCGGATCCACACGGTCACCGAGCGGCTGCGCGGCTATCACGCCGCCATGCGGGACGCGGGCATCGCCGTGGAGGACGGCTGGGTCTCCCTCGGCTCCACCGAGCCGGAGCAGGTGCGGGCGGCCGCCGAGAAGATGCTCAGCGGCCCGGAGCCGGTCACCGCCGTGTTCGCGGGCAACAACCGGGTGACGGTGACGGCCGTCCGGGTCATCGCCGAGCGGGAGCGGCCGGTGGCCCTGGTGGGGTTCGACGACATCGAGCTGGCCGACCTGCTCGGCATCACCGTGATCTCGCAGGACGCGGCGGCGGTCGGCAGGACCGCCGCCGAACACCTCTTCCGCCGCCTCGACGGGGCGGACCACGCCACGGCGCGGGTGGAACTGCCGACGACGCTGATCGCTCGCGGCTCGGGCGAACTGCCCCCCGCCTGAGGCGGGGCGCGGTCAGGCCCTGGTGTCCATCGGCCGGAACTCCCGGGTCAGCAGGGCCAGCAGCTGCGCCGGGGCGTCCTCCTGCACCGTGTGGCCCGCACCGTCGATCCAGTGCAGTTCGGAGTGCGGGATCAGCGCGTGCAGCCGCTCCGCGAAGGGCGCCGGCAGGAACCGGTCCTCGCGACCCCAGATGATCCGGGTCGGCACCGGGACGTCCCCGAGCAGGTGCTGGAACTCGTCGGTCGCCGCCTGTTCGGCCTGCCGGTACTGGCGGTAGTACGCGGCCCGGCCGCGCTCTCCGCGCCACGGATCGACATGGGCGGCCAGTACGTCCGGCCGGTAGCCGGTGTGGGTGGCGTGGCGCAGATGACTCTCGACCAGCGCCTCGTGGGCGTAACCGGGGAGCCGCTCGAAGAGGTGCGCGTTCTCCCTGATGAGCCGGAAGAGGCCGGTCCCCCAGTCCCCGCAGGCCACCGCGTCCACCAGGGTGAGGTCCGCGTACCGCGCACCCTCGAGGAGCAGTGCGCGCAGGGCCACGGCTCCGCCGATGTCGTGGGCGATCACCCGCGGGCGCTCCAGCCCCCAGTGCTCCAGGAGCCGGGCGAAGATCTTCGCCTGCGCCGCCGGACCGACGTCCTGCCCGTCGCGCTGCTCCGACTCCCCGAACCCGAGCAGGTCCCAGAGGTGGACGCGGTGGTCGCGGGCGAGTGCCGGGGCGATGTCGCGCCAGAGGAGCGAGGAGAACGGGGTGCCGTGCAGCAGGACGACCGGCTCCCCCTCCCCCAGCACGTCCCAGCGCACCGCCCCGTCCGACGTCTCGAACGTCCTGGTCAGCTTTCCGTTCATGGTGGCCTCCTGAAGCGCAGGGGGGAGGGGTGTGACCCCGCCGGATCACCGACGTTACCAGCACGAGGCGCTTGCCGGTAACGTTGATAGAGTGGAGACCATGCGACGGAACCCTGCGCCCGCGGAGCTCGAACTCGTCGAGGGGTTCTGCAACACGGCCACCCACCTGCACGGCGAGGACGACCTGGCCCGTCCGGAGACGGCGGGCCGATGGCTCGGCGCGCACGGTTTCCCGGCACTGAGCGATCCCGGAGAGCTGGCGTCGCTCAAGGAGGCACGGGAGACGGTGCGGGCATTTCTGGCCGACCGGACCTCGGCCGAGGCGATCGACGGCCTCAACCGGCTCATCGCCGCGGTCGCGGGCCCTCCGGCCGTGCGCCCCGACGGCACGCTCAGCCTGCGGCCGGCCCCCGGCGGGGCGGTGGCGGAGGTGGTCCGCCCGGTAATCGAAGCCCTCCTGGTCCACGGCCTGACCGGGCGTCACGCCGCCCGCCTCAAGACCTGCGCGGCCCCGGAGTGCCGCTGGGTCTTCTACGACCGGGCTCCGTCGTCGAACGGACTCTGGTGCGACATGGACGTGTGCGGGGCGCGGCACAAGATGCGCGCCTACCGCGCCCGCGGCGGGGCGGCCTCGCGCCGGGGCGCCTGAGCGCCGGCCGGGCCTCTCCCGGCCGGGGACAGCGGGCCGCGGCGGGCCGCTCCGGCGGCCGGGCACGCCGGAGCGCCCCGGCGGGGGCGATCCACCGGGGCGCGGAGAGGCCGCTTGCGCCCCTACGGAGCCGTCGCCGTCAGGCCGCCCCGGCGCGGCGAGGCGAAGGCGTCCAGGTCCGCGCGGGTCAGGCCGGTCAGCCGGGCCACCTCGGCGGTGTCCAGCGCGCCGCAGTCGATGCCGCGCAGCAGATAGCCGCTGAGGGCCTTGGCGGTGGCGGGCTCGTCCATGACGTCGCCGCCCGCCTTGGCCACGTAGGCGGCGAGCCGGGCGGCGGCCGGTTCCAGACCCTCCCGGTAGAAGGCGTAGACGGCCGCGTAGCGCGTCGGCAGGTGGCCGGGGTGCATGTCCCAGCCCTGGTAGTAGGCACGGGCGAGAGCGCGGCGGGTGAGGCCGTAGTGGAGCCGCCACGCCTCGTGGACCCGGTCGGCCGGGCCGACGGGCAGGACGTTGGTGGAGCCGTCGGAGACCCGTACGCCGGTGCCGGCGGCGGCGACCTGCATGACCGCCTTGGCGTGGTCGGCGGCCGGATGGTCGCTGGCCTGGTAGGCGGCGCTGACCCCGACACAGGCGCTGTAGTCGAAGGTGCCGTAGTGCAGTCCGGTCGCCCGGCCCCGCGCGGCGTCGATCATGCGGGCGACGGCGGCGGTCCCGTCCGCGGCGAGGATCGACTGGCTGGTCTCGATCTGGATCTCGAAGCCGATCCGTCCGGAGTCGAGGCCGTGGGCCTTCTCGAAGGCTTCGAGGAGCTGGACGAAGGCGGTGACCTGCTCGGGGTAGGTGACCTTCGGGAGGGTCAGCACGAGCCCTTCGGGGAGCCCGCCGGCCGCCATCAGACCGCTGAGGAAGACGTCCGTGGTGCGGATGCCCCGGTCACGGACGCCGGCCTCCATGCACTTCATCCGGATGCCCGTGTACGGGGCCGCGGTGCCGTTCGCGTACGCCTCCGAGACCAGCCGGGCGGCGCGGGCGGCGGCCTCGTCCTCCTCGGCGTCCGGGCGGGGGCCGTAGCCGTCCTCGAAGTCGATGCGCAGGTCCTCGACGGGCTCGCGCTCCAGCTTGGCGCGTACGCGGTCGTGGACGGGGCCCGCCAGCTCCTCGGGGATGCCGAGGACGGCGGCGAACGAGGAGGCGTCGGGGGCGTGTTCGTCGAGGGCGGCCAGCGCCCGGTCGCCCCAGGAGCGCAGGGTGCCGGGCTCGAAGTCGTCACCGGGCACGTAGACGGTGTGCACGGGCTGGCGGGTGCCGGGATCGCCCGGGTAGCGGCGGGCGAGTTCCGCGTCGACCGCCGTGAGGGAGGCGCTGATCTCCTCGCTGACCGCACCGGCGAGGCTCGTTGCCACCTTCTCGTGCTGACCCATGACCGCACCCTCCACACTCTCGCTGTTTCCGCTTCCCGGAATCAACAATCCGTATAGTGAAGTTATAAGGCAGCTCGACCTGCGTCAATGGTCGCCCGGAACGGCCCTGGGCCGCACGGTGGGTTCACCGTGCGGCCCAGGGCGGGTCGGTTCTCCGGGGATCAGCCCTTGCGGGTGTTGATCTCCTCGGTGAGCTGGGGGACGACGGCGAAGAGGTCGCCGACGACGCCGTAGTCGACGAGTTCGAAGATCGGGG
>NZ_JBIVTR010000010.1:0-275119 GCF_044756785.1 Streptomyces sp. NPDC091649 | reverse complement strand
GCGGCCGCGGGTGCGGTGGAGGCCCTGTCGGTGTCGTTCGGTGAGGCGGCGACGGGCACGAAGGTGGTCTCGCGGACGGCGCGTGAGTCGACGGGACGTCCGGAGCTGACGGAGGCGGCGATCGTGGTCTCGGGTGGCCGCGGGGTCAACGGTGCGGAGAACTTCCCCGTCATCGAGGCCCTCGCGGACAGTCTGGGCGCCGCGGTGGGTGCTTCGCGTGCCGCGGTGGACGCGGGCTGGTATCCGCACACCTCCCAGGTCGGGCAGACGGGCAAGTCCGTCTCCCCGCAGTTGTACATCGCCTCGGGCATCTCCGGCGCGATCCAGCACCGGGCGGGGATGCAGACCTCCAAGACGATCGTCGCGATCAACAAGGACGCCGAGGCCCCGATCTTCGAACTCGTCGACTACGGCGTCGTCGGCGACCTCTTCGCCGTCGTCCCCCAGCTCACCGAGGAGATCAACACCCGCAAGGGCTGACCGTCCACGAACACCCCCGCCGCGGGCCGCACGGAGAACCCACCGTGCGGCCCGCGGCCGTCGTCACCGTCGATCTTCGGACGGCCGTGACGGAGCTCGTCGGCCGGCACGGTCCTGTGCGCCGAGGCCGAACGTGGTGAAGGCCGTGCGCTCGGGCAGCGGGTAGAACTCCTTGCCCGTGAGCGCGTTGACGATGACGGCGGAACGCCAGGCGGCCAGGCCCAGGTCCGGTGCGCCGACGCCGTGTGTGTGCCGCTCGGCGTTCTGCACGAAGACGGAACCGGTGATCTCCGGTGACAGGACGAGCCGTTGGGACGCGTCGATCAGTGGGCGTCCGGACTCGTCACGGGCGATGCAGGGGTCGAGAGCGGCGAGCAGCGTGTCGACGGGGCGCTCCCGGTAGCCGGTGGCGAGGACGACGGCGTCGGTGACGAGCCGGCCCCGCGCCTCCTGCTGCCCGTGCTCGACCCGCAGTTCGATGCGCCCGTCCTCGGTGGCGGCGGCGCCGGTGACCTCGATGCCGGGGGTGAGCGTGACGTCCGGCCAGCCACCGTCCAGGCTGCGCCGGTACAGCTCGTCGTGTATGTCCCCCAGCGTGTCCGCGCTGACACCCTTGTACAGCTGCCACTGGCGGGGCAGGAGCCGGTCCCGGGTGGCCTGCGGAAGTCCGTGGAAGTAGCGCGTGTAGTCGGGGGTGAACTGCTCCAGACCGATCTTGCTGTACTCCATGGGCGCGAAGGCGGGCGTACGGGCCAGCCAGGTCAGCCCTTCCGCCCCCTCGGGCCGGGACCGCAGCAGGTCCAGCAGCACTTCGGCGCCCGACTGGCCCGAGCCGACGACGGTGACGTGGCGGGCGGCCAGCAGCCGGTCCCGCTGGGAGAGGTAGTCCGCGGAGTGCAGCACGACGGCCGCCGGATCCTCGGCCATCGCCCGCAGCGGCTCGGGCACATGGGGCGCCGTGCCGACGCCGAGGGCGAGGTTGCGGGCGTGGGCGAGCCCGGTCGTGAGGGGCTCGCCGTCGGGGCCGAGCCGGGTGAACTCCACGGCGAACGCGTCGTGTCCGGGGTCCCAGGCGACCGTGTCGACCCGGTGGCCGAAGCGGGTGGCGGGGAGTTCGGTGCTCACCCAGCGCAGATAGCGGTCGAACTCGGAGCGGTGGATGTGGAAGCGCTCGGCGAAGTAGAACGGGAAGAGCCTGCGGCGGACCTTGATGTAATTGAGGTAGGACCAGGGGCTGGTGGGCTCCACGAGACTCACCAGATCTGCCAGGAAGGGCACTTGGAGAGTCGCGCCCTCGATGAGCAGTCCGGGGTGCCAGTGGGAGGCCGCCCGCTGCTCGTGGAAGACGGTCCGCAGTCCGGGTACGCCGTCGGCGAGCGCGGCGAGCGAGAGGTTGAAGGGCCCCGCTCCCACTCCCAGCAGATCGAGGGGCGGCGTGCGCGGTCCGGGCGTCATCGGTTACCTCCGGCGGGGTTCGCCGGGACGGCGGGTATCCGTCCCGGGCGGGTCGTACGCATCATGCGTATCGCGCGTATCGGCAGACTCATGGCGACAGCCTTTCCTTCCTGGGGCCCTCGGCACCTTCGACCGACCAGACTCCGCTGCCCGCACGCTCCCCCGCGGCCTCCGCGGCGGCCCGGGCCGCCGCCGCCACCACGAGGTCGAGCAGCGGAAGGAGGTCGGCCGTCGCGGCGTTCGGGTGCAGCAGTGTGGCCTTCAGCCACAGGCGGCGCCGGCCGTCGCCGTCCTCCGCGACGGCTCGGCCGAGGACGGCCCGTCCCTCGACGAGAAGGGTGCGGCGGACGGCGGCCACCACGGAGTCGCCCACCTCGTCGGGCAGCCCGTCGGCCACCGTCGGCCGGAAGAGCACGGTGCTGATCCCGATCTCCCCCGGTCGGCGGCGCAGCGCGGGGCGCGTGTCGAGGCACGCGCCGAACTCGTGGGCCGTACGCACGCAGTGCTCCACCAGTGCGCCGAGGCCCCGGCGTCCGAGCGCCCGGAAGGTGACCGCCATCTTCAGGGCGTCGGGGCGTCGGGTGGTGCGGATCGAGCGGCCCAGCAGATCCGGGAGCCCGGCCTCGGTGTCGTCGTCGGCATTGAGGTAGTCGGCGCGCAGGGACAGCGGCGCGAGCATCCCGGCGTCCGCGACGGCCAGCACGCCGGCGGCGACCGGCTGCCAGCCGAGCTTGTGCAGGTCGAACGTCACGGAGGCGGCGTGCTCCAGGCCGGCGAGCTGGGGGGCCAGGCGCTCGCTGAACAGCAGCGGACCGCCGTACGCGGCGTCGACGTGGAGCTGGGCCGCGTGCCGCTCGGTGATGCGGGCGATCTCCGGGAGGGGGTCGATGCGCCCCTCGTCGGTGGTCCCGGCGGTCGCGACGACCAGGAGCGGCGCTCCGGCGAGAGCGGTCAGGGCCCGGTCGAGTCCGGCCGGGTCGATGCGGCCGTCGCGGCAGGCGACGACCGTGGGGGCGGGCAGGCCGAGCATCCAGGCGGCGCGGTGGACGCTGTGGTGGGCGTTGGCCCCGGTCACCACTCTCAGCGGCGGGGCCGCTCCCGGGCCCGCGCCCGCCCGTTCCCGGGCGAGGAGCAGAGCGACCAGGTTGGACTCGGTGCCACCGCTGGTGATGAGCGCGTCGGGGGCGGGGGCCGTCGGGTGGACGAGCCGGGCCAGCGCGGCCGTGGTCAGTTCCTCGATCACTCCTGCGGCGGGGGCCTGGTCCCAGGAGTCCATGGAAGGGTTGAGGGCCGCCGCCGCCAGGTCCGCCGCGACGGCCACGGCGAGCGGTGGGCAGTGCAGGTGGGCGACGCAGGCGGGGTCGGCCGGATCGGCGGCCCCTTCGGCGACCGCGCGGACCACGTCCCCGAGCGCGGCCTCGGGGCCGGTGCCCTCCTCCGGCAGAACCGGGTCGCAGAGGGCGAGGGTGCGCAGGGCCACGGCCTCGGGCCCTCCGGCGGGCAGTGGTCCGCCCCGGGCCGGCGCGGCGTCCTCCAGTGTGTCCAGGGCGATCGCGGTGAGGGCCCGCAGGCGCCCCGGCCCGTGCGGGCCGCCGGCCACCGCGTCTCCCGGCACTCCCTCCGGGCCGTGATCCGGCGGCGTACCGTCGCTCGCGCCGCTCATACCCCACGCTCCGGGGGAAGTTCGCAGAACGGCAGGGCCTGAGCACGCGGCATGGTGAAACCCTTCGGTCGGGGCGGCACCGGTCAGAGAAAGATCCACAACCGGGTATTCGCCGGTTAGGTTAACCTAACTCCGCGAGCGGCGGCCGGGCGTGACAGGTGCTGGGGCACGGGCCGTTGGCGTATTCCGGCAGCCGCGGCGGCCTTTCGGGGGAGCGCGTCGGCCACGACCTGTTCCCCGACCGTTCGACCGCCCGTCAGGGGATCGCTGACCACCGGTCAGACCGCTCGCGTCGACTGGGCCCGACAGTGACACAGATGTAACCGAATGGCGTAGAGACTGCGGAACCACAGAGCGTCACAAGCCGTTGTTCTTCCCACTACACGGCCGCCGATCCGCGGCGCGCCGGTCGAGGAAACGGATATCGACACATGAAGAAGACAGTCGGGTGGGCCCAGGACGGCGACGACTGGACGATCACCGTGAACGGCACGCTGTACCGCGCCGTCGAGCGGCCGACGGACGGCCGGGTGCACGACTACCTGGTGCGGGGCAGTGACCTGACCGCCGAATGCCCCAGCCTCGGGCACGGGCTCGGCGTGATCCGGGCGCACGAGTCCCGCGGCTGACATCCCGCGGGTCCCATGACGAGGTGCGGCGGCGGGGGCCGCCCGCGCTTCGGCGCGCGGAGGCGCCCGGTTCCGGCGGTGCCGTTCGACGGCCTCCGCGCGCGGCCGGCCGGCTGTGCCGGGGTGGGGGGCGGCCCGGGCTGGTGCCCGCGATCGGGCCGGTCTCCGCGTTCGCGGGCGGATCTCCGCGACCACGCGGACCTCCACGATCAGGCAGGCCCTCACGATCAGGCCGGTCTCCGCGACCGGGCGGAGGAAGCTCTCAGGTCTCCGGGAGGGCGTGTTCGCGGGCGACGGGATGAAGCGGACCCGCGCATACGTTGTAGAGGGTTGCGTCCGGCTCACAACGGGCCGGGACCCGAAGGCGGAGGCAAGGCTGTGCACGGTGAGTACAAGGTTCCCGGCGGCAAGCTGGTCGTGGTGGACCTGGATGTGGCGGGCGGGGCGCTGCGGAACGTCCGCGTCGCCGGGGACTTCTTCCTCGAACCCGACGAGGCGATCCTCGCGATCGACGCGGCGCTGGAGGGCGCTCCGGCCAACACGGACACGGCCGGTCTCGCGGCCCGGATCGAGGCGGCGCTGCCCGACTCCACGGTGATGCTCGGGCTGAGCGCGGAGGGTGTCGCCGTCACCGTGCGCCGGGCGCTCGCACAGGCCACGGAGTGGAGCGACTACGACTGGCAGCTGATCCACGAGGCCCCGCAGTCGCCCGCCCTGCACATGGCGCTGGACGAGGTCATCACGGCGGAGGTCGCGGCCGGGCTGCGGCCGCCGACGCTGCGGGTGTGGGAGTGGGACTCCCCCGCCGTGATCATCGGCAGTTTCCAGTCGCTGCGCAACGAGGTGGACCCGGCGGGTGTCGAGCGGCACGGCGTGAACGTCGTGCGCCGGATCTCCGGCGGCGGTGCGATGTTCGCCGAACCGAGCTCCACCATCACCTACTCGCTGGCGGTCCCGCAGTCCCTGGTCTCCGGGCTGTCGTTCGCCGACAGCTACGCCTACCTGGACGACTGGGTCCTCGAAGCCCTCGCCGACATGGGCGTCAAGGCGTGGTATCAGCCGCTCAACGACATCGCCACCGAGGTCGGCAAGATCGCCGGGGCGGCCCAGAAGCGGATGGTCGGGCCGGACGGCGGGCCGGGCGCCGTGCTGCACCACGTGACCATGGCGTACGACATCGACGCCGACAAGATGCTGGAGGTGCTGCGGATCGGGAAGGAGAAGATGTCCGACAAGGGCACCCGTTCCGCGAAGAAGCGCGTCGACCCCCTGCGGAGGCAGACGGGGCTGCCCCGCCAGACGGTGATCGACCGCATGATCGAATCCTTCCGCAAGCGCCACGGTCTCAGCGTGGGAAGCGTGACGGACGCCGAGCTGGCCCGCGCCGAGGAACTCGTACGCACCAAGTTCGGGACGCCGGAGTGGACCGCCCGGGTGCCGTAACGGGGGTGCCGGGCGGTCCCTCGGGCCGGGTGCGGCCGTAGGTCAGTCGACGGTCACGACGACGGAGTGCCGGCCGCTCGCACCGTCGGGGACGGTCTTGGTGCGCTTCTCGGTCTGGACCTCGCCGGTGCCGTCGGTGGCCCGGACGGTGAGGGTGTGACCGCCGGGGGTCGCCTGCCAGGGGTAGGACCACTGCCGCCAGGTGTCGACAGTGGCCTGTTCGGCGAGCTGCGCCGGCCGCCAGGGGCCGTCGTCCACCCGGATCTCGACCTTCTCGATGCCGCGGTGCTGGGCCCAGGCCACGCCGGCCACCATGACCGTGCCGGCCTCGGGGCGTCCGAAGGGCTTGGGGGTGTCGATCCGGGACTGGGTCTTGACCGGGGCCTCGCGGGCCCACGAGCGCTTCACCCAGTACGGGTCGTAGGCGGCGAAGGTGGTGAGCTCGATGTCCTCGATCCACTTGCAGGCCGAGACGTATCCGTACAGACCGGGGACGATCATGCGTACCGGGAATCCGTGGACGAGGGGCAGCGGTTCGCCGTTCATCCCGACCGCGAGCATCGCGTCCCGGCCGTCCATGACGGCCTCGACCGGGGTGCCGAGTGTCATCCCGTCCACGGAGCGGGCGACGAGCTGGTCGGCCGGGCCTCCCCGGGACGGCGGTTTCACCCCGGCCTCCCGGAGCAGGTCGGAGAGCCGGACGCCGATCCACCTGGCATGGCCGACGTAGGGACCGCCGACCTCGTTGGAGACGCAGGTGAGCGTGATCTCCCGCTCGGTCAGCGGGCGCGCGAGCAGCTCCCGGTAGGTGAACTCCCGGTCCTGCCGCACTCCCTCGCCATGGATCCGCAGGCGCCAGGAATCCGCGTCCACCTTGGGGACCACGAGGGCCGTGTCCACCCGGTAGAAGGCGTCGTTCGGCGTGGTGAACGGGCCGAGGCCGGGGACCCTCAGCCGGGCTCCGGCCGGAATCGGTCGCGCGGGCGAGGCCGGTGCCGGCAGTGTCACGGCCGCACGGGAGGCGGCGGCGTTCCGGCCGCTGCGGCCGTTGAGGGCCCGGCCGGCGGCGCCCGCCGCCGTGGAGGCGGCGGCTGCCGCGGTCGCGGCGATCAGGAAGCCGCGCCGGTCCCAACCGCCCTCGTCCTCCTGCCCGTTCTCCCGTTCACCCTCCTGCCCGGGCGCCTGCCCGCCCGCCTCCGCCCTCTCGTCCTCCCGCTGGTGCGCCTCTTCCTTCTCGTCCTCCCGCTGGTGCGCCTTCTCCGGCCCGGCGATCCGGCGCGGGCGGGTGAGCCGGCCGATGAGGGCGTACAGCAGTGCGGCCCCCACGACCGCCCCCAGCAGCGACGGCAGACCGTCCGCGGGCCCCGAGGAGTCCGGCCTGCTGACGGCGGCTGCCGTGCCGACGACGCCGAAGACCAGGACGGCGGCGGAGCCGGCCCGCCGGTGGCGCAGTGCCAGCAGGCCGACGAGAAGGGCGAGGAGGGCGAGCGTGACGACGATGCCCAGTTGCAGGACGAGCTTGTCGTCCTCGCCGAAGTTCCGGATCGCCCAGTCCTTCACACCGGCGGGCGTCCGGTCGACGGCCGCTCCGCCGACCGCTGTCACAGGGCTCGCCTCGGGTCTGACGGCCGCCGAGGCGAGCTCGGCGACGGCCAGCGAGGCGAACCCCGCGAGCAGTCCGCTCAGGGCGGCGAGCATGCCGCGGGTCAGGGCTGTCCGGGTGATCCTCACGGCCGTCATTCGAAGCCGTGGGCCCGGCGGATTGGTCCGGGACGACAGCGGCCCCGGAACGCGTTCCGCCCCGGCGGGCGCGGGGCCTGCCGGGGCGGAGCGGAGAGGCGGGGGCGTCCGCCTCACATCAGGTCAGGCGAGCGTCGCGATGGCCTGGTTGAACGTGGCGGACGGGCGCATGACCGCCTCCGCCTTGGCCGGGTCGGGCTGGAAGTAGCCGCCGATCTCGGCCGGGGAGCCCTGCACCGCGATCAGCTCGGCGACGATGGTCTCCTCCTGCTCGGCCAGCGTCGTGGCGAGCGGCGTGAACGCCTCGGCGAGCTTCGCGTCGTCGGTCTGCCGCGCCAGCTCCTGGGCCCAGTAGAGGGCCAGGTAGAAGTGGCTGCCGCGGTTGTCGATGCCGCCGAGGCGACGGCTCGGGGACTTGTCCTCGTTGAGGAAGGTGCCCGTCGCCCGGTCCAGGGTGTCGGCGAGGATCTTGGCCCGCGCGTTGTCCGTGGTGGTGGCCAGGTGCTCGAAGCTGACCGCGAGGGCCAGGAACTCGCCCAGGCTGTCCCAGCGCAGGTAGTTCTCCTTGACGAGCTGCTGGACGTGCTTGGGGGCCGAGCCGCCCGCACCCGTCTCGAAGAGGCCGCCGCCGTTCATCAGCGGGACGACGGAGAGCATCTTCGCGCTGGTGCCGAGCTCCAGGATCGGGAAGAGGTCGGTGAGGTAGTCGCGCAGCACGTTGCCGGTGACGGAGATGGTGTCCTCGCCGCGGCGGATGCGCTCCAGGGAGAAGGCGGTGGCCTCCTCCGGGGTCTTGATGGAGATGTCCAGGCCGTCGGTGTCGTGGTCGGCGAGGTACGTGGTGACCTTGGCGATAAGGTTGGCGTCGTGCGCACGGCTCTCGTCCAGCCAGAACACCGCCGGGTTGCCGGTCGCGCGGGCGCGGGTGACCGCGAGCTTGACCCAGTCCTGGATCGGCAGGTCCTTGGTCTGGCACATCCGGAAGATGTCGCCGGCGCCGACGGCCTGCTCCAGCACCACGGCGCCGTTCGTGTCGACGACGCGCACCGTGCCGGTGGCGGGGATCTCGAAGGTCTTGTCGTGGCTGCCGTACTCCTCGGCCTTCTGCGCCATCAGCCCGACGTTGGGCACCGAGCCCATGGTCGACGGGTCGAAGGCGCCGTTGGCGCGGCAGTCGTCGATGACGACCTGGTAGACACCGGCGTAGCTGCTGTCCGGGAGGACGGCGATGGTGTCGGCCTCGTCGCCGTCGGGGCCCCACATGTGACCCGAGGTGCGGATCATGGCGGGCATGGAGGCGTCGACGATGACGTCGCTGGGGACGTGCAGGTTGGTGATGCCCTTGTCGGAGTCGACCATCGCGAGGGCGGGGCCCTCGGCGAGCTCGGCCTCGAAGGACGCCTGGATCTCGGCGCCGACGTCCGGCAGGGAGCCCAGGCCCTTGAGGATGCCGCCCAGGCCGTCGTTCGGGGTGAGGCCCGCCGCGGCGAGCTGGTCGCCGTACTTGGCGAAGGTGTTCGGGAAGAAGGCGCGGACCGCGTGGCCGAAGATGATCGGGTCGGAGACCTTCATCATGGTGGCCTTGAGGTGCACGGAGAACAGCACGCCCTCGGCCTTGGCGCGGGCCACCTGGGCGGTGAAGAACTCGCGGAGCGCGGCGACGCGCATGACGGCCGCGTCGACGACCTCGCCCTTGAGGACGGGTACGGACTCGCGGAGCACGGTGGTGGCGCCGTCGTCACCGTGCAGCTCGATACGGAGCGAGCCGTCCTCGGCGATGACCGCGGACTTCTCGGTGGAACGGAAGTCGTCGACGCCCATCGTGGCGACGTTCGTCTTCGAGTCGGCGCTCCAGGCGCCCATGCGGTGCGGGTGGGCCTTGGCGTAGCTCTTGACGGAGGCGGGGGCGCGGCGGTCGGAGTTGCCCTCGCGCAGCACCGGGTTCACGGCGCTGCCCTTGACCTTGTCGTACCGGGCGCGTACGTCCTTGTCCGCGTCGGTCTGCGGGTCGTCCGGGTAGTCCGGGAGCGCGTAACCCTGCTCCTGGAGCTCGGCGATCGCGGCCTTGAGCTGCGGAATCGACGCCGAGATGTTGGGCAGCTTGATGATGTTCGCGCCGGGCGTCCTGGCCAGCTCGCCGAGCTCGGCGAGCGCGTCATCGATACGCTGCTCGGCCTTGAGGTGCTCCGGGAAGCCGGCGATGATCCGCCCCGCGAGGGAGATGTCACGGCGCTCCACCGTGACTCCTGCGGTCGAGGCGTACGCCTCGACTACGGGCAGGAGCGAATAGGTCGCCAGGGCAGGGGCCTCGTCGGTGTGCGTATAGATGATGGTCGAGTCAGTCACCGGGTGCTCCGCTCCACGTCTGCAACATTGCTTGACATCAAGATATCTCTTCGGCGTGCGCGGCTCCACAAGGCCCCCGTACGGCTTCACGCACCGTGCGGGCGTCAGCGCCCCGGCTCAAGGCCCCGTCCCCCGCCGGCCGCGGCCCCGACCCGTACGCGGAGGCCACGTCCGGCCGGCTCCGAGCGCCCCGCGCCGCGAACAGGCGCCGGAGGCGTGGCCCCTCCCGGGTCACGGCGTCGGGGGCCGGTGCTCCTGCCAGCGCAGGTCGTCCTCCAACTGGGCGGCGAGCGCGATCAGCCGTTCCTCGCTCCGGGAGGGCCCCAGGAGCTGGGCGCCGACGGGGAGCCCTGACCGGGTGAAGCCGGCCGGGACGTTCACGCCGGGCCAGCCGAGGACGTTCCACGGCCAGGCGTAGGGGCAGGCGGCCGTCATCGCGAGGTCGGTGCGCCAGGCGCCGAGGCGGTCGAAGGCGCCGATCCGGGGCGGCGGCGCGGCCGTGGTCGGGGTGAGGAGCACGTCGAAGCCGGAGGCGTCGAAGAGGGCGCCGATCCTGCGGTGCTGGCGCACTTCGCGGGCGCGGGCGGCCCGCACCACCCGCCCGCCCAGCCGTGTCCCGGTCCGCAGCGCGCTGCGGGTGCGCGGGTCGAGCAGGGCCGGTTCGGGGTGCCGGGCGGCGGCTTCGGCGATGCCCGCGGTGGCGCGGGGCACGAAGGCGAGGCCGACCAGCCCGTACCGGGGCCGGGCCTCCTCGACGTGGTGGCCGAGGCGGGCGAGGGTCTCGGCGAGCGCGGTGACGGCCCGGCGCACCTCCGGGTCCGGTGCGGCGCCGGTGAGGGTGAGCGGGGGACGCCAGGCGAGCGCGATGCGCAGCCGGCCCGGGTCGCGGCGGGCGGCGTCGGCGGCACGCACGGCCGGCGGCCGGTGGAAGTCCTCGGGGTGGGCTCCGGCCACGGCGTCCAGCAGCAGCGCGGCGTCGGCGACCGTACGGGCGAGGGGGCCGTTCACGGTGAGGCCCTGGAAGGCGTCGCGGTGCGGGTGGACCGAGATGCGCCCGCGCTGCGGTTTGATGCCGACGAGGTGCGTCCAGGCGGCGGGGATGCGCACGGATCCGGCGCCGTCCGAGCCGAGCGCGGCGGGGACGAGGCCGGCGGCGACGGCCGCCGCCGATCCGCCGGAGGAGCCGCCCGGGGTGTGGGCCGTGTTCCACGGATTGCGGGTGGCGCCGAAGGCGGTTCCCTCGGTGAAGGGCCACTGGCCCAGTTCGCAGGAGTTGGTCTTGCCGACGACGACGGCCCCGGCGGCGCGCAGTCGGCGGACCGCCTCGCTGTCGGACGCGGCCGGGGGCAGGTCGCCGTCGCAGCCGAAGTGCGTGGGCAGCCCCGCCACATCGGTGTCGTCCTTGACGGCGACCGGCACGCCGAGGAGCGGCAGCCGCTCCCCCGCCGCCAGCCTCCGGTCGGCCTCCGCCGCCTCGGCCAGGGCCGCTTCGGCCCGCAGGTGGCGGAAGGCGTTGAGGGTGGGCCGGGTGGCCTCGATACGGGCGAGGGCGTCGGCCACGAGTGCGGTGGAGCTGGTGGTGGCGTCGGCGAGCCGGCGGGCGCTCTCCGCGAGTCCGGGGAGCGGCGACGGGACAGGGGCCGCCGGACGGGGGGCGCGACCGGACTCGCGTACGGCCGGGCCGGTCTGCTCGGTGGGCTCCGCTGAGGACATGGGCGTGCCGCCTCCCTCGTGTCGTGGGACCGGCCGGTCGCCCCGGCTGCGCCCACGCGTACTTACTGGAGGGTAACGAGAGGAGGCGGCACGCTCAACCGTTCCGGCCCGTACGGTCGAGCCGGGTGCGCGGTGCTACGGCCCCGGCGTCAGGGGCGGACGTGGATCTCGCCGATGCCGCTGCCGAGACTCGAACAGTGGGCGGTGGACTGACCGGACTGGCCGGGCCTGAGGGTGACGCGGTCGCCGTCGACGTCCGGGGACCAGCCGCAGACGAGATGGACCCAGAAGGTCTGCGTCCGGTTGCCGTTGTTGCGGCAGAGCGCGAAGCCCGTGTAGTCGTCGATGGCGTGCTTGCCGGTGTCACAGGAGAGGCCGGGCGGGACAGCGGCCGGGGCGGCGGTCGCGGTCGCCGCGGTGACCGGGACCGCCAGCGCGGCCGCCGTCGTCGCGGCGGCGAGCCCCAGCAGGGCCGACCGGGCGCGCTTCCCCGTGCTCCGGCCGCTCCTGCTCCTCGTCCCCGTGAACAGCTCCATGGTTCTCCTTCGTGGTGGATTGCGTGCGTATGTTTCCGTGGCGTGCGCGTGCGTGGCGCACGGACGTGATCCCGGGCGGGATCACCGCAGCTTTGCCCACGCTCCGTGGCCGAAAACACCGCCATGCTTCACGCTCCGTGCGCGCGCTGGGCGGTGCCACTCCTCCCGGCGTACGCTCGAAAGTGCCGGTCACCATGGACGCAGGGCCCTGACCGGGGCCTTTTCGAGGAGGCGACGTGAGCGGACACCGATGGGCCGCGCGGGCGGCCGCGGGTGCGGCGGCCGTCGCCCTCACCGTGACGGGTGGCACTCTCGCGCAGGCTGACGACGACATCGACTCGCTCCCGGCCGAGGAGATCGCCGAACGCTCCCGGGACGCCCTGCTGGACGCGGATTCCCTGCATGTGAGCGCGCGCGGCAGCATCGGCGGCGGAGCGGACATGAGCCTGGATCTGACGCTGGACCGCGAGGGCAACTGCGCCGGAGGAGTCGACATGGGCGAGGGCGGCTCGGTGGAGATCATCAAGCGGGGCGACGACGTCTGGCTGAAGCCGGACGCGGCCTTCTGGAAGAACCACGTGCCGGTCGGCGGCTCCACCTTCGACGCGATCCTGGACGGCCGGTACATGAAGGCGTCGGCGGACAACCCCCGGCTGTTGAACGTGACCGAGACCTGCGATCTCGACACCTTCCGCGAGCTGATCGCGGACAACGCCGGCACCGCGGACCGGGGAGGTCTGACCAAGGGCGAGAAGACCGAGGTGAACGGCGAGCCCGCCGTTCCGGTGACGCGGGTCGCGGGCGGCGAGCGCCTGACGGCCTACGTTTCCGCCGAGGGCACGCCGTACCCGGTGCGGATCACGGTGAGCAACGCCGACGGGAAGGGGACCGTGAACCTGTCCGGCTTCGACCGGCCGGTCCCCTCGGCCACCCCCTCGCCGGACGAGACGGTGGACGTCACGGCCCTGCTCGGCCGCAGCGTCTCGCCCGTGTAGCGAGCCGCGGCGGTGATGGCGGTGGGGGCGGCGATCGCACTGGTGCTGGCCGGGTGCTCCCAGGGAGCCGGCAAGGACTCGGACGGGCCGGCGAAGGCCGCGGGACCGTCGCCGTCGAAGACGGGGGACGACCGGCTGTGCCCCTTCCTCACTCTGGACGAGCAGGACGAACTGTCCCTGCGCACGCACTTGCCGGTCGCCAAGGACGACGAGCGGGCCGAACGGAAACGGGAGAGGGACCGTAAGGCCCGAGTCGTCGAGGAGTGCGCGTACATCGGGCCCTTGACGGGTGGCGGCCCGCTCCGGCAGCTGCGTATGCGGCTGCGCGAGGGGGATGTGGCCGAACTCGGCGCCCAGTCCGGCTACCGTCCCCGGCCGAACGCGCGCCTCCCTGCTCGGCCACCGGCTCCGGGAGGGCCACGCCGCGGACCGGGCGCGACGAGCCCCCACGGGGCCGCCCCGGCCCCGGCGACGATCCGGCACTCCTCACATCACCTCCGCGCCGGAGTGGGCGCGAAGGTCAGTCGCGCAGCACCGGGACGACGTGCCGGCCGTACGCGTCGATGGTGGCCTCTCGGGCGTCGTGCATCGCGTAGACGGCGAACTGGTCGACGCCGAGGGCCCGCAGAGCGCGGAGCTTCTCCACGTGGGCCTCGGCCGGGCCCAGCAGGCAGAAGCGTTCGACGATCTCGTCCGGGACGAAGTCGGCCGACGGGTTCCCGGTGCGGCCGTGGTGGCTGTAGTCGTAGCCGGAGCGCCCGGCGACGTACGCGGTGAGCGCCTCGGGGACCAGGCCGGAGTGCTCTCCGTAGCGGGCGACCAGGTCCGCCACGTGGTTGCCGACCATCCCGCCGAACCAGCGGCACTGCTCCCGGGCGTGGTCGAGGTCGTCACCGACGTAGGCGGGTGCGGCGACGCAGATGGTGACGGAGTCCGGGTCCCGTCCGGCGTCGGAGGCCGCGTCCCGAACCGCCTTGATCATCCACTCGGTGAGGAAGGGGTCGGCGAGCTGGAGGATGAAGCCGTCGGCCTTCTGCCCGGCCAGGGCGAGGGCCTTGGGCCCGTACGCCGCCATCCACACCGGCAGCCGCCCGTCCTTCACCCAGGGGATCCGCACCGGCTGCCCGTCGACCGTCGCTTCCCGGCCCTCGGCGAGGTCCCGGATGACGTCGACGGCCTCCCCGAGGCGGGCCAGGGTGTTGGGCCGGCGGCCCGCGACGCGCATCGCCGAGTCGCCGCGCCCGATGCCGCAGACGGTGCGGTTGCCGTACATGTCGTTGAGGGTGGCGAAGGTGGAGGCGGTGACCTCCCAGGTGCGGGTGCCGGGGTTGGTGACCATCGGGCCCACGGTCAGCTTCTCCGTGTGCTCCAGGATGCGGCTGTAGATGACGAACGGCTCCTGCCAGAGCACCGCCGAGTCGAAGGTCCAGCCGTACCGGAAGCCGTTGCGCTCGGCTCGGCGCATCAGGCCGACGACGGCGGAGGCGGGCGGGTCGGTCTGGAGGACGAGTCCGAAGTCCATGGCGGGATCTCCTAGTCCAGGTACTGACAGGTGGCGCGGGGGGTGTACATGCCGTGTCCGGCGCGGCCGGTGAACCTCCGCCCTTCGATGACGAGCTCGCCGCGCGAGAGCACGGTCTCGACCCGGCCGGTGATGCGTTTTCCCTCGTACGCCGAGTAGTCGACGTTCATGTGGTGGGTCTCGGCGGAGAGGGTCTGCTCGGCGGCCGGGTCGTAGATGACGATGTCGGCGTCGGCGCCCGGGGCGATGGTGCCCTTCTTCGGGTAGAGGCCGAACATCCGGGCCGGGGAGGCGCAGGCGATCTCGATCCAGCGGCGGCGGGTGATGTGCCCGTCCACGACGGCCTGGTGCAGCAGGTCCATGCGGTGCTCGACGCCCGGCATGCCGTTGGGGATCTTGGAGAAGTCGCCGCGGCCCAGCTCCTTCTGGCCCGAGAAGCAGAAGGGGCAGTGATCGGTGGAGACGACCTGGAGTTCGTTGTTGCGCAGGCCCCGCCACAGCGCTTCCTGGTGCTCCTGGGGGCGCAGCGGGGTGGAACAGACGTACTTGGCGCCCTCGAAGCCGGGCTCGGCGAGGTTGTCGGTGGACAGGAACAGGTACTGCGGGCAGGTCTCGCCGAAGACGGGGAGGCCCTGGTGGCGGGCGGCGGCGATCTCCGCCACGGCCTCGTCGGCGGAGACGTGGACGACGTAGAGGGGGGACCCGGCGACCCGGGCGAGCTGCACGGCCCGGTGGGTGGCCTCGGCCTCCAGGGCGACCTTGCGGACGTCCCCGTGGTAGCGGGGGTCGGTGCGGCCCTCGGCGAGGGCCTGCTCGACCAGGACGTCGATGGCGATGCCGTTCTCGGCGTGCATCATGATCAGTCCGCCGTTGGAGGCGGCCCGCTGCATGGCCCGCAGGATCTGGCCGTCGTCGCTGTAGAAGACGCCGGGGTAGGCCATGAAGAGTTTGAAGGAGGTGACCCCTTCGGAGACGAGGAGGTCCATCTCCTGGAGCGAGGAAGGGTTCACGTCCGCGAGGATCATGTGGAAGGCGTAGTCGATGGCGCAGTTGCCGTCGGCCTTGGCGTACCAGGCGTCGAGCCCTTCGCGCAGGGAGCGGCCCACGCTCTGGATCGCGAAGTCGACGATGGTGGTGGTGCCGCCCCAGGCGGCGGCCCGGGTGCCGGTCTCGAAGGTGTCGGCGGCGTACGTCCCGCCGAACGGCATCTCCATGTGGGTGTGCCCGTCGACGCCGCCCGGGATGACGTACTTGCCCGTGGCGTCGATTCGCCGCTCGGCGCTCCAGCTCCCGGCGGCGTCGGTTCCGTGGGCGGCGAGGGCGGCGATCCGGCCGCCCTCGACGAGCACGTCGGCGTGGATCTCGTCGGACGCGGTGATGACCAGGCCACCGTGGATGACGGTGCGGCTCATGGGTGTCTCTCCTCACTGCGGGGCGGCCCCGCCGGCCCTCCGGGCGTACGACGGGGCCGCCCGAGCGGTTCGTGTGCGTACGGGCCGCCGGGCGGGGGTCAGCCCGCCGCGTGCAGGGCGTCCGCGAGGATCGCCGCACCCTCCTCGGCCTCGGCGACGGTCAGGGTCAGCGGCGGGGCGATCCTGAGGACGCTGGTGCTGTGGCCGCCGCCCTTGCCGATGAGCAGTCCGCCCGCGCGGGCCGCTTCGAGGACGGCCGCCGCGGCTCCGGGGTCGGCCTCGTCGGTGCCGGGCTTCACCAGCTCGATGCCGATCATCAGGCCCCGGCCGCGCACCTCGCGTACGGCGGGCGAGCCGGCGGCGATGCCCCGCAGCCGTTCGATGAGGAGCCCGCCGACGCGCCGCGCGTTGCCCTGGAGGTCGTGCTCCAGTAGGTACGAGAGGTTGGCGAGCGACGCGGCCATGGTGATCGGTGAACCGCCGAAGGTGGAGATGGAGTTGGCGTCGAGGCAGTTCATCACCTCGGCACGGGCCACCACTCCCCCGACCGACATGCCGTTGCCGATGCCCTTGGCGAAGGTGAGGATGTCCGGCGGCCCGTGCTGGGCATGCGCCTGCCAGCCCCAGAAGTGCTCGCCGGTACGGCCCCAGCCGGCCTGCACCTCGTCCGAGATCCACAGCACCCCGTGCCGGTCCAGGACCTCCCGGAACGCGGCGAACAGGCCGTCGGGCGGGGAGGTGAAGCCGCCGACGCCCTGGATGGGCTCGGCGATCAGGGCCGCGGGCCGGCGGGTGTGCCCGAGGAGGTCCTCCAGGTCGGCGACGCACGCCCGGACGAACCGCTCGTCGCTCAGCTCGGCGTACGGGCCACGGGTGCGGACGCCGCCATGGACGTACAGGGTCTGGAGCGGGGACAGAGTCGTGGGCGACCACGCCTGGTTGCCGGTGACGGAGACCGTGGAGAACGACCGGCCGTGGTAGCTGTTGCGCATCGCCAGGATCTGGTTGGACCCGCGGTACGCGGTGGCGAGCAGCAGCGCGGTGTCGTTCGCCTCGGTGCCCGAGGTGGTGAAGAAGACCCGGGCGTCGGGGATGCCGGAGAGAGTGGCGATCCGCTCGGCCATCTCCACCATGGGGCGGTTGAGGTAGAGGGTGGAGGAGTGGATGATCCGCCCGGCCTGTTCGGCGACCGCCTTGGTCACCTCGGGCAGGGCGTGGGCGGTCATCGTGGTGAGGATGCCGCCGAAGAAGTCCAGGTAGCGGTTGCCGTCCGCGTCCCAGACGTGGCGGCCCTCGCCGTGGGTGAGTTCGAGGGGGTGGCGGTAGTAGAGGGCCAGCCACTCGGGGCTGACGGCGAGGTGGCGCTCGTGGAGTCCGCTCACGGCTCCACCAGCCCGTCGTAGGCGTCGGGCCGTCGGTCCCGGTAGAAGGCCCACTGCCGGCGGACTTCCTCGATCAGGTCAAAATCCAGGTCACGGACGAGGAGTTCCTCTTCCCTGTCGCTGGCCACGTCCCCGACGAACTGGCCGCGCGGGTCGACGAAGTAGCTGGTGCCGTAGAAGTCGTTGTCGCCGTACTCCTCCTGGCCGACCCGGTTGATCGCGGCGACGAAGTACTCGTTGGCCACGGCGGAGGCCGGCTGCTCCAACTGCCAGAGGTGGCTGGAGAGTCCGCGTGAGGTGGCCGAGGGGTTGTACACCAGCTGGGCTCCGCCGAGCCCGAGTTGACGCCAGCCTTCCGGGAAGTGCCGGTCGTAGCAGATGTAGACGCCCACCTTGCCCACGGCGGTGTCGAAGACCGGCCAGCCGGCGTTGCCGGGCTTGAAGTAGTACTTCTCCCAGAAGCCCTTGACCTGCGGGATGTGGTGCTTGCGGTACTTGCCGAGATACGAGCCGTCGGCGTCGATCACGGCCGCGGTGTTGTAGTAGAAGCCGGACTGCTCGATCTCGAAGACCGGGACGACGACGACCATGCCGGTCTCACGGGCCAGGTCCCGCATCCGCTTGACGGTCGGCCCGTCCGGGACCGGCTCGGCCCAGCGGTAGTGCTCGGGTTCCTGGACCTGGCAGAAGTAAGGGGCGTTGAACACCTCCTGGAATCCGATGATCTTCGCGCCCTGCCGGGCGGCCTCGCGCGCGTATTCCTCGTGCTTGGCGATCATGGACTCGGTGTCGCCGGTCCAGGTCGCCTGGACGAGTGCGGCGCGTACGACGTGGGACATGAGCTGCTCCTTCGACGCGGCGTCAGAGAGCCTGCACGCGTTCTCTACGCACGTAGATCGGTGCATGGATGGAGAACGTAAGCCCGTCCGTCCGGCGGGGCAAGACCATCGCCGTGAACCGGTGGAGTCGATCATGTTTCGCACCCGACCGGTCCACAACGGGCACCGCCCCGGTCCGGCCGCCGCGGTGAGCCACGCGAGCACGTCTCCGGCGACCGCCGCTCAGAAGGTGATGGCGATCCCGGTGTGCGGGCGCTTGCCGAGCCGGGCGACCGTCGCGGGCCAGTCGACGAGCCAGAACTTCCAGGTGTACTTGCGCGCCAGCAGCTTGCGCACCGCGCGGGTGCCGTCCTCGTCGAGGAGTTTCGCCGTGCCCTCCGCGCTGGGGGCTCCTTCGCTGATCCTGCCGCGTACGTCGCAGACGGTGACGGCGACCTTGGCGTTGCCGCGGAGCCGCTTGACCTTCCACGAGTCGGAGCGGGTCCAGACGTACAGCACATCGCCCTCGGCGGCGGCCCAGACGGGCGTGGCGACGGGTGTGCCGTTCTTCCGGTACGTGGTCAGGCTGACGTACTCGCTGCGCGCGAAGTCCTGGAGGGTCACGGCGCGACCCTACGCGCCCCGAGGTGCGGCCCGCCGGTCAGGCCCCGGCCCGCACTACGCGATCAGCGGGGCGGCGGCCGGCTCCGGTGCGCAGCGGCCGAGGATCTCGTCCATGGAGAGGCCCAGCGCACCGGCGAGGGCGGCCACGGTGAAGAAGGCGGGCGTGGGCGCGCGGCCGGTCTCGATCTTCCGGAGGGTCTCCGCGGAGATTCCGGCGCTGGCGGCGACGGCGACCATGCTGCGCTCCCCGCGCGCCGCGCGGAGCAGCGCGCCGAGCCGTTCGCCGCGCAGGCGCTCTTCGGGTGTCAGGGGGGTGCGGACCATGCGCCCATCGTACTACGGGACGCCATTTCTATACCGTCATTACTATACCGCTATGGTCGGTGCGCGCATGGGCCCGGTGCACTCGTCGACACTGTGAACGAGCCCCTGTCGGCCGGGACGGTGGGCTTGCCGATCATGCCGTCAGGGTGACGGGCCACGCCCCCCCGGAGGATCCGGTCCGGTGGAATCAGCGACCGACGAACTCCCGGGCCAGTCGGGCTCCCCGGCTCCGCGCCCGTTCGCGGCTCTCGATCGGGGCGACGCGGGAGTTCTTGAACGCGATGTAGGTGACGCCGGACTCGGCTCCTCCGGTCGCCGGGTCGGGGTCGATGCCCAGGGTCTTCGCCATGGCGTAGGACGCCTCACCGATGATGCCCGTGGGGCCGGTGTCGCCGATCACTCCGTAGCGCACCCGGTCCCGGTACACGACCGCCACGACGCTGCCGCCGGTGAGCCCCGACTTCCGGTAGTCCCACACCTTGCTCGGGCCCGGTACGACCACATGGGGGAGCGCGGCCGAGTCCAGGGGTTCGCCGCGCGAGCTCTGGAACGCGGTCTCCGGCAGGAAGTACGGATCGGTCTTCCGGTTGCACGCCTTGGTCCGGCGGCCGTCGCAGTCGATGTCCATGTCCGCCTTCCAGAAGACGGCGTCCTCGGTGTCGCAGACGGGGACCGTCGCCTCGGGGCTGCCGCTGTCCGTGCGGTAGGCGCCCGTCGAGATCCGGGCGCAGGCGCGGATCTCGGCCAGCAGTTCGGCGGCGGTCACGTCCACTTCGGCCGCGTCCACTTCGGCCGCTTCCGGCTCCGCTCCGAGGCCGGCCCCGGAACCGGTGACGGAACCGGAACCGGTGGCGGAGCCGGAACCGGTGGCGGACGCGGGCAGCGCCGCGGCTGAGAGCAGCGCGGCGCCGCAGGCGGCGGATGTCAGGGCGAGCATGCGAGTGCGCATCGTGCGGAAGAACCCTTCCCGTGGACGAGAGACCCGTACGGGCCTTCTGGAGCGACGCCCCACCCCCCGCCCGTCCGGCTCGGCCGGGCGGGCGCACCAAGGCCGCGGGACCGGCACCGCGCGCCGTGTCGCGCGATACCGGCCCCGGGGCCCCCGCTTCGTCCGGCCGGCTCAGTGACCGCCGCCCGGATGCACCACCATGGCCGAGCCGCCGCCCCTCCGCACCTTTTCCGCCGCCGCCAGCCAGCGGCCGTCCGGCAGCCGCTGCACCCCGGTGGCGGCCCCGAGTTCCGAGGTCCGCCTGAAGGCGTGGCCGAGCTTCTCCAGCTCCGCGCGGACCGGGCTGTTCCACAGGTCCGGCTCGATCTCCGTCGTCGGCGCGTTGCGCTGGCTGGCGCGGGGCGCGGCGATCGCGTCAACGAGCGGAAGTCCTCGGTCCAGGTGCCCGGTGAGCGACTGGAGCACAGTCGTGATGATCGTGGCGCCGCCCGGCGAGCCGAGGGCCAGCACCGGCTTGCCGTGCTTCAGCACGATGGTCGGAGAGATCGACGAGCGCGGACGCTTGCCCGGGCCCGGGAGGTTCGGGTCGTGCACGGCCTGATCGGCGGGGGCGAAGGAGAAGTCGGTCAGCTCGTTGTTGAGCAGGAAGCCCCGGCCGGGCACGGTGATCCCGCTGCCTCCGGTGGACTCGATGGTCAGGGTGTAGGCGACGACGTTGCCCCACTTGTCCGCCGTGGTCAGATGCGTGGTGTTCTCACCCTCGAAGGTGGTGGGCACGCCGGTGCCATCGCTGCCGCACCGCTCGGGGTCGCGCGGGTCACCCGGCGGCAGCGGGCTGGTCAGCGCCCTGTCGTCCCGGATCAGGCATGCGCGGGCGTCGGCGAACCGCTGGCTCAGCAGTTCCTTCGTGGGGACGTCCTCGAACGCGGGGTCGCCGACCCAGCGCCCCCGGTCGGCGAACGCGATCCGGCTCGCCTCGATCAGGCGGTGCAGATACCGCACCCGGTCGGCGCGCGAAAGGTCGGTGGACTCCAGGATGTTGAGGGCCTCGCCGACGCTGGTGCCACCGGACGAGGAGGGGGCCATGCCGTAGACGTCCAGGCCCCGGTAGCGGACCTTGGTCGGATCCTGCCGCAAAGTCCGGTAGGCGGCGAGGTCCTCCCGGGTCAGATCGCCGGGCCGCACGACACGGGTGGCGTCCGGGTCGACGGGCGGCCTGCGCACCGTACGGACGATGTCGTCGGCCAAGTCCCCCCGGTACAGGGCGTCGACGCCCTCGCGGCCGAGCTTCCCGTACGTACGGGCCAGGTCCGGGTTCTTGAACACGGAGCCGACCGCGGGGAGTTCACCGCCCGGCAGGAACAACTCCGCGGAGGCCGGGAAGTCGGCGAACCGGGCCTGGTTGGAGGCCGTCTGCGAGCGGAAGGTGTCGTCCACCACGAAGCCGTCCCGGGCCAGGCGCTCGGCCGGTTTCAACAGCGTACGCAGGGACTTGCTGCCCCACGCGTCCAGCGCCCGTTCCCAGGTCGCCGGGGTGCCGGGCGTGCCGACGCCGAGGCCGCTGGTCATCCCCTCCGCGAAGGGGATCGGCTTGCCGTTCTCCAGGAAGAGGGAGGCGTCGGCGCTGCGCGGCGCGGTCTCGCGCCCGTCGATCGTCCGCACGGCGCGCTTCTTCGCGTCGTAGTGGACGAAGTAGCCACCGCCGCCGATTCCCGCGGAGTACGGCTCGGTCACGCCGAGGGCGGCAGCCGTGGCCACCGCCGCGTCCACCGCGTTGCCGCCCTTGCGCAGTACCTCGATGCCGACGGCCGACGCGTCCGGGTCGACGCTCGCCACCGCTCCCCCGTGGCCCACCGCCACCGGGGACTTGGGCGGCACGGGGCGCGGGGCGGCGGACGGCTCCGAGGCCACGGGAGCGGCGGCCCCGACCGAGGCGACCACGGCGAGGACGGCCAACAGCGACGTGTTCCGACCGACGGAACGGCGCATACGTACCTCCAGTCAACGGATCTCCGCCGCAGGGTAGCCCCGGGGGGCCCGGATCGTCAGGACCGCCTCGAACGGTTACCCGAATGACCGATACCATGCGCGCCCATGACGGACGACGTGCGCAACATCGTGCTGGGCGTGATAGCCGCCGGGATCAGTGCCTCGCTGGGCTGGCTCGCCCGGACCTATCTCTGGCGGCGCGGACTCCGCCGCAAACAAGCCTTCTTCGGGTTGCCGGCGAACTCGGAATGCCTGCTCGTCGTCAACCGCTACGCCGGCGCCGAGGGGTCCGTGCACCGCTACGACGCCTTCGCCCTGCTCGAACTCTCCGCGCTCATCAAGGACTGCGCGGCGCACGCGCAGATCGTCACGCACGACACGGCCCAGCAGGGCTTCGGGGAGCACACGGAGTTCTGCGTCGGCGGCCCGACGTCCAACCAGCGGATGGCCGCGCATCTGCGGACCCTGCTGCCCGGCGTGCGGATCAACGTCGAGCAGGACCCGGGCCCGGACCGGGTCGCGTTCCAGATCGGGTCCGAGCGCTACCGGCTGGAGCCCGGGACCTCGGAGTACGTCCTGCTCGCGCGTTTGACGGGCGGTCAGGAGTCACGTCCCGTCTTTCTGTTCTGCGGCCAGCGGGCCATCACCAACCAGGCGGCCACCCGTTATGTGGTCCGCAACCACGAGAAGCTGCGCCGCAAGCACGGCGACAAGTCGTTCTGTCTGCTCCTGAAAGTCGTCAACTCACAGGCGTACGGCCCCGATGTGGTCGAGCTCGTCGGTGATGTGACGCGCGAGGCCCGCGCCCCCGCGCCCAGCACGCCGACCCCGCACCGGGCGGCCGGGGCCGGTTGAGCCGGCCCGCCGTCAGCGGCGCGGCCGGTCCCGGCCGGCGGCCGCCACCGCGGTGATCTCGCCGATCCCGAGCGGCCGGGCCGGCAGCACCACGGTGAGCAGCGGTGTGAGGGTCCCGGCGCCGGCGCCCGCCGCGAGCGCGCCGCCGATGAGCAGGATGTACAGGGTGTCGGGCACGGTGTTGGCGGCCGCGTGGCCGTCGCGGTCAGGCCCGTGCCGAGCGCGGCGACGACGACGGCCGAGCGCACGAAGCCGGTGGCGCGCGAGACGACGGAGCCGGTCGCCATCACGGCCCCGCCGCGCAGCACCGAAACGGGCCGGGCCGGTGGCGCCGTCGAGGGTCGCGCTCACTGGTCGGCCTCCCGCTTTTCCGAGGTGTCGGCCGACGGTGGAGCGTACTCCGGGCCCGGGGAGTGAGGTTTCTCCCGGGAGCGGGTGGAACCCGGCCCGAGGGAAATGCCTCTTCCCTGCTGAGCACCCTTGCCCTGGAGGTTTTTCCGTTGCGTTCCACCCGCCCGCGCATCCGTCGTTCTGCCCCGGCCGGCCGGAGGACCCGGCTCGCCCTGACCGGGCCCGTGGCGCTGCTCGCCGCGCTGACCGCGTGTTCGGGCGGCTCTCCGGGCGCCACCGTCGCGTCGGACGGGGACGGCGAGGCGCCCGGCACCAGCGTCTCGGTGAACCTCACGGGCAAGGCGGCGGCCCCGGGCCGGCCGGTGGAGGTGACGCTGGCGCACGGGAAGCTGAAGTCGGTGACGGTGACGGCCGGCGAGGGCGGCGCGCTGGCCGGGAGGATATCCGCCGACGGCCGGACCTGGATATCCGACCGGGTCGCCGCGCCCGGCACCGCGTACACGGTCGAGGCGACGGACGCGGACGGCGGCAGCGACCGGGCGGCGTTCGCCACCGCCGAGGCCGAGAAGGTCAACAAGCTTCTCCTCGCGCCGGGGAAGAACACGACCGTGGGCATCGCGCAGCCGCTGTCCGTCGTCTTCGACCATCCCGTGAAGAACAAGGCGGCCGTCGAGAAGGCCCTGGAGGTCTCCACGTCCAACGACACCGAGGGCTCCTGGGGCTGGCTCCAGGACTACTCGGGCAAGGACCGCGTCGACTGGCGGCCCAAGGAGTACTGGAAGCCCGGTACGAAGGTCACCCTGGACGCGCGGTTGAACGGGGTCGACACGGGGGCGGACGGCGGCTGGTTCGTCCGCGACTACACGACGACGTTCACGATCGGCGCGGCCCAGGTGGTCAAGGTCGACCTCGACCGGTCCCGGCTGGCCCTGCACCGCGGCGGGGAGCGGGTTCTGGACATCCCCGTGTCGGCGGGCACCCCGGGCGGCGAGAAAGCCTCCTGGCGGGGCACGGCGGTCCTGATGTCGAAGGAGGGCACGATCAACATGCGCTCCGAGACGGTGGGCCTCGGCGACGCCTACGACAAGATGGTCGACTACTCGATGCGGCTGACCTGGTCCGGGATGTACGTGCACGCGGCCCCGTGGAACGCGGGCTATTTCGGCCGGGCCAACCGGAGCTCGGGCTGCGTCGGGATGAGCGACGCGGACGCCGCGGCACTGTACGGACAGGTGCGGGTGGGCGACCCGTTCGAGATGTCCGGCACGCAGGCCAAGGGCACGGTCGCCGAGGGCAACGGGTACGGCGCGTGGAACCTCTCGTGGACGGACTGGAAGGCCAGGAGCGCCCTGAAGTGACCCGGTAGCGCCCGTTCCGGTCTCGGAACACTCCTGACACCCCGTCCAGCAATCGTTACCCTCACGCAACGCGCCGGGGAGTTACCAACGGTAAACAACCGGGGTTACCGTCGGGTCACTTTGCACTGACACGCGTGAGGAGTGACCCCGTGGCACGTCCCGAACCGGCACTGCGCACCACCGTTTCGATCACCACCGCCGTCGTCCTGCTCGTCGGGGGCGCGCTCGGCGCGGCCCCCGCCGCGACCGCCGCCGCTCCGGCCGCGGCCACCGCGCAGGGCTTGACGTTCCATGACATACCGGGCTCCGGAGGCATCACGCTCAAGGGCAACGTCTTCGCCCCCGCCGGGGCGGCGGCCGGGACGAAGCATCCACTGATCGTCTTCCCGACGAGCTGGGCCATGCCGCAGATCGAGTATCTGGCGCAAGCCCAGAAGCTCGCCGACTCCGGCTATGTCGTGGTGAGTTACACCTCGCGCGGCTTCTGGCTCTCCGGCGGGGAGATAGAGGTCGCGGGGCCGCCGGACATCGCCGACGCCTCGGCCGTCATCGACTGGGCGCTGGAGCACACCTCCGCCGACCCGGACCGCATCGGCATGGGCGGGGTCTCCTACGGTGCGGGCATCAGCCTGCTCGCGGCCGGGCACGACCCGCGCGTCAAGGCGGTGGCCGCGCTCAGCGGCTGGGCCGACCTGATCGACTCGATCTACAGCGGACGCACCCAGCATCTCCAGGCCGCGGCTCTCCTCGGCGGCGCGGGCCTGGTCACCGGCAGGCCCGGCGACGAGTTGACACGGACGCTGAAGGACTTCCTCGGCTCCCGCCTGGACAAGGAGCCGGAGATGATCGCCTGGGGGAAGAAGCGCTCCCCCGCGACGTATCTGGACCGGATCAACGCCAACGGCGCGGCGATCATGATGGGCAACGCCTGGGGCGACACCGTCTTCCCGCCCAACCAGTACGCCTCGTTCTACGACAAGCTCACCGGCCCCAAGCGGCTGGAGTTCCGCCCGGGCGACCACGCCACCGCCGAGGCCACCGGCCTGCTCGGGCTGCCCAACGACACCTGGACGAGCGCCCGGCGCTGGTTCGACCGCTATCTCCGGGGCGAGCGCAACGGCATCGACACCGAGCCGCCAGTCCAGCTCAAGTCCCGCAACGACGCCGGGTACGAGGGCTACCCGGACTGGAAGTCCGTGGGCGCCGTGAAGACCCGCATCCCGCTGGACGGCACCAAGAAGGTGTGGGCGAATGCCGACTCCGGTGCGAACGGCGGCATCTCGATCCTGTCCAACGCGCTGGACCAGTTCCTGAAGCTGCCGCCGATGGTCTCGGTCCCCCTGCTGCCGCGCTCCTTCGCGGGCGTGTGGCAGTCGGAGCGGTACGCCACCGAGCAGCGGATCCGGGGCACCTCCGCGCTGCACACCACGGTCACCGCCACGAAGCCGAGCGGCACCCTCGTCGCGTATCTCTACGACGTGGGGCCGCTCGGCGTCGGCAGACTGGTCAGCAACGCTCCTTACACCTTCCACGGGCAGACGCCGGGCCGGCCGTTCCCCGTCGACCTGGAGCTGTACTCCACGGCCTACGACGTCCCGGCCGGTCACCGGCTCGCCCTGGTGATCGACACCGTCGATCCGCTGTACATCGAGCACAACCCGACCGGCGCGCAGCTGACCTTCTCCTCGCCCGGCACGGACCCGAGTTCTCTCTCGGTCCCGCTGCGCGAGAAGTGATCACCGACTGCTGCCGGGCGGGCACTGCCCGGCTGCCGCCCTCACGGCAACAGCGTCCCCGGTTCGGCCGGGGCCACCCCCACCGCCTCCGTCCTCGGATTGCGCCGCTGACGTCGGGCCACCCAGGTGGCGAACCACGAGAGCAGCATGCACATCCCGATGTAGATCGGAGAGATCACCATCACGACGGGGATGAAGGGAAGATCGTAGTCGAGATTCGACGCGATCAGCTTTCCGGCGTGGAGGAATTCCTCGTAGGTGATCAGAAAGCCCAGTGAGGTGTCCTTGAGCGCGACCACCAGTTGGCTGATGATGGTCGGCAGCATCGCGCGTACGGCCTGGGGGGCCAGGATGAACGTGGTGACCTGCGTCTTGCGCATGCCGAGCGCGTACGCGGCCTCGCGCTGGCCCCGGTCCACGGAGTTGATGCCGGTGCGGAACACCTCCGCGAGGACGGAGCCGTTGTAGAGCGTCAGTCCGGCGACCAGGGCGGGCAGCGGCTGGACCTTCAGCGCCACGAAGATGAAGAAGACCATCACCAGCACCGGCATGGCCCGGAAGAACTCGACCAGAAGGGTGGAGATCCAGCGCAGCACCCGGTGTTCGGAGAGCCGGCCGACCGCGAGGACGGCTCCGAGGGCGAGGGAGAGGAGCGCGGCGTACGCGAAAGCCTTGAGGGTGTTGCCGAGCCCGCGCAGCAGCAGTTCCTGAATGCCCTCGTACGCGAAGGGCGTCCACTTCTCGGCGGTGAACTGGTCGGTGTCGAACAGCAGATGGACGATCCATCCGAGCAGCGCCAGGATCACCGCCGTGGCGACGATCCCGTACATCCGGTGCCGCTTGCGGGCCACCTGTCCGGGGATGTCGTAGAGCGCCGTGGCCGTGGGCCGCGCGGGCCCGCGATCGAGGGTCTCGGTCACCGTGCCACTCCCCAGCGCTTCTCCATCACGTTGAACACCGCGCTGATGGTCAGGGTGATGATCAGGTACCCGACGGCGATCCAGATGAAGGACCAGATGATGCTGTAGCCCAGCTCGTTGAGGGTCTTGTAGGTGCCGAGGAGCTCCGTGACGCTGAACGCCCCGGCGATCGCGGAGTTCTTCGCGAGCGCGATCAGGGTCGAGCCGACCGGTGGGATCACCGACCGGAACGCCTGCGGCAGCACCACGGTGCTCAGGGTCTGGCCGAAGTTCATGCCGAGGCTGCGGGCGGCCTCGCCCTGCCCCTTGGGCACGGTGTTGATGCCGGAGCGCAGCACCTCGCAGATGAAGGCCGAGGTGTAGCAGCCGAGCGCCAGCACCGCGAAGACCTGGAAGGGCAGCACGAGCCCGAAGCGGGGCAGACCGAGCAGGACGGCGAAGAACAGCAGGGTCAGCGGGGTGTTGCGGAGCACGGTGACCCACACCGCGCCCAGCACCCGGAAGGAGCCGACGGGCGCGACCCGGAGGGACGCCATCAGGAAGCCGAGGACGAGCGCGAGGGCGGAGGCGTAGACGGTCAGCTCGACGGTGCCGAGGAAGCCCTCGCCGTAGAGGGAGAAGTTCTCTGTCAGTACGTCCATGGGTGGGGCCGTCCCCTCAGTTGGCCGGGTAGCGGTCGATGGGAGGCGGCGTCGGCGCGGGCGTTCCGGAGAGCCCCAGCGTCGCTTCGTACGCCTTCTTCCAGTTGCCGTTCTTCTCGTTGGCCTCCAGCGCGTCGTTGAGCGCGTCGCGCAGCGCGTTGTCGTCGCGCGGCACGCCGATGCCGTACGGCTCCCGCGAGAAGGGCTTGCCGGCGACCTTCATCTCTTCGGGCGCCTTGGCCGCGAAGCCCAGCAGAATCGCGTCGTCGGTGGTGACGGCGTCGACCTGGAAGGTGAGGAGGTTGTCGACGCAGATCGAGTACGTGTCGTACGCGACGAGGGTCGCCTTGGGGTAGTCGGCGGCGATGCGCTGGTAGGGCGTGGAGCCGGCCGCCGAGCAGACGGTCCTGCCCGCCAGGTCCCGGGGCCCGTGGATGTCGTCCTCGTCGCTGCGCACCAGCAGGCCCTGGCCCGCCATGTAGTACGGGCCGGCGAAGCCGACGAGCTTCTTGCGCATGTCGTTGATGGTGTAGGTGCCGACGTAGTAGTCGATCTGGCCGTTCTGCAGAGCCGTCTCGCGGTTGGCTGACGCGATCGTGCGGAAGCGGACCGTCTTGGGGTCGAAGCCGAGCGAGGCCGCCATCATCCGGGCGATCTCGATGTCGAACCCGGAGTAGACCCCGCTCGCCGGGTCCTTCTCCCCCAGGTACGGCTGGTCCTCCTTGGCGCCGACCACCAGATGGCCGCGCCTCTTCGCCTTGGCCCAGGTGCGGGAGTCGGGCAGGTCGGCGCCGGTGTCGACCTGGTAGACGGGCAGGGCCTCGGCCTTGGGCCCCTTGACCGGGGGGCTGCCCTCCTTGCCGCAGCCCGCGGCGAGTGCGGCGAGCAGGAGACCGGCCACGAGGGCGGCGGACCTGCTCGTACTCGTGTTCCTCGTACGCAACATGGAAGCCCCCCTCAGTGCTTGAGGATCTTGGACAGGAAGTCCTTGGCGCGGTCGCTCGACGGGGAGGTGAAGAAGTCCTCCGGGGTGCGGTCCTCGACGACGCAGCCGTCGGACATGAACACGACGCGGTTGGCGGCGGAGCGGGCGAAGCCCATCTCATGGGTGACCACGACCATGGTCATGCCCTCCCGGGCGAGCTGCTGCATGACTTCGAGCACCTCGTTGATCATCTCCGGGTCGAGCGCCGAGGTGGGCTCGTCGAAGAGGAGCGCCTTGGGGTCCATGGCCAGGGCGCGGGCGATGGCCACGCGCTGCTGCTGGCCGCCGGAGAGCTGGGCGGGGAACTTGTCGGCGTGGGCCACGAGGCCGACCCGCTCCAGCAGTTCACGGGAACGCTTGTCGGCCTCGTCCTTCCTGCGCTTGCGGACCTTGAGCTGCGCCAGCGAGACGTTCTCCAGCACGGTCTTGTGGGCGAAGAGGTTGAACGACTGGAAGACCATGCCGACCTCGGCACGGAGCTGGGCCAGGCCCTTGCCCTCCGCGGGGAGGGGCCTGCCGTCGATCGTGATGCTTCCGGACTCGATGGTCTCCAGCCGGTTGATCGCCCGGCACAGGGTGGATTTCCCCGAGCCGGAGGGGCCGATGACCACCACCACCTCCCCGCGGCCTACCGTGAGATTGATGTCCTGAAGTACGTGCAACTCCCCGAAGTGTTTGTTGACGTCCCTCAGTTCGATCAACGGATCGACGGCCATGCGCTGCCCTACCCACTTGTCGCTGTGTCGAGGTCAGCGCAAACTATCCATCGCGAAAAGGGACTTCGCACCCGACACGCGTAAATGGCGCAAAAGGCTGTTTATCTAGATTAGGTGGGGAGAGCGGGAGCCCGGTCTCCTCCCGGTTCAGTTCTCCGCGGACTCCGCGTACACCTGGGAGAGCTCCGGGCTGCCCGCCATCGCCCAGTCGAGACCGGCCGCGACGACGTCGATCTCCCGGCCGGACTCCAGCCGCACCACGGGCTGACCGCTCGGCCAGACGTCCCAGGCGGCGCCCGGGACGGTGCGCACGATCACCGTGCCGAGGTAGAGACCGGCGTCGTTGCCGAGCCAGGGCAGCTCCTCCGGGTCGTCGCGCCAGCTCGGCGGCAACTGGTCGAGCGCGGTCAACGAGGCGGGCGTGTCGTCGAGTTCGAGTCCGTGCTGCCCCACCCGGACGCGCAGCAGTTCGCATTCGGCGAGCAGTTCGGCCACACCGTCGGGGTCCGTCTCGACGGCGGCGGCGAGCACGCCTCCCTGCGTATCACCCTGACGCTTACGCCAGTTGTCCAAGAAAGGGATGTTCATACCACTAGGGTCCCATCCCGGTCAGGTTCAGCACCACAGGCGCGCGGCGTTCACCGTTTCCGCACCCCGCTCCGGTCCGGGGCCCGAGCGGATATCTAAAGTACGCACATGAGTGCACAGGAGTACGTCTCGGAACTGTTCTCGCTGGAGGGCCGGGTGGCGGTGGTCACCGGCGGCAGCTCCGGCATCGGCCGGGCGATCACCCGCGCCCTGGCCCGGGCCGGTGCCGGCGTCGTCGTGGTGGCCCGCCGGGAGGCCGAGCTCAGGACGACCGTGGACGAGCTGACCGCCGAGGGCCGCCGGGCCGCCTGGGTGAGCGCGGACCTGAGCACCGCCGAAAGCGTGCGCGTGGGTGCGGACGAGGCCGCGCAGGCGTTCGGGGAGCCGGACATCCTGGTGAACTGCGCCGGGATCAACCTCCGCCCCCCGATGACCGAACTCGGCGAGGACGTCTGGGACTCCACGATGGCGGTGAACCTGAAGGCGCCGTTCCTGCTGGGGCAGCGCTTCGGGCCGGGCATGGCCGAGCGCGGCTACGGGCGGATCATCCACGTCACCTCGCAGCAGGCGCACCGGGCCTTCGTGAACAGCGGTGCGTACGGGGTGTCCAAGGGCGGTCTGGAGTCCCTGGCCCGGTCCCAGGCCGAGGCGTGGTCGCCGCACGGCGTCACCGTCAACACCCTGGTGCCCGGGTTCGTGCTGACGCCGCTCAACGAGCGCCTCGCCTCGGACCCGGAGAAGGTGGCGTCGCTCGCCGCGCGGACCCTGGTCGGCCGCAACGGCCTCGTCGACGACTTCGCGGGGGCCGCGGTGTTCCTGGCGGGGCGCTCATCGGCGTACGTCACGGGGCAGTCGGTGTTCGTGGACGGCGGGTTCTCGGTGCACTGAAGCCCCGGGCCCGGGAGACGCCCGGGCCCGGGAGAGTCCTGCCGCCGGGGAGAGCCCTGGGCCCGCACGCCGCCCGGGCGGGGAGGGGTCAGGGCTGCTGCCGCCCCAGGGCGTCGGCCGCTTCCGCCACCGCCGCCTCGACGGCGTCCGAGGCGGCGCCCTTCTCCACACCGAGGCCGGTCAGCACGCCGGAGCCGTCCTCGAACTCCAGCAGGGCCAGCAGGACGTGTTCGGTGCCGACGTAGTTGTGCCCGAGCCGGAGCGCCTCGCGGAAGGTCAGCTCCAGGACCTTCCGGGAATCCGCGTCGTACGGGATCAGCTCGGGCACCTCCGCGGCGGCGGCGGGCAGCGCGGCGGCGCAGGCGGCGCGTACGGCCTCCGGCGTCACCCCGAGTCCGGCGAGGACGCGGGCGGCGATGCCCTCGGGCTCCGCGAGCAGGCCGAGCGTCAGGTGGGCCGGGAGGATCTCGGCGTGCCGGGCGGCCTGGGCCTCGTTGTGGGAGGCCATGACGACGTTGCGGGCGCGCTGGGTGAAACGGCCGAAGCCCTGGCTCGGGTCCAGGTCTGAGGCGCCTTCGCTCTTCTTGGGCACGAAGCGCTTCTGGGCCGCCTGGCGGGTGACTCCCATGCTCCGGCCGATGTCCGTCCAGGAAGCGCCGGAGCGGCGCGCCTGGTCCACGAAGTGGCCGATCAGGTGGTCGGCCAGATCGCCCAGGTGGTCGGCGGCGAGGACGGCGCCGGAGAGCTGCTCCAGTGCGTCGGTGTTGGACTTCTTGATGGCCTCGATCAGGTCGTCGAGGCGCACGGAGGGTGTGGCGGGAAGAGGCTGCGTCATGCGTCAACTGTAAGTTGACACCTCCGTGGTGTCAACCTTGAGTTGTCAGCAGGGGTGGCCTCTCCCGCCCCTGTGCCCTCGGCTCCTCAGAGATCGAGGTCCACGACCACCGGGGCGTGGTCCGACGCCCCCTTGCCCTTGCGCTCCTCGCGGTCCACATAGCTGTCCTTGACGGCGGCGGTGAACGGGGCGTTGCCGAAGGTGAGGTCGATCCGCATGCCCTTGTTCTTGGGGAACCGCAGCTGGCGGTAGTCCCAGAAGGTGTAGGCGCGGTCGTACTTCAGGGGGCGGGGGCGGACCTCGCTCAGCCCCTCCGCCTCAAGGGCCGCGAGGGCGGCGCGCTCGGCGGGCGTCACATGCGTGGCCCCCACGAACAGTGCCGGGTCCCAGACGTCCTCGTCGGTCGGGGCCACGTTGAAGTCGCCCAGGACCGCGAACGGCCGGGCTCCCGCGGCCTCCACCGCGGCGGCCTTCCGCAGGGCCTCCAGCCAGCGCAGCTTGTACGCGTAGTGTCCGTGCTCGACCTCGCGGCCGTTGGGCACGTAGACCGACCAGAGGCGCAGCGGACCGCAGGTCGCGGAGATCGCGCGGGGCTCCTGCACCCCGTCGTAGTCCGGGCCGTCGGGCAGCCCGCTGACGACGTCGGCGAGGCCGACGCGGGAGACCAGTGCCACCCCGTTCCACCGGCCGTCGGCGTTGACCGCGGACGCGTAGCCCAGCTCGGCGAGCGCGGCGGTGGGGAACTGCTCGGCCGTGCACTTGGTCTCCTGGATGCACAGCACGTCGGTGCCGCTGCTCTCCAGCCAGGCCAGGAGCCTCGGCAGCCGGGCGGTGATCGAATTGACGTTCCAGGTGGCGATGCGCATGGCAGCCAACCTAGCGGCTCCCACTGACAGCCGCCGGAGGGCTCACAGCTCGGTGACGCCGCCCGGGGCCAGCCGGCCGTGCTCCGCGCCGCCCAGGGCACCGATCTGGTTGTCGTAGATCGGCCGCGCCAGATCGGTCAGCAGGGCGTCGTGGACGTCGATGGCACGCCGCGGCTTCACCTCGCGTACGTAGTCGATGACCTCGGAGATCTTGCTCCAGGGGGCCATGACCGGCAGCAGCAGCGTGTCCACGGGACGCTCGGGAACGGTGAGCGCGTCGCCGGGGTGGAAGACCGAACCGTCGACGAGGAAGCCGACGTTGGTGATCCTCGGGATGTCCGGGTGGATCACCGCGTGCAGCTCGCCGTGCACGGTGACGTCGAATCCTGCGGCGGAGAACGCGTCCCCGTCGCCCACGGTGTTCACCCGCCCGGGGAAGGCGGCCGAGAGCTGTTCGGCCACGCTGCGCAGCGTCCAGATCTCCGCCGCCGGGTTCGCCTCCAGGCCCGCGCGGAGCCGTGCCTCGTCGAAGTGGTCCGGGTGCTCGTGCGTCACCAGGATCACGTCGGCGCCGAGAGCCGAGTCGTCCTCGGAGAAGCCCCCGGGGTCGATGACCAGGGACCGCCCCTCCTTCTCGATCCGGACGCAGGAGTGAGTCTTCTTGGTGAGGGTGAGGGCCCGAGGAGATGCGTTCATGGCTCCATCCTGCTACGCGGGCGGCGTGGTTTCCTCCTGAATCACGGTCTGCGCGACGGCGAAGGCGGCTCCGGCGGCCGGAATGCCGCAGTAGACGGCGGTCTGGAGCAGAACTTCCTTGATCTCGGCGGGCGTCAGGCCGTTGCGCAGGGCGGCACGGGTGTGCGCGGCGAGACCTTCCAGGTGGCCGGAGGCGACGAGTGCGGTGAGCGTGATGCAGCTGCGGGTGCGGCGGTCGAGGCCGTCCCGGCTCCAGACCTCGCCCCAGGCGTACCGGGTCACCAGCTCCTGGAAGTCCTCGGTGAAGCCGTCGGCGGACGCGTTCACCGCGTCGACATGGGCGTCCCCCAGCACCTCGCGGCGCACTTTCGTGCCCTGCTCGTGCCGGTCGTCGGGCGTCGGCGCGGGAGCCTCGGGGGCGACGGCGGCCGGGGCGATCTCGGCCACCGGGGCGATGGGGGTGGCGGGGGTCGCGGGCCCGGGGACGAGCGGCAGTACGGGGATCGCGGCCGAGGTGTCCTGCTGCCAGGCGGTGGAGAAGTGCATCAGCAGCAGGTCGCTGACGGCCGCGGGCTGCTCGACGGGCGCGAGGTGCGAGGCTCCGGGGACGAGCGCCAGACGTGCGTCCGGTATCCCGGCGACCAGGGTGCGGGCCTCGGCGGGCCCGGTGACCTGGTCCTCCGCCCCGACCAGGACCAGCGTGGGGACGCCGATCCGGCCGAGCGCGCCGCGGATGTCGAACGCCGCGAGCGCCTCGCAGGCGGCGATGTAGCACCCGGGGTCGGTGGTGCGGACCATCTGGACGGCCCATTCCACGATGGCGGGCTGCGCGGCGGCGAAGCCCGGCGTGAACCAGCGCTCCGGCGCGGTGCGGGCCATCGGCTCCAGGCCGTTGGTGCGGACGATCACGCCGCGCCGGCGGAACTCGTCGGCGGTGCCGAACCGGGGCGAGGAGGCGACGAGCGCCAGTGAGGCGACCCGGTGCGGGTGGCGCAGGGCCAGGTCCGCACCGACCGCCCCGCCGATCGAGCAGCCCACGTAGCCGAAGCGCTGGACTCCGAGGCCGTCCAGCGTGGCGAGCAGCCGGTCGGCCAGGTCAGCGACGGAGGCGGCGGGGTGGGCGGGCGCGCCGCCGTGACCGGGCAGGTCGTAGCGGAAGATCCGCCAGTGCTGGGACAGCTCGGGGATCTGGCGGTCCCACATGTGCCACGTCGTCCCGAGCGAGGGCCCGATGACCAGGACCGGGGCGTCCTCCGGCCCGTCGAAGCGGTACTGGAGCGTCCGCGGAGCGTCGGCCGGCCCCGACCCCTGCGCCGGGACGGGCGCGGGGCCTTCCTGCGGGGTGGGAGCGACCGGTGCGACCGGTGCGGCCTGCGGGACGGGCGCGGAGGACGGCGGAACGGCCGGGGCCTCCTGTGGGGCGAGCTGCGTCTGAGGCGCCGGCGCGTCCGGCGGCGTGAACGGGGTGAGCGGGGCCTGCGGCTGCTGTGCGGCGAGCGGGGCCTGCGGCGCCTGAGGCGTGAACGGGGCCTGCGGCTGCTGCACGGCGACCGGGACCTGCGGCTGCTGCGGCGCGAGCGGGACCTGGTCGGGCTGTGCCTCCACCGGAGCCTGCGGGAACCCGGGTGTCCCGCCGCCGGGGGCGGGACGGGGCTCCGGGGCGGCGGCCGACAGCGGCACGGCGTCCGGTCCCTGGTGCGGATCCGGAACCGCCTGGTGAGGCGCTCCGGGGTGCGGGGCGGGCCCTTGGGGGTGGGGGACCTGCACGGGCTGCGGGGTCGTCTCGCTCACTTCGCTCACTCGCTCCAGATTACTGAGCGTCCCTCCGGCTCCCCGTCAGGGGGTCGCCGCCGAAACGACGTACACGACGGGGCTGGCCGGATCGGTCATGTTGACCGTGATGTTCTGGGTGGGGCGCGGCTTCTTGTTGCGGTGGGTGGTGCTGGCCCAGTGCTCGCCCGGGCCGAAGGACCAGCCGGTGATCTTGATGTCCCTCGGGCTGATGTCGATCGTGTCGGGCTCCAGCGCCGCGCGCCCGGTGCCCACCCCGGTCAGGAAGCGGTCGAGCCCGGCGGAGGTCGTCCGGAACTTCGCGTACATCCGGCTGGCTTTCCAGTTGTTCGTCTCGTAGTACTGCACGCCGGCTCCGTTGCCGGGGATCGGGATCTCGAAGATCCGGCGCTGCATCTTGGAGGGCCAGCCCTCGCGGAGCCCCTCGGCGGCCGCCTCGGCCTCCTTGTCCTGGCCCGAGCGGCGGCTCTGACCGGCCGAGATCAGCAGATAGCCGGCCGGGATGCCGATCAGCAGCACGATGATCGTGGCGGTGATGAAGCGCCGCTTGAACACCCGCCGGGGGTCCTCGGGCGGTTTGCCCTCGCCGTCGCCCGGAGACTCCGACTGGTGCGGCACCGCGGGGTGCTCGGCTGCGATCATGATCAGGTGGTCCCTAAGGTGCTGCGGTGACGGCGTACTGAAAGGATGGACGCCGGGAAGGGCGGCTGCGGTTCAGTCGACGGTACGGGCGGACCGCGAGTTGCGGATGGTGCTCGCCGCCTGGTCGTAGATCTGGGCGTACCGCTCGTACCGCTCGACCCGCCGCCGGTTGGCCCGGCGGAACCGGCGGGCGACCAGCCGCGCCAGGTCCGCGGCGCCGACCATACCCGCCTCGGGACCGAGCTGTGCCTTCGCGATCCTGGCCTCGGGGCGGTAGCCGCGGCCGGTGAGATTGCGCTTGAAGGCGTCCCGGGCGGGGTTGATCAGGAGGTCGTCGGCGGCGCTGACGCCGCCCCCGATGACGAAGCAGGAGGGGTCGAGCGCGGCGGCCAGGTTGGCGATGCCGACGCCGAGCCACTGGCCGATGTCCTGGAGCAGCTCGATGCACATCGCGTCGCCCTCGCGGGCCAGTTCGGTGATGAGCGGGCCCGTGATGTCGGGGATGCTGCCCTTGACCCGGTCCAGCAGATAGTGCGCGACCGGGGAGTCCGCCGCGGCCAGCTCCCGGGCCTCGCGGACCAGCGCGTTGCCGGAGCTGTACTGCTCCCAGCAGCCGCGGTTGCCGCAGGGGCAGCGGTGGCCCGAGGGCACGACCTGCATGTGGCCGAACTCACCGGCCACCCCGTACTTGCCGCGCTTGACCTGCCCGTCCTCCAGGATCGCGCCGCCGATGCCCGTACCGAGGGTGATCATGACCAGGTGGTCCTCGCCGCGGCCCGCTCCGAAGCGCCATTCCGCCCAGGCGGCGGTGTTGGCGTCGTTGTCGACCATGACGGGGACGACGAGACGCGAGGCGATGGCGTCGCGCAGGGGCTCGTCACGCCAGGCGAGGTGCGGGGCGAACAGGACCTTGGAGCGGTCGGCGTCCACCCAGCCCGCCGCGCCGATGCCCACCGCGTGGACGTCGTGGCGGTCGGAGAGGTCCAGGACCAGCTCGACGATGGTGTCCTCGACGACCTTGGGGCTCTTGGACTTGTCGGGCGTCTCGGTGCGCAGCTGCTCCAGGATGTTGCCGTCGGCGTCGACGACGCCCGCCATCACCTTGGTGCCGCCGATGTCGATCCCGACCGTGGGGACCCGGGGGGCGGTGAGGTGCGAGCGGCGTTCCTTGGTGCCGACGGTCTTGAGGACGGTGGCGCGGGCGGAGCCGCGGTGTGCGAAGTCGCGGTACGTGCTCATCGTCCCTGCGGGGTCTGGGGGGCCGGGCCGCTGTCGCGGCCGGCGGCGGACGGCGCCCGCCGCGCTCGATTCTGCCACTGCCCGGCACCCGGGGACCGACGGGCGGGTCGGCCGCGCCGGGGCGGGGCGGCGGTCAGGGGGTGTCGTCGGTCGCGGCGGGACCGCCCGGGAGGGTGGGGGCCGTGGTGCGTTCCAGCTCGTGGCTGAGCTCCTCCAGCTCGCTGCCGCCCGCCATCTGCCGGGTCAGCTCGTCCAGCGTGACGTCGTCCTTGGTGTGGCTGCCGGACATCGCGCCGCGCTTGAGGAGGACGAACCGGTCGCCGACGAGGTGGGCGTGGTGCGGGTTGTGCGTGATGAGGACCACGCCGAGGCCCGCGTCGCGGGCGGCCGCCACGTACTTGAGGACCACACCGGACTGCTTGACGCCGAGGGCGGCGGTCGGCTCGTCGAGGACGAGGACCTTGGCGCCGAAGTAGACGGCGCGGGCGATCGCCACGCACTGGCGCTCACCGCCGGAGAGGGTGCCGATGGGCTGGTCGACGTCGCGCAGGTCGATGCCCATGCGGAGGAGTTCCGTACGGGTCGTCTCGCGCATCCTCCGGACGTCGAGGCGCTTGAAGGGGCCGACGCCGACGGTGGGTTCGGAGCCGAGGAAGAAGTTCCGCCAGACCGGCATCAGCGGGACGACGGCGAGGTCCTGGTAGACGGTGGCGATGCCGCGGTCCAGGGCGTCGCGCGGATTGGCGAGGGCGGTCTCCTCGCCCTCGATCAGGAAGCGTCCGGCGTCGTGCCGGTGCAGCCCCGCGATGATCTTGATGAGGGTGGACTTGCCGGCGCCGTTGTCACCGAGGACGCAGGTGATCTCGCCCGCGTGGACCTCCAGCGAGACGTGTTCCAGGGCTTTGACGTTGCCGTAGAACTTCGATACGTCGTCCAGCTCGACCAGCGGTCCGGCGGCCGGTCCCGCGGTGTCCTCAGGGGTGGCCGTCATGACGTCGCCTCCGCGCGCTTGCGCACCCACGCGTTGAGCAGGGTGGCCAGGAGCAGCATCGCCCCCAGGAAGAATTTGAACCAGTCCGGATTCCACTCGGCGTACACGATGCCCTTGCTGGTCATGCCGAAGATGAAGGCGCCGACCGCCGAGCCGATCGCGGAGCCGTAGCCGCCGGTGATCAGGCAGCCGCCGATGACGGCGGCGATGATGTACGTCAGCTCGTTGCCGACGCCCTCGCCCGACTGGACGACGTCGTAGCTGAACAGCAGGTGCTGGCCGGAGACCCAGGCCGCGAAGGCGACACCGAGGTAGAGCCCGATCTTGGTGCGGATGACCGGCACGCCGACCGCGCGCGCCGCGTCGGCCTCGCCGCCGACCGCGAAGATCCAGTTGCCGAAGCGGGTACGGAGGAGGATCCAGGTGGCGACGCCGACCAGCGCCGCCCACCACAGGATCGTCACCTTGAACTCGACGCCGCCGAGGGTCAGCGTCGAGGCGAACAGGGCGCGGGCCGAGTCGAAGCCCTCCATGTCGCCGATGGCCTTGGTGGAGACGGTGCCGCTGACGAGCTTGGTGAAGCCGAGGTTCAGGCCGGTCAGCATCAGGAAGGTGCCGAGCGTGATGATGAAGCTCGGCAGCTTGGTGCGGGTCAGCATGAAGCCGTTGAACGCGCCGATGGCGAGCGTGACCAGCAGCGACACGAAGACGCCGACCCAGACGTTGGCCGTCAGCTGGTAGCTGAACATCGAGGAGATCAGCGCGGAGCTGGTGACCATGACTCCCGCGGAGAGGTCGAACTCGCCGCCGATCATCAGCAGCGCGACCGGCGCGGCCATGATGCCGAGCGTGGACGCCGCGTACAGCACGGTGCCGAAGCTGGTGGCCTGGAGGAAGCTGTCGGCGACGATCGCGAAGAACAGGAAGACGGCGAGCGCGCCGACGACCGAACCGAGCTCCGGGCGGCCGAGCAGCTTGCGCAGCGGGGACGTGCGCACCAGCCGCTCGTCCGTCGCCTGTTCCGGTGCGGCGGTGGAGCCGCTCATCGCGTGCCCCGCTTGGTGTAGTCGGCCAGGGCGTCGGCGTCGTCGGCGGTGATGATCTGCGGGCCGGTCAGGACGGGCAGGCCGCCGCCGAGGACGTTGCGGTTGTAGCGGTGGAGCCAGAGCAGATCGACGGCCTGGTAGCCCTGGAGGTAGGGCTGCTGGTCGACGGCGAAGCCGAGCTTCTCGGTCTGGAGGCCGGTGGCGACCTTCGCGTTGAGGTCGAAGGTGTCGATCTCCGCCTTGCTGCCCGCCGTCTGCTTGGCCTTGACGGCCGCGTCGGCGAAGGGGGCGCCGAGGGTGACGACCGCGTCGATGCTCTTGTCGGACTGGAGCTTGGCCTCGATGGACGCGGTGACGTCGGGCATGTTGGTGCCGTCGACGTACAGGTTCTGCATCGTGCCGTCGAAGGTCTTCTTCGCGCCGGCGCAACGCTGCTCGTGGCCCACGTTGCCCTGCTCGTGCAGGACGCACAGGGCCTTCTTGCGGTCCCGGCTGTTCAGCTCGTCGCCGACGGCCTCGCCGGCGATCGACTCGTCCTGGCCGATGTGGGTCAGGGCGCCGAATTCCTTCGACTCCGCGGAGCCGGAGTTCACGGTGACGACCGGGATGCCCGCCTTGACGGCCTTGGCGACCACGGCCTTCATCGCGTCCGGCTTGGCCAGGGAGACGATCAGCCCGTCGACCTTCTTGTCGATCGCGGTCTGGACGAGCTGGGCCTGCTGGTTGGCCTCGTCGTTGTGCGAGTAGAGAAAGTTGATGTTGTCCTTGACGGCCGCCTGCTCGGCGCCCTTCTGGACGATGTCCCAGAAGGTGTCGCCGTCTCCCGAGTGCGTGACCATGGCGAAGGTCCAGCGCGGTGTGTTCACCGCGGCCCGCCCCTCGGCCGCGGCGGCCGCGCGCTCCTCGGCGCGCTTGCCGCCGGTGCTGCTGCATCCCGCGAGGGAGGCGCCCAGCACCACTGCCAGCACGGCGCCCATCGCGCGTACCCCTGTCCGAACCCTTGCCACGACGCCGTGCCCTTCTACTGCTGCTCGCTGTGCTGCTTGACGGGGCCGGGGAGCCTACGGTCCCGGCCCGGCTGCCCAAGTATCCCCGAGCCCTGCCCGCTCCCGCCCGGCAGGGCCGGTGGGGGCGCGTCCTTCGGTGCAGCGAGTTGTAGTCGTGCCACATGTTCACGTCAACAGCTTGTCCGAACATCCTTACGCGGCGGGTCCGTAGGCGCCCGCCCTTCCAGCCCGTCCGGCACCGGAGGCGGGAACCCTCGCGGCGGCGGCCCGCGGGCAGGGGCCGCGGGGCGGACTCCCGCCGGGAGCGGCCCGCGGCCACGTCGACGGGCCCGCCCCGGACGCCGGAGGGGCCCGGGGCAGCCGCCCGCGGGCATGGACCGCGGCTCAGGCGCGCACCAGCAGCTGGAACTCGAAGGCGTACCGCTCCGCCCGGTAGACGTGCGAGCCGAATTCCACCACCCGGCCGGTGTCGTCGTACGTGGTGCGCTCCATCGTGAGCAGCGGCGCGCCCACGGGCACCTCCAGCGCCCGCGCCCGGCGGTCGTCCGCGGCGCGCGCGCCGACGGACTGGCGGGCGCTGTGCAGCGTGATTCCCTCGGCGCGCATCAGCCGGTAGAGGCCGGTGGCCTCCAGGTCCTCGGTGCGCAGCGGGAGCAGCCCCGGGGGCAGGTGGTTGCGCAGGAGGGCCATCGGTTCGCCGTGGGCGCTGCGCAGCCGTTCGACCAGGTGGACCTCGCCGCCCTCGGCGACACCGAGCGCGGCGGCGACCTCGGCGGTGGCCGGTTCCGTGGTGTTGCGCAGGACGCGGGTGGTGGGGCGCTGGCCGGCCGCCTCCAGGTCGTCGTAGAGGGAGCTGAGCTCCAGCGGGCGGCGGACCCGGCTGTGGACGACCTGGGTGCCGACGCCGCGTCGGCGCACCATCAGCCCCTTGTCGACGAGCGACTGGATGGCCTGTCGGACGGTCGGCCGGGACAGGCCGAGGCGGGCGGCGAGGTCGATCTCGTTCCCGAGCAGGGCGCCGGGGGCCAGCCGGCCCTGCTCCACGGCGGCCTCCAGCTGCTGTGCCAGCTGGAAGTAGAGCGGCACCGGGCTGGTGCGGTCCACGCTCAGCGGCAGCGGCCGGTCGGTTCCTTGTGCGGTCACGGGGGCGAGCGTAGTTCGCTTGTCCGGACAAAGCCATGGCAGACGGGCGACGGGCACAGCCGGTCGACGCGGCCGCCCTTTGTCAGGACAAACGCTTGACATGACGACCGGGCGAACGCCACCTTGGGGCCCATGCGCATCGGACTGATCGGAACGGGACGGATCGGCGCCTTCCACGCGAAGGTACTGAGCCGTCACCCCGCCGTGGACGCCCTGCTGCTGGCGGACGCGGACCCCGTGCGGGCGGCCGGGGCCGCCGCCCGCACAGGGGCGGCGGCCGTCGCGGTGGACGACCTGTTCACCGGGGAGGGCGAGGCCGGGGGGCCGCCCGACGCCGTGCTGATCTGTTCGGCGACCTCGGCCCACGCCGGGCTCATCGCGCGGGCCGCCCGCGCCGGGCTGCCCGTCTTCTGCGAGAAGCCGATCGCCCTGGACCTGCCCGGCACGCTCGCCGCGCTCGCGGAGGCCGAGGCGGCCGGCAGCGTCCTCCAGCTCGGGTTCATGCGGCGCTTCGACGCCGGGTACGGCGAGGCCAGGGCCGCCGTGCGGGCGGGACGGCTCGGCCGGCTGCACACCGTCCGGGCGGCCACCTCCGACCCGGCCCCGCCGCCCGCCGCCTATCTCCCGCTCTCCGGCGGGCTGTACCGCGACTGCCTGGTCCACGACTTCGACATCCTGCGCTGGGTGACGGGCCGCGAGGTGAGCGAGGTGTACGCCACCGGTTCGGACGCCGGCCCGGCGATGTTCCGGGAGGCCGGAGACGTGGACACCGCCGCCGCTCTGCTCACCCTCGACGACGGGACGCTCGCCACGGCCACCGCGACCCGGTGCAACGGCGCCGGGTACGACGTACGGATGGAGCTGGCCGGCGAGCTGGACCAGATCGCCGTCGGCCTGGACGACCGTACGCCGCTGACCTCGGCCGAGCCGGGGAGCCCCGGCGCCCCGGCGAAGCCCTGGCCGGGCTTCCTGGAACGGTTCGCCCCGGCGTACGAGGCGGAGCTGGACGCGTTCCTGCGCGTGGTCCGGGGCGAGCTGGCCAATCCGTGCGACGGGCGGGAGGCCCTGCACGCCCTGCGCATCGCCGAGGCGTGCGAGGTCTCCCGCCGCGAACGACGGCCCGTGGCGATGACGGAGATCCCCGGCGGCTGAAGCGGCGCCGTCGGCCGCTCGCTCCGGTCGGCTCGTCCGCCGGGTCCGCTCGCTCCGGCCGGCTCCGGTCAGCTCGTCCGCGCCGGCCGGTTGGTCCGCTCCGGCCGGCTGGTCCCCGTCGGCCGGCTGGCCCCGGCCGCCGGTTTTCGGACAGCCGCTGCGCTCCCGCGAGCCCCGGTCAGCGCAGGTCGTTCCCGTCGTCCCGGTCCGTGTCGAGGAGACCCGCGTCATGGACCAGCAGCGCGATCTGCACGCGGTTGTTGAGGTCGAGCCTGGCGAGAATGCGTGAGACGTGGGTCTTGACGGTCGCGACGCTGAGGTGGAGGGAGCCCGCGATCTGCGCGTTGGAGCCGCCGCGTCCGACCGCGACGGCGACCTCCTTCTCCCGCTCGGCCAGCTGCCCGAAACGGCTGCGGGCGCGCTCGGCACGGCCGGCCCGGCCGTCGTGCCCGTCACCTGCGGCACGGGCCATCAACTGACGGGTGACGGCCGGCGAGAGCACCGGGTCTCCCGCGGCGACCCGGCGGACCGAATCGACGATCCGGGCCGGCGGGGTGTCCTTCAGGACGAAGCCGGCCGCCCCGGCGCGAATCGCCCGGAGGACCTGTTCGTCCGCGTGGAAGGTGGTGAGGACGACGACCTCGGGAGCCCCGGGCCGGCGGCGCAGCCGCTCGGTCGCGGTGAGTCCGTCCATGACCGGCATCCGAATGTCCATCAGGACGACGTCGGGACGCAGGCGTTCGACCAGTTCCTCGGCCTCGTCGCCGTCCGCGCCCTCCCCGACGATGTCGATGCCCTCGTCGCCGCCGAGCATCAGGGTCAGTCCGGCGCGGACCAACGGGTCGTCGTCGACGATCAGCAGCCGGACGGGCCGGCCGGGCGTGGGCTCGTCGGACGCCGGGGGTGTCGGGGACGCCGGGGTGTTCATGCGGGCCACCGTAGCCATGCGGCTCCCCGCTCCCGCACGGCGGGCAGGGGGCGGCGGGGCATCCGGCGCGGGGACGGGCGGCGGCGGAGCGGCCGGCCGGCCGACGTCGCGCGGCAGCACCGCCGCCCCGGCGCCACGCCCCCGGCCGTCACGCGGCGGACCACGGCAGCCGGGCCCGGACGGCGAAGCCGCCGTTCCCCGTCGGGCCGTGCTCCAGTGCGCCGCCGGCGAGGGTGGCACGCTCGGCGAGGCCGATGAGCCCCTGGCCGGAGCCGGGGACCCGTTCGAAGGGCTCGGTGGGTGCGGGGTTCTCCACCTCGATGGTGAGCCCTTCGCCGGGGCCGCCCGTCACGGTGACGGAGACCTCGGCGCCGGGCGCGTGCTTGCGGGCGTTGGTCAGGCACTCCTGTGCGATCCGGTAGACCGTGCGGCCGGTGGCGGCGGGGGCGTCCTGGGGGTCGGCGACCCGGTTGTCCACGACGACCTTCATGCCCGCGAGCCGGGACTCGGCGATGAGCGCGTCCAGGGTGGCCAGGGTGGGCTGCGGCCGGTCCCCCTCGTCGGCGTCGCCGGGCCCGCGCAGGACGCCGATGATCTCGCGCAGGTCCTGGAGGGCTTCGTGCGCGCTGTCCCGGATGACGCCGGCGGCCCGGCCCACCTCGGCGGCGGGGGCGTCGGGCCGGAATTCGAGGGCTCCGGCATGCACGCTGAGCAGGGTCAGCCGGTGGGCGAGGACGTCGTGCATCTCGCGGGCGATGGACTCGCGGGCCAGCCGCTGGGCCTGTTCGGCGCGCAGCTCCGCCTCGGCCTCGGCGCGGCGGGCCCGTTCCCGGAGGGTGAGGACGAGCTGGCGCCGGGAGCGTACGACCATGCCCCAGCTGAGCACCAGCAGCACCAGGAGGACCCCGATGATGGTCGAGGCCACGTAGGAGGTCGCCGGGTCCGGGCGCAGGTAGGGCTGGAGGGGCGTGACGGCCAGCGCGCCCGCGCCGATGACCGCCACGGGCTTGAAGGGGCGGTGGACGGCCAGGCTGAAGAGGGCCACCATCAGCGCGCCCGCGGCCACGGGTTCGACGATGCAGACGACGCTCAGCACGACGGCGATTCCGGCCGGCCAGCGCCGCCGGAACCAGAGAGCGCAGCAGGCCGCGGCCCCGACCACCGAGTCCACGAACACGACGGCGTCCGCCGTGGTGCCGTCGGCCTCGATCGCGGCGAGGACCAGCAGCCCGAACCCCGCGGCGCAGAGGAAGGCCGTGATGTCGACGGCCCAGTCCCGTACGGTCCGCCGCGTCCGGGCCCGGTCGCCGGGCAGCTCGGGATCGGCCATCGCCGAAGGGAGCAGCCAGCGGTACTCGGTGCGCGTCATATCGACAAAGTTACGCAACCGGGCCGGCCGGAGGAGCCCTGAGCGGCGAGGGAGCGACCAAAGTCGCGCAACCGGCTACTTTCGGCGCGGTGCGCGGGACCGGTGGCCGACGCGGCGGATGCGCGGCGGGAGCGAGGCTCGGCCCATGAAGAAAATCGTCGAGACGATCGGGTTCCTGGTCTTCATCCAGGGCGTCGGCGGGCTGCTGTACGAGTGGACGGGCTGGTTCCGGCTGTGGACCATGGTGCGGAGGATCGACTTCCTCAGCGAGCACGGGCTGTTCGTCAGCATCGTGCTGATCGTGACGGGGGCCGCCGTGATGATCGCCGCGGACGCGATCAAGACCTGAGGGGCCGCCAGGACCCGCTGGCCACGGTCGCGACGCACCGGCGGCGGTCGCGACGCACCGGCGGCGGTCACCACGTGACGGCGGCGGTCATCACACCGTGGCGGCGGTCATCACACCGTGGCGGCTCTCCCGCTCGCTCACCGGCCCCGCCGTCACCCGGCGCGATCCCGCCGCCGGCACTCCACGGAGGCACCGGGGCGGCCTCCGCGGTCCGCACACGGAGGTTCACGCCGCCCGCCGGCCTCCGAGGAAAGGAACACCTGTCCCCACAGTCGGATCGTTCGCGGGCATCACCCGTGGTCAGAGGCGGTCGGGCCGTTCGCCCGGGCGGCGGAGGGTCCGCCGGCCACGCCGCCGCTCCCTAGACTGACGCCTCGATAACTCTGAGACACGGAGTGGTCACATGGCGGCGGTAAGAGCGGACGGGCGGGTCGAGCGGGGGAACCAGACCCGGCAGCTGATTCTGGGGCGGGCGGTGCAGATCGCCTCGGTCGAAGGGCTGGAGGGCCTGTCCCTGGGACGGCTGGCCACCGAGCTGGGGCTGAGCAAGAGCGGGGTGTTCGCCCTCTTCGGCTCGAAGGAAGGGCTCCAGCTGGCCACCGTGCGGGGCGCGGTGGCCATATACGTCGACCATGTGCTGCGCCCCACCCGGTCGGTGCCCCCGGGGCTCGGGCGGGTCTGGCGGCTGTGCGAGGCATGGATCGCGTACTCCCGTGAGCGTGTGTTCCGGGGCGGCTGCTTCTTCTACGCCGCCACCGCCGAGTTCGACGCCCGGGGCGGCAGGGTGCACGACGCCCTGGCGTCCGCGCAGACGGGCTGGGTCACCTTCGTCGAGCAGACGATCGAGGAGGCCAGGTCCGCCGGGGAGCTGGCCGGGGACACCGACGTCTGCCAGCTGGCCTTCGAGGTGATCGCCCTGCTGGAACTGGCCAACGCCGAGTCGGTGCTCCAGAACAACAACCTCGGTTACGACAAGGCGGCCCGGGCCATCCTGGTCCGGCTGCGGGCGGCGGCGACGGACCCCGCGCTGCTGCCTCCGCGGTAGGGGCACTTCGTCCGGGCCGCGCCGGCGGGGTCGGCGGCCGTGGGGGCGGGCGCGTCCGTAGGCGTCCGATTCCCGCCGGTACGCGGGCTCCGGCACGCGTTTGCTGGGGGTTGCCGTCGGAGCGACGGCAGCCCCCAGCAGCGAGGAATCAGCCATGTCCAGCACCCCTTCCACCGCCCGAGTCACCACCGCCCCCGTGGGCCTGCCGCCCCGCGCCGCCCTGGTCACCGGTGGCAGCCGGGGCATCGGCGCCGCGACCGCGCTGCGCCTCGCCCAGGACGGCGCGGACGTCGCCATCACCTATGTGCGGGACGAGGCGGCGGCCCGTGCGGTCGTCGCGAAGATCGAGGGCTTCGGCCGCCGGGGCGTCGCCCTGCGCTGCGACGCGGCGGATCCCGATGCCGCGGCGGAGGCGGTGCACCGGGCGGCGGACGCGTTCGGGCGGCTCGACATCCTGGTCAACAACGCGGGCATCGGCGTCCTCGGCCCGATTGCCGCGCTCGCCGGGCCGGAGGTGGACCGGACGCTGGCGGTGAACGTGCGGGCGGTCTTCCTCGCCTGCCGGGCGGGGGCGGAGCGGCTGGCCGACGGGGGCCGCGTCATCTCCGTGGGCACGGCCCTGAGCCGGTACGCGGGCGGAGGCGGCTCCACCCTCTACGGGCTCAGCAAGTCCGCCCTGGCCGGGTTGACCAAGCCGCTCGCCCGGGAGCTGGGGCCGCGCGGCATCACGGTGAACCTGATCCAGCCCGGCCCCGTGGACACCGACCTCAACCCGGCCGACGGGCCCTTCGCCGAGGGCCAGCGTGCGGCGACCGCACTGGGCCGCTTCGGCACGGCGGAGGAGGTCGCCTCGCTCGTCGCGTACCTCGCCGGTGCGGAGGCCGGCTACATCACCGGGACGGAGGTCGTCGTGGACGGCGGCCACGCGGCCTGAGAGCGGCGGCACCGCCCGGGAGCGCTCACCGGCCCGCCGCCGGACCTCCCGGGCGGCGCTCCCCCGGCTGCCCGCCCCGGGCCCGCCGCGCCCCTGACGAGCAGCAACTGGCGGGCCTGTACGGACACGCCTGCCGGACGGCCACCGACTCGCCGCACGTCCCGACGATCCGGTGACCGCCGTCGCGACGGTTTCCGGTGCCGCCGCAGGTCCGCCCCGAAGCACCGGGAACGGTCGGCCTGGCGCTGCCGCGCGCCGGGGCGAGACTGCGCGGCCAGGTGAAGGGACGACTGGATCAGCCGCCGTTGGACTGGCGGATGCCCTCCGCCGGCGCGTCGAAGGTGTACAGGTAGCCCCCGCCCGGCCCGCTGACGGTCATGTACGCCCGCGTGCTCCCGGGCGCGATGGCCACGTTGGTCGCCGACTCCAGCGCATGGGCGTCACGGGCCGGGACCTCCACGGTCGCCAGGTGTTCACCGTGCTTGCTGTACACCTCCATGGCGGGCCGACCGTGCAACCCCTGATAGAGGTTGCCGTCCGCGTCCACCGCGATCGAGTCGGTCTGGGCGATCCCGCCGTCGACCCGGACGGCGGTGTGCCGCGAGGCCACGGAGCCCTTCTTGTCCAGGAGGAGGTAGGAGATGCGGTTCTGCGTCAGTTCGCTGAACCACAGTCCGCGGTATTCCGCGTCGAAGGAGATGCCGTTCGGCGCGGAAAGGCCGTCGGCCAGGACGGCGACGTCCCTCCCTGTGCGGTCGATCCGCACCACGCGCCCCTTCGCCTCGCCCTCGGACATGCCGCGTGAGTCGCTGAGGTACAGGTTGCCCTCCCGGTCGAAGGCGAGGTCGTCGGGGTTCATCGGTGCGCCGTCGACCTCGCCGGAGAAGAAGGTCCGCGCGTCTTCGCCGTCCGGGGCGAGGCTGAGGATGGCGCCGCGGGAGAAGTCGGTCAGGTAGAGCCGCCCGTCGTACGGGCTGAACTGGGCCGAGGTGTACGTCCCACGCTCGTCGGTGTGCATCTGCTGCGACGTCTTCTTCCGGACATCCACGCGCAGCACCTTCGGTTCGCCGGCCGGCGCGGTGACGTCGACCACGAGCAGCCTGCCCTTCTCGTCGAAGACCGGCCCCTCCAAGAGGGTCATCCCGGTCCGGGCGTGCACCTCCGTCAGCCGCATGACCTGCTGGGCGCGGATGGTCCCGTGCCCGTCCTGAGGGGCTGCCGGGGGGACTCCGGTCTGGGTGCCGCACCCGCTCAGGGCCATGAGGCCGCACAGAGCGGTGAAAATCCTGAACGCGCGTCGGCGCATGCGAATCATTCTTTCTGTCCGAAAGCAAACGGAAGCAACCCCACGCCAACCGGACAACGCTGTCCGGTTGTTGCTACGGTAACGGACGGCCACTCAAGTCTCATGCCGTGGGCGCCAGTTCATGTGCCGAGTGGCTTCCGCGCTGCGAACCGGAAGGAACGAGGCCCCGCACATGGCCCATTCACCAGAGCCGACCCCCCAGGCACTCGTCGAGCTCAGGGAGCGCTATCGAATCGAACGGGAGCGGCGCGTACGACCCGACGGAACTCGGCAATACCTCGGCGCCAGTGCCGAGTTCGGCTACTACGCCGCCGACCCTTACACGGAGGCGGCCGAACGCGAGCCGATACGGGACCGTGTGGACGTCGCGGTCGTCGGGGGCGGCTTCGGCGGCATCCTCGCAGGCGCCCGGCTGCGACAGCAGGGGGTCGAGCGCGTCCGCGTGATCGAGACGGGCGGCGACTTCGGGGGGACGTGGTACTGGAACCGTTACCCGGGCGTCCACTGCGACATCGAGTCCCACGTATACCTGCCGATGCTCGACGAGACCGGGTACCTACCCGAGTGGAAGTACGCACCCGGCGAGGAGATCCGCCGCCACGCGGTACGCATTGCCGAGAAGTTCGGCCTCTACGCGGATGCCCTCTTCTCGACGTCCGTCGCCTCCCTCGTCTGGGACGGGACGAGTGACACCTGGATCGTGACGACCGACCGGGGTGACGAGTTCCGAGCCACATATGCCGTCACGGCCACAGGCACCTTGTCCGAACTGAAGCTGCCCGGCATTCCCGGCATCGAGAAGTTCAGGGGCCACACCTTCCACACCTCGCGCTGGGACTACGGCTACACCGGCGGCACACCGGCCGGCGGCCAGACCGGCCTCGCGGACAAACGTGTGGGCGTCGTGGGCACTGGCGCCACCGGTATCCAGGTCGTCCCGAAGCTCGGCGAGGACGCCGGGCACCTCTACGTCTTCCAGCGCACTCCCTCCACGGTGGACGTACGCGCCAACCGCCGTACCACCGCCCGGGACGTGGACGCCGACCGCCCGGGCTGGGCGACCGAACGCCGTGACGACTTCCTGCGCCTCGTCTCCGGCGAAAAGGTCGACGTGGACGTGGTGGCGGACGGCTGGACCTCGTCGGCCGCCCTGCTGGAGAAGCTGCTGCCGAGTTTCCGCCGCCGAGGCGACCGGGAGGCGTTCGAAGCGGCCTACGAGGCCATGGACGCCACCAAGATGAACGAGATCCGCGCCCGCGTCGACCAGATCGTCACCGACCCCGGGACGGCGGAGAAGCTGAAGCCCTGGTACCGCTACGCCTGCAAGCGCCCGACCTTCTCCGACCTGTACCTCCAGGCGTTCAACCGGGACAATGTGACCCTCGTCGACACCGCCGAGACCCACGGCATCGAGCGGATGACCGAGCACGGCGTCGTCGTCGGCGACACCGAGTACGAACTGGACTGCCTGATCTTCGCCACCGGCTTCGCCGTCGGCGCCTCCGGCGTCCACTCGGGCCGGCTGCCCGTCCGCGGCAGGGACGGCGTCCACCTCCTGGACGCGTGGCGGCAGCGGGGGCCGCGCACGCTGCACGGCTTCCTCAGCCACGGCTTCCCCAACCTCATCCAGATGGGCGGGGTGCAGAGCGCCAGCAGCGTCAACTACACCCACGTCCTGGACGAACACGCCGTCCACGCCGCGGCACTCGTCACCGGCGCGGAAGCCCGGGGTGCGGTGCTCGAACCGTCCCGCGAGGCCGAGGACGCCTGGATCGCCGTGTGCGCCCAGGACGCCCCCGACCACGAGTGGTTCCATGCCGAGTGCACCCCGGGCTACTACAACGCCGAGGGACGCGGCCGGCCGAACGGCCCGATCGCCTATCCTCACGGCGCCTTCGCCTTCCACGAACTGTTGAAGCAGTGGCGCGAGGATTCCATGGACGAAGTGCTGCGGGTCAAGAGATCTCCGCAGCCGTAGGGGAGCGCCTCGCACTGTCCGCAGGCGGGCGTGCCCGCGGTTCGGCGTGAGCCTTCACCGGTGACCGGTGACCGGTGCCGGAAGTCGATCCAGGAGCAACGCCGTTCACCGTGCGCATGCCGCTCCCTGTGCATACGAAGACGCGATTGCCGCGCCCGCCCCGTGCGAAGGCGTGCACCCCTGGGCCGGATGGCGATGGGCGCGGCCGTGTCAGACGACCGCCTCTCCCGCACCGAACCCGGACTGCGCGCGGTCTGGCCGCAGGCCCGCGACGAAGCGGAGCCCGCGTTCGCGTCGAGCTCTCGCCGAGCGAGCCCATGCCCTCGGACGGCATACGTCCGGCTCTCTGGGCTGCCATGCTCAACGCCGCTCCACGAGCTGCGGTCGGGCATCACGCCTTCCGAGGGGCAGACCCCGAACCCAGCCCCCTGACGGCCCGGGCCGGTACCGCGGCAACCGTGCGCACCGCTCTGGCCGTCGTGGTGGCCGGCCTCACCCGACCCTGCCGTGACCGTCGCCCCCGGGAGGCTCACTCCTCGAAGGGCCGCACCGGTCCCACCTCGACGCCGAGCAACCGCCAGGCTGCCCGAGCCCGGCGTTCCCGGTGCTCACGGGTGGGGCCGGTGACGGCCCCCGAGATCATGCCGATGGCGATCATCAGATCGTCCGGCTCGGCGGCGAGCGGGTGGTCGGGAGGCAGCTGTGAGCGCAGGGCCCGTTCGACCCGCCGGGACAGTGCCAGAGCGTACGCGGGTGCCTCGGAGGCGTTGGCCTTCCCATCGGTATGGAGGACGCTGATGAAGGCCGCCGACTCCGTCAGGTGCCAGGTCACCACGCCCAGGACTCCGGCCAGGCCCGAGGTGCGCGTCGCCGCTTCCTCGATCTGCCGGACGTTCTCCTCCAGCACCGCGGTCGCCACGGCGGCCCGGCCGGGGAAGTGCCGGTAGAGCACGCCCTGGCCGACCCCGGCCCGACGCGCGATCGCGGACAGCGGTGCGTCCAGCCCTTGCTCCGCGTAGACCTCCCGGGCTGCGGCGATGAGCGCGGCCCGGTTGCGAGCGGCAGCCCTGGGACCGCCGCTCGCGGGCCTCCGTGCGTCGGACATGGGTCGCTGCGTCACCCCGCGAGGGTAACGCCCCGGCCCCTACGACCGTGTCCCATGCGGGTTCAGCTGGTGGGTTCAGCTCGTTGATTCGAGCATGGGGCGGGGGACGTGGAGTCGCCTTGTTCCGGACGGGCCGCCCCACCGCAACCCGGCCCGCCCCGCACAGAATCCCCATTCCTCCTCAAGGGTCAAGACACCCAACCCGACCGTCTCACTTGTGAGCGATAACAAGGGCATTTGTCACATGCCTGGAGCAATCCTCGAGATGGTCAAAATGGCGAGATGAACACCTGGGTTTCCTATATTTTCTAGCCCTATACCCCTACTTTAGGGCCCTTCCTGCGACGCGAACACCTCACTGATCTCGCAGGAGATTGCGACTACCACCGCGCGCCAGGGCCCGAGACAGCATGCTGCACGCCTCTTGCCCTCAACGTTTGTCAGCGCTCACAATCGCTGTGTTCGCATAGAACACACATATCTACGCCGTCTCAGCGCCCTGCTTCAGCATGTCTCAGAGCTGTCCGCACGCACGGACCCCCACGCCTTCCCACGAATTCCTCTGGATTCCTCCCGTCCAGGGGTTGCGTACTCGTCGGTCGTTTCCCGATCAAGGAACAGGTGCACTCATGTCACAGGCTTTGAGCAGACGGCGCCTTCTGCAGCTCGCCGGAGTGTCCGCTGTGGCCACCGCGGTCGGTCCGGCGCTCGGCGCTTCCCCGTCACGTGCGGCCATACCTCCGGTTCGCGCCGATATCGGCGTCTCCGCATACGCTTTCGACTTCGGCCAGGTCCGGCTGACGGCCGGCAGGTGGTTCGACAATCAGGTCCGAACCGCCGCTTACCTGCGCTTCGTGGATGTCGACCGACTGCTCTACAACTTTCGGGCGAACCACAGGATGTCAACCGGAGGCGCGGCGGCCACGGGAGGTTGGGAGGCGCCGGACTTCCCCTTCCGCAGCCACGTTCAGGGGCACTTCCTCACCGCTTGGGCGCAGCTGCACGCGGTGACCGGGGACACCGCCGCCCGCGACAAGGCCACCTACATGGTGGCCGAACTGGCCAAGTGCCAGGCGAACAACGCGAGCGCCGGGTTCAGCGCCGGGTATCTCGCCGGATATCCCGAAGCCGACTTCACCGCCCTGGAACAGGGGAAGCTGACGAACGGCAATGTCCCCTACTACACCGTCCACAAGACCCTGGCCGGCCTGCTCGACGTGTGGCGTCTGCTCGGCAGCACACAGGCGCGGGACGTGCTGCTCGCCCTGGCGGGGTGGGTCGAGGCCCGTACCGGGCGGCTGAGTACGGAGCGGACTCAGGCGATGCTGGGCGTCGAATTCGGCGGGATGAACGACGTGCTGACCGATCTCTACCAGCAGACCGGTGACGCCCGCTGGCTGGCCGTCGCGCGCCGGTTCGACCACGAGGCCGTATACGCGCCGCTGGCCGCCGACCTCGACCGGCTGGACGGTCTGCACGCCAACACCCAGGTCCCCAAGTGGATCGGGGCGCTGCGGGAGTACAAGGCCACCGGCACCGTCCGGTACCGGGACATCGCCACGAACGCGTGGAACATGTGCGTCGGTGCCCACACCTACGCGATCGGCGGCAACAGCCAGGCGGAGCACTTCCGCGCCCCCAACGGCATCGCCTCCCACCTGGCCTCGGACACCTGTGAGAGCTGCAACACCTTCAACATGCTCAAACTGACCCGTGACCTGTTCGCCGTGACCCCGGACCGGGCCGCACTGTTCGACTACTACGAACGGGCCTGGCTCAACCAGATGATCGGCCAGCAGAACCCGGCCGACCCGCACGGGCACGTCACCTATTTCACCCCGCTCAAGCCCGGGAGCCGGCGCGGGGTGGGGCCGGCGTGGGGCGGGGGGACCTGGAGCACCGACTACGGCAGCTTCTGGTGCTGCCAGGGCACCGGCCTGGAGATGCACACCCGGCTGATGGATTCCGTCTACTTCCACTCCGGCACGACGCTGACCGTCAACCTGTTCGTGCCCTCGGTGCTCACCTGGTCCCAGCGCGGGATCACGGTCACCCAGACCACCGCTTATCCGGCAGAGGACACCACCACCCTCCGCATCACCGGGGCCGCCGCGGGCGTGTGGTCCCTGCGCATCCGCATCCCGGGCTGGACGTCCGGAGCCACCGTCAGCGTCAACAACGTGGTCCAGGACATCGCCACCGCACCCGGTACCTACGCCACCGTGTCCCGCGCGTGGGCGCCGGGCGACACCGTCACCGTCCGGCTGCCGATGCGCCTGGTCATGCGGCCGGCGAACGACAACCCGGACGTGGCCGCGATCACGTACGGACCGACCGTGCTGTCCGGGAACTACGGCTCCACCGCCCTCACGGCGCTCCCCCGACTGAACCCCGCCACGATCGCCCGCACCGATGACACCTCGCTCGCCTTCACCGCCACGGCGGGCGGCTCCACCGTCGCCCTGGGCCCCTTCCACGACGCCCACGGGCACAACTACACCGTGTACTGGAACACCAGCGGCATCTCCCCCGTCCACCTGGTCAACGTGGGCAGCGGCCTGGTGCTGGGCATCCAGGACATGTCCACCTCCGACGGCGGGCTCGCCCTGCAGTGGCACGACTCGGGAACCCCCGACCACGACTGGGAGGTGGTCACCGACGGAGCCGCGGTCCGCTTCCGCAACGTCAACAGCGGCAAGGTGCTGGGCGTGCTGAACATGTCCACCGCAGACCACGCGAGCGTCCTGCAATGGGCGGACAACGGCACGGCCGACCACCGGTGGACCCTGCTCGACCAGGGCGACGGCACCTTCAAGATCCGCAATGTGCACAGCGGCAAGCTTCTCGGGATGGCGGGCGACTCCGGCGCGGTCGGAGCCTTCGCCGTCCAGGCCGCCGACGACACCGCCGACAACCGCTGGCGCATCGTGGACGCCGGCTGAACCAGAGGTTCCACGTCCATCCGGCCGAACCCCTTGCCCCGGGCCGGCCCCGCGCCGATCCCGCGGGGCCGCCCAGACGCGGAGGCCCCCGGCGATCCGGGCGTAGCCGGGGCGCCCGGCGGGCTCCGCCGCCCCACCCGCGCCCGCCCCCCGAGACAACGAGCCCCATGAAACGCCCCCCGAGACCAGGAGCCCCATGAAACGGACCGGACGCACCGCCGCGACGCGGCTGGGCATCCTGCTCACCGCACTGACCATGCTGTTCACCTCCTGGACCGTCGTGCACGCGGAGCGGGCCGCCGCACTGGACCCCACCACCGGCTACCTGATGGCCCACTTCACCGGCGAGAGCGCCAACGGCGAGCAGATCTACTTCTCCCACAGCGGCGACGGCCTGAACTGGACCGACCTCAACCACGGCGCTCCCGTGCTGTTGTCCACGGTCGGCACCCGCGGCGTCCGCGACCCCGCGCTCATCCGGTCCCCCCAGGGTGACCGGTACTGGATCATCGCCACCGACCTGCGGATCGCCTCCGGCACCTCGTGGGCGGACGCCGCCGACCGGGGCAGCACGTCACTCGTCGTCTGGGAGTCGACCGACCTGGTCACCTGGTCGGCGCCCCGTCTGCTGAACGTGGCCGGAGCGATCACGGGCGCCGGCAACGCCTGGGCGCCGGAAGCCGTCCACGACCCGGCATCGGGCGACTACGTCGTCTACTGGGCCACCAACTCCCCGCGCGACGGCGTCACCAAGCACCGCATCCACTACGTGCGCACCCGCGACCTCCGCACCTTCAGCGCGCCCCGGGTCTACATCGAGCGGAGCGGCGGCCAGGGGATCATCGACACACAGATCGTCGAGTCGCCGAACAACGCCGGCGGATACCGGTACTACCGGGCCTCCGCCGACGGCCAGATCACCATCGAGGCGTCCCAGTCGATCCTGGGCGCCTGGACGACGCTCGGCGACCTCTCCCACATGGGCATCTCCAACGGCGCCACGGGCGGAAACGTCGTCGAGGGCCCCATGTGGATGAAGTTCAACGGCCGGGACGAATGGGGGCTGTGGCTGGACCAGTACGCCACGGGCCGCGGCTACATGCCCGTCACCTCGACGAACCTCGGCAGCACCCGGAACTTCCGCGCCGGGCCGGCCTACGACCTGGGCGGCACCCGCAAGCGCCACGGCTCGGTCCTCGCCCTCACCACCGCCGAGAGCACCCGCGTCCTGAGCAAGTGGGGCGGCGACAACACCCCCCTCAGCCGCATCCAGTCCTTCAACCACCCCGACCGGTACGTGCGCCACCAGGACTTCGACGTCCGCATCGACGCGAACGTCAGCCCGCTCCAGGACTCCCAGTTCCGCCTGTCCCCTGGCCTCGCCGGCGGCTCCGGATACGTCTCCATCCAGTCCGTCAACCACCCCGGCTACTACCTCCGGCACAAGAACTTCGACCTCGTCCTCGAACGCGACGACGGGACGGCCGCCTTCCGCGCCGACGCCGCCTTCCGCCGGGTACCGGGCCTGGCCGACGCGTCCTGGACCTCGTTCCAGTCCTACAACTACCCCGACCGCCATCTCAGGCACTACGCCTACCAGCTCAGGCTCGCCCCGGCCGCCACGGACATCGACCGCCGCGACGCCACCTTCCGTCTGACCGGCTGACGGACCGACCGGCCCGGTCCGCGACCCATCGGCCCGGATCCGCCGCGGCGCGCGCCGGCAGAGATCCCGGTGCGCGCCGCGCTCCGCCGCATCCGACGCCGCGCGCCGAATCACCAGGGATTACGGGACAGCCCTCTAGTCTGGCCGGTACGGGAGGGCGACGGCTCGGCGACGGAGAGGACGGGACCAGCAGATGTCCGACACACCGGTTCAGGCGCTCAACGACGGCACACAGCTCCCCGCGGTGGGACTCGGCACCTACCCGCTGGACGACGCGGCGGCCGAGGAGGCCGTCGCCGGGGCCCTGCAGCTCGGCTACCGCCTGGTCGACACGGCGTTCAACTACGGCAACGAGACCGGCACCGGCCGGGGCATCGCCCGCAGCGGCGTCCCCCGTGAGGAGGTCCGGATCACCACGAAGGTGCCCGGCCGGCACCAGGGGTACGAGGAGACGCTCGCCTCGTTCGAGGAGTCGCGGGCCCGCCTCGGCGTCGAGTACGTCGACCTCTACCTCATCCACTGGCCGCTGCCCAACATCGACAAGTACGTGGACACCTGGAAGGCGATGATCAGGCTCCGGGAGGACGGCCTCGTCCGCTCCATCGGCGTCTCCAACTTCACCGCCGGGCACCTGGAGCGGCTGGAGCGGGAGACGGGCGTGCTGCCCTCGGTGAACCAGATCGAGATGCATCCGCTGCTCCCGCAGGAGGAGCTGCGGGCGGTGCACGCGGCGAAGGGCATCGTCACGGAGAGCTGGAGCCCGCTGGCCCGGGGCCGCGAGGTGCTGGAGGACCCCTCGACCGTGGCGATCGCGGAGGACCACGGGGTGAGCCCCGGCCAGGTGGTGCTGCGCTGGCACACCCAACTGGGCGCGGTGCCGATCCCCAAGTCCGCGGACCCGGGGCGGCAACGCGAGAACCTCGACCTCTTCGGCTTCGAACTGACGGCACAGGAGCTGACGACCATCGCGTCCGGGCGGCGGCGGCGGTTCGGCGGCGACCCGGAGACCCACGAGGAGTTCTAGGGTCTCTCGTCCGGATCAGGACGAACCAGGCCGGAGCAGTCCCGTCCGGGCCGGGCCGGGCCGGGCCGGATCAGGGTGCCCTGCCGCCCGCGGCGGGGCCCCCGGTCAGCGGTTGCGCGGGGTGACCTCCGCCATCCGGGACCAGCCGGTGCCCTCCACCTCGACGTTGATGATCTCGGGGACCTCGGCGACCAGCTCCGACATCGTCGCGATCGCCGCCTTGAAGTGGTCGGAGTTGACGTGCGCCTCCCCCGCCGCGGCGTCGGCGAACGCCTCCAGCAGGACGAACTCGTTGGGGTTCTCGACGCTGCGGGACCAGTCGAAGAAGAGGTTGCCGGGCTCGCCGCGCGTGGCGACGGTGAAGTCCTCCAGCCGGGCGAGCCATTCCTCGGGGTCGAGGGCGGTGAACTTGACGGCGATGAAGATCATGGGGGCTCCTGGTCGAGGCGATGGAAAGGCGCGGCCGCACCCTCTGGGGCCTGCTCGCCGCACCCCGACCAGGGTGACACACCCTCACGTAACAGGATCGACCGGGCACACCGCGAGCCCCCTGCGACCGCGGTGCGCCGGTTCCGGCCCGCCGGGTTCAGCCTCCGAGTTCCCGGTGACGGGCCGCCAGGGCGGCGGCGCCCGCGTCGGTGAGCGATCCGAACAGCCGGAGGCGGGAGATGCCTCCGTCCGGGAAGATGTCGATCCGTACGTGCGTGGCCCGGGCGGCGCCGTCCAGAACGAAGCGGTGGTCGGTGTCCGGCTGGAGCCGGGTCCGGGGCAGGATCTCCGTCCACTCACCGCCCTCACCGTCCCGTACCGACAGGCTCGCCCAGCCCGCGGAGTTGCCCTTGAGGTAGGCGGTGTCGATCTCGACGGCCCGGATGCCCGACTGCGCGGCGAGGCGGTAGCTGATCCAGTCGTTGCCCCGGTCGCGCCGGCGGCGGGTCTCCCAGCCGTCGTCCATCTTGCGCGAGCGGCCCGGCTGGATGGTGTGGGTGGCCGGGGAGTAGAAGCGGTCGGAGGCGTCCTCGACCTGGCCGCCGTTCTCCAGGGCCACGAGGTCGAACGTGCCGAGCGCGCCGAGCCAGGCGGGGTCGGGGGCGACCTCGCCGTACACGCGCAGCCGGGCGATGCCGCCGTCCGGGTGCTGGTTGACCCTCAGGTGGGTGAAGCGCCGCTCGGCGTCGACGGCGAACCCGTTGGCCGCGTGGCCGCCGACCGCCGTGCGGGGGACGAGCGTCGTCCACTTCACGTCGGGGGCGAGGAGGTCCTCGGGGGACGGGGCGCCGGGAAGCGACACCGCCTCGACGGAGATCGCCTGCGGGTAGTTGCCGCGGAAGTGGGCGGTGTCCAGGACGATGCCCCGGATGACGCCCGGCGCGCCGAGCCGGACGAGGGCCCAGTCGTGGTCGTCGGCGGTGGGGTGCGGTTCGGCGGCGCTGACACCGCGTCGGCGGCGGGTCTCCCAGCCGTCCATGATCTTGCCCTTGTGCCCGAAGTGCTCCGGATCGAAGACGGCGGGCCCGGGCTTCAGGAGGTTCTCGCGCTCGGCGAAGAACTCGTCGTTGGCGGCGATGACCCCGGCCCCCAGGCGCCGGTCGGCCAGGTCGACGAGGTGGGCGAAGGGAAAGTCGGCGGAGCGGTGATCGGCGTACGGGTCGCCGCCCGCGTAGGGGTTCGCGTCGCCGGTGAAGCGAGGTATCGGGGGTGTCGCGGTGTCCGTCATGGTCGGGAGTTCCCTTCGGGCACGGTCAGTGGTCGCGTACGAGGAGGCGGCCGGCGGGCTCGGCGAGGACGCCGTCGGAGGCGATGCGGACACCGCGCAGCCAGCTGGAGCGGACCACGCCGTGCAGGGTCTTCCCGGCGTAGGCGGTGACCTGGTTGCGGTGGAACAGCTCGGCGGGGTCGACGGTGAAGGCCGCCTCGGGGGCGAGGACCGCGAAGTCGGCGTCGCGTCCGGCCTCGATGGCGCCCTTGCGGGTCAGTCCGGCGAGTTCGGCGGGGGCGGCGGACATCCAGCGGGCGACGTCGTCGAGGGAGTGACCGCGCTTGCGGGCCTCGGTCCAGATGGCGGGCAGGCCGAGCTGGAGGGAGGAGATGCCGCCCCAGGCGGAGGCGAAGTCCGGGGTCTTGAGGTCCGTGGTGCACGGCGAGTGGTCCGAGACGATGCAGTCGATGGTCCCGTCGGCGAGCCCGGCCCACAGCGCGTCCTGGTTGGCGGCTTCGCGGATCGGCGGACAGCACTTGAACTCGGTGGCCCCGTCCGGGACTTCCTCCGCGGTGAGGGTGAGGAAGTGCGGACAGGACTCGACGGTGACGCGGACGCCCTCGCGCTTGGCGGCGGCGATCAGCGGCAGGGCGTCGCTGGAGGAGAGATGCAGGACGTGGACGCGGGCGTTCAGCCGCTTGGCGTGGGCGATGAGCCCTTCGATCGCGGTGTTCTCGGCGTCGCGCGGGCGGGAGGCGAGGAAGTCCGCGTAGGCGGGGCCGGAGCGCTGCGGGGCCTCGGCCAGATGGTGCGGGTCCTCGGCGTGCACGATGAGCAGGCCGCCGAATCCGGCGATCTCCGCCATGGAGCGGGCCAGTCGCTCCTGGTCCAGCTCCGGGAACTCCTCGACCCCCGAGGGCGACAGGAAGCACTTGAAGCCGAAGACCCCGGCCTCGTACAGCGGGCGCAGGTCCTTGACGTTGGACGGGATCGCACCGCCCCAGAAGCCGGTGTCGACGTGCGCCTTGGGGGCCGCCACCTGCTGCTTGGTCCGCAGGTTCTCGACGGTGGTGGTCGGTGGGAGGGAGTTGAGCGGCATGTCCAGGAGCGTCGTGATGCCGCCGGCGGCCGCGGCGCGGGTGGCGGTCCAGAAGCCTTCCCACTCGGTGCGGCCGGGGTCGTTCACATGGACGTGGGTGTCGACCAGGCCGGGCAGCAGGACGTCGTCACCGAAGTCCTCCAGGCGGACGCCCGCGGGCGTCACGGTGTCGTACGGCAGGACCGCGTCGATCGTCCCGTGCGCGACGGCGACCGCCGCCGGGCGGGTCCCCTCGGGGGTGACGACGCGCGTCGAGCGCAGTATCAGGTTCACGTCCGGACCGGACACCCGTGCTCCTTCACTCCAGGAATTCAACGAACTGTTGAAGCTTCGTCGGAGTCTTCACTCGCGAATCGCCCTCGTCAAGACCCCGCCCCCTCGCGGGCACCCGCCGGACCGCTCGCGCCACTCGACTGGAGGTTTCCACAAAGTAAAAGCTGAATTTCGCAGTGCGGAACGTAGCATGGGCCAGGAGGAGCGGCGTCCAGCCGTCCGCACCGACTGTCGGCACCCGGACAAAACAGGCCCTGACCGGCACGGACGCCGACCGGGGAGCTGTGGGCCGATCGGGAACCGCCCGGTAGGCTGCAGCCTTGCCTTCCGCTTCGAAAGGACCGTTGACGTGCCGCCGTCCCACGCCAGCACAGCCGACTCCAAGCCCTCCGGTGCCAGCGGTGGGGTGCAGTCCCTCGAGCGGGCCTTCGACCTGCTGGAACGGATGGCCGACGCCGGGGGCGAGGTCGGGCTGAGCGAGCTGTCCGCGAGCAGTGGTCTGCCCCTGCCGACCATCCACCGGCTGATGCGCACCCTGGTCGTCTGCGGCTACGTGCGCCAGCAGCCCAACCGCCGCTACGCGCTCGGCCCGCGCCTGATCCGGCTCGGCGAGTCCGCCTCCCGGCTGCTGGGCACCTGGGCCCGTCCCTACCTCAGCCGGCTGGTGGAGGAGACCGGCGAAACGGCGAACATGGCGCTGCTGGACGGGGACGAGATCGTGTACGTCGCCCAGGTCCCGTCCAAGCACTCCATGCGGATGTTCACCGAGGTCGGCCGACGGGTCCTGCCCCACTCCACCGGCGTGGGCAAGGCGCTCCTCGCGCACACCCCCGCCGACGAGGTCCGCGCGCTCCTGGCCCGTACGGGCATGCCGGCCGCCACGGAGAAGACGATCACCACGCCGGAGGGCTTCCTCGACGCGCTGGAGCAGGTGCGCCGGGCCGGATACGCGGTGGACGACAACGAGCAGGAGATCGGGGTGCGGTGCCTCGCGGTCTCCGTGCCGAACTCCCCCACCTCGGCCGCGATCTCCATCTCGGGCCCGGCGGGCCGCGTGACGGAGGCGGCCACGGAGCGGATCGTGCCGATCCTCCAGCAGGTCGCCACGGAGCTGTCCGACGCCCTGGCGAGCAGCGGCACGAACGGCGGCTGATCCCGGCAGACGCAGTTCCCGGTGCGACTCCCGGCGCGGGTCGGCCCCGGGCCGGGACCCCGGGCCGGCCGGGCCGAGCGGGGCCGGTCAGACCCGCGCCGGGACCGTCAGCCGACCGTCGTCCATCGTCACCATGCGGTCCATCCGGTCCAGGTGCGCCCGGTCGTGCGTGACCAGCACGGTGGCGGTGGCGCGCTCCCGGGTCAGGGCGACCAGCAGATCGAGCACGGCCGCGCCGCGTTCGTGGTCGAGCGCGCTGGTCGGCTCGTCGACGAGCAGGACCGCCGGCTCGTTCATCAGGGCACGGGCGATGTTGACCCGCTGGCGCTGACCGCCCGACAGCTGGTGCGGCCGCCGGTCGGCGCGGTCGGCCAGACCGACCGCGTCCAGCAGCTCCAGGGCCCGGCGGCGGGCGGCGCGGGCGGACCCGCCGGACAGGTGGCGCATCACCTGGAGCTGTTCGGCCGCGGTCAGCGAGGGCAGCAGGCTGGGCTGCTGGAAGACGATGCCGATGTGCTCCCGGCGCAGGGCCGCCCGCCCGGACCGGCCGAGGCCCGAGGCCCGCGTACCGGCCACGACGACCTCGCCGGAGTCCGGGGTGACCAGGGTGGCGGCGGCCGCGAGCAGGCTGGACTTGCCCGAGCCGGACGGCCCGACGACGGCGGTGAGCGTGCCCGGGGGCACGTCCAGCGAGACCCGGTCCAGGGCGGTGAGCCTGCCCTCGCCGTCCGGGTAGGTGAGGGTGACGTCGGTCAGGGTGAGCGTCATCGGGCACTCCCGAGTGCGGTGAGCGGGTCGACGGCGGTGATCCGCCGGATGGACAGGGCGGCCCCGAGCGCGCCGAGGGCGGTCATCACGGCGGCCGGGACGAGGACGGTCGCCGCGTCCAGGACGAACGGCACGGTTCCGCCTCCGATCAGAGCGCCGGCCCCGGCGGCGAGGGCGGTGCCCAGTCCCGTGCCGAGGGCGAGCATGACCACGGCCTGGCCGAGGGCGTCGCGCAGGAGGTACGCGGTCGACGCGCCGAGCGCCTTCAGCACGGCGACGTCGCCGCTGCGCTGGATCGTCCAGACGGTGAAGAACGCTCCGATGACGAGCGCGGAGATGGCGAAGAGGAAGCCGCGCATCAGTTGCAGCGAACCGTTCTCCGCCCGGTAGGAGCCGATGGCCGTGAGGGAGTCGTCGAGCGTGAGCGTGCTGGTGCCCGCCGCCTCGTCCCCCGCCGCGAGGTCGACTCCATCGGAGGTGGTCAGGGCGATCACCGTCGCCAGTTCGGCAGGCCCGGCGCCGTCGTGGCCCGCCTGCTGCCAGTCGTCGAGCGCGGTCCAGACGACGGGGGTGTGGCTGAAGGAGGCGTCCCCGGAGACGGCGGCGACCTCGTGCTCGGTCCGGCCGAGCGCGACCGTGTCGCCCGCCGTGACGCCGAGCGCCTCGGCCGCCGCGACGGAGAGCACGACCCGCCCCGGGCCGGTCCCCTCCGGCCCGAGAGTGCCGTCCGGTTCGACGCCGAAGGCCGACACGGCGGCGGTCCGCTCACCGACGGTGGCGTTCAGGGTCCGGATGCCGACCGGCTGCGCGGCCTCGACCCCGGGCCGCCCGGCCCAGGCCCGCCAGGCGTCCTCCCGGACGGTCGAGTCCGCGAACGACTCCGACTGCCCGTCGGGGGGCGCGGCGAAGGCCAGGTGGTCGGCGGCCAGCCCGGTGACGGCCGAGGTGTTCTCCCGGGCCAGACCGGCGGTCAGGCCGGACAGCAGGCCCACGAGCAGCGTGATCAGCACCACGACCGAACCCATGAGGGCGAACCGGCCCTTGGCGAAGCGAAGGTCTCTCCATGCGACGAACATGGCTCCAGCCTCGTGCGGTGCGGGCGGGGAAACATCGCGCGGCGGACGGGCCCGGGATCAACCTTTCGGTTGACCGGGTCCGGGGAGGCCGCGGCTACGCTGGACGGACCATGGATTCGCGATCGCACACCCACGTCACGGCAGCCCTGCGGCTCTGTCTGCACGCGCTGCTGACGGGGCTGCTGGCTCTGGTGGTGGTGCGCGCGGTGGGCGCGGACGCGCCGCACACGGCGGCGGTCGCGGTGGTGGCGGCGCTGACGGCGGTCGTGTACGCGGCCGGGGCGCTCACCTCCTCCGTACAGCCCGGGGGCCTGGCGGGGGCGGTGTGGCTGGCGGTTCTCGGCACGGCGTGGGCCGGGCTGCTGGTGCTGTCGCCGGACGCCCTGTGGGTGGCCTTCCCGCTCTACTTCCTCCAGCTGCACATCCTGCCGATGCGCTGGGCGCTGCCAGCGGTCGTGGTGACCGCGGCCGCAGCGATCACCAGCTTCGTCGTGCACCGGCAGGAGATCGCGACCGGCGCGTTCATCGGACCGCTGATCGGCGCGGCGGTCGCCGTCGCCACCGTCCTCGGGTACGACGCCCTCTTCCGCGAGAGCGAACGGCGGCGGGAGCTGATCGTGGAGCTGGTCGCCACCCGTGCGGACCTGGCCGAGGCGGAACGCGCCGCCGGGACCCTCGCCGAGCGCGAGCGCCTCGCCCGGGAGATCCACGACACGCTGGCCCAGGGCCTGTCGAGCATCCAGCTGCTGCTGCGCGCCGCCGAGCGCTCGCTGCCCGAGGACGGTCCGGCCGCGGCGCATGTGCGGGCGGCCCGCGAGGCCGCGCAGGCGAATCTCGCCGAGGCGCGGTCCTTCGTGCGCGCGCTGACGCCGCCGGACCTGGAGCACGGTTCGCTGGCCGCCGCCCTGGAGCGGCTCTGCGCCCGCACGACCGCACCGGACCTGACCGTACGGTTCGCGGTCAGCGGCACCCCGGTGGAGCTGCCGACGCCGTACGAGGTGGCGCTGCTGCGGACCGCGCAGTCGGCGCTGGCCAACACGGTGCGCCATGCGCGGGCCGGACGGGCGGAGATCACCCTGAGCTTCATGGACACCTCGGTGTCGCTGGACGTCGTGGACGACGGACAGGGCTTCGACCCGTCTGGGGCACCGGTCCACGAGCGCGGCGACGGTGGCTTCGGGCTGCCGGCGATGCGGGCACGCGCCGGGTCGCTCGGCGGCGCGCTGAGCGTGGAGTCGGCGCCCGGCCAGGGCACGGCGGTGGCGGTCACCCTGCCGCTGCCCGACGCGGAAGCGGAGCGCGCCGCGTGAACGTGAGCGTGAGCGGGGACGCGATCCGGCTGCTGCTGGCGGACGACCATCCGGTCGTCCGGGCGGGTCTGCGGGCGGTCCTGGACACCGAGCCGGACTTCCGGGTCGCCGGTGAGGCCGCCACCGCCGAGGAGGCCGTCGCCCTGGCGGCGGCGGGCGGCTTCGACGTGGTCCTGATGGACCTCCAGTTCGGTGCGGGCATGCACGGGTCGGAGGCCACGGCGACGATCACCGCCGCACCGGACGGCCCCCGGGTCCTGATCCTCACCACGTACGACTCCGACGCGGACATCCTGGCGGCGGTCGAGGCCGGGGCGAGCGGATATCTGCTGAAGGACGCCCCGCCGCAGGAGCTGGCGGCGGCGGTGCGCACGGCGGCGGCGGGCCGCTCGGCGCTGGCGCCGTCGGTGGCACACCGACTGATGGACCGGATGCGCACCCCGGCCGAGGCGCTGACCCGGCGGGAGCTGGAGGTGCTCCAGCTGGTCGGGGAGGGCCTGTCGAACCTGCAGATCAGCAAGCGGCTGTTCCTGAGCCAGGCCACGGTGAAGTCCCACCTGGTGCACATCTACGCCAAGCTGGGCGTGGACTCCCGCACGTCGGCGGTCGCGGCGGCCACGGCGCGCCGGCTCATCCGCCGCTGACGCGGCAGGCGGGTGGTCTCACCGGCGTCGGGGCTCCCGTTCGCGCTCACCCGCGCGAAGGTCCCGCGTGGTGCCCCGCCCGCGCGGAGGCGCTACGCGGTGCCCCGCCCCGAGTGAAGGCTCCGCGTGGTGACTCACCCGCGCGGAGGCTCGCCGAAGAGGTCGACGGCGTTGCGCACCTCGCGCAGGGCGGCGGCCAGCGCGCTCACCGAGCCGATGGCCCCCGCGATCAGCAGCAGGGAACGGCGCATCCGGGGGATCTCCGGCACTCCGCTGACGGCCATCGTGTCCAGGGCCGCCAGTTCGTCCTCGGCGATCGGCCGGTCCGGGAAGTCGGCCCGGAGCCCTGCCAGCTCCCTGCGGAGCCGGGAGACGGCCATCCGCAGCTCGGCCACTCTCGGGTCCTCGGCGCTGCCGGCCAGCTGCTTCTGCCCCACGCTTCGCAACACAGCACTCCCCCTCGCACATCCGTGTGCCGGTGTAACCCCCGAACCCGGTCTGTGGCCAAGTCCCCGGGTTCGCCCGCAAGTTAACGCCATGACGGGCAGTGCGCGCCAGCCCACGGAAAGAAATCGGGGTTACCCCTGAGGGTGACTTGCGTGTCGCGTGTGCGAAGGGCCCAGTGGTATCCAGACCCCATGGTCACGAACACGACGACAGAGGCGACTTGGGACACGGCCCCGGCCACGAGCGCGGCCCCGAGGTCCGGTGCGAAGAACCCCGAGGTCGCGGGGGTGCTGCTGGCCGCCGGAGGGGGCCGTCGGCTCGGCGGCCGCCCGAAGGCGCTGCTGGAGCACCGCGGCCGCCCGCTGATCGAACACGCGGTGCGCTCCCTGCGGGACGGCGGCTGCGGCCCGCTGCACGTGGTGCTGGGCGCGGCGGCCGACGAGGTGCGAGCCCGTGCGGACCTCGCGGGCTGCGTGGTGACGGTGAACCCGCACTGGGAGGGGGGGATGGGCTCCTCGCTCTGCCTGGGGCTGGCCGCACTGGGCGCGACGGACGCGGACGCGGCCCTCGTCCTCCTGGTGGACCAGCCGGGGATCGGGGCGGAGGCGGTGGCGCGGGTGCGTTCGGCGTACCGCTCGCGCGCGAGCCTGGTGGCCGCCTCGTACGGCGGCGAGCGGGGCCACCCGGTGCTGTTCGGGGCGGCTCGCTGGGCGGACATCACGGTGGGGGCGAGGGGCGATCAGGGTGCGCGGGCCTATCTGCGGGAGCACCGCGACGCGATCACGCTCGTGGAGTGCTCGGATGTGGCCGAGGCGTACGACATCGACACCGCGCAGGATCTGAGGCGCCTGGAGTGAGGGACCCGGCCGCTCGCCGCGAACGGTGTGTGGCCGCACCGGCACGCGGCGCCGCCGCGGGACCGTTTCTGTCGACCCGGAGAATCTCGACATCAACAAACCATTGAACTTCCACCATAAGGAAACTACTATCCACTGGTCAGAAGCCCTCTGAACCTCAGACGGCACCCACGGCCGTATCTCGGAGCCATGGCACGCCGTGCCGTCTCAGGCGACCCGGCGGCCATGAGACGCCGCCGCCCGCTGAAGGAGTGACAGCTCATGTCCGCACCAGCGCCGTCCACGCTGGCCATCGTCGATGCCGAGCCCCTGCCCCGGCAGGAAGAGGTCCTGACCGACGCGGCCCTCGCGTTCGTGGCCGAACTGCACCGGCGGTTCACCCCGCGCCGCAATGAGCTGCTCGCCCTGCGCGGTGAGCGCCGCGCCGAGATCGCCCGCACCTCCACGCTGGACTTCCTGCCCGAGACGGCGGCGATCCGCGCGGACGACTCCTGGAGGGTCGCGCCGGCTCCGGCCGCCCTGAGCGACCGCCGGGTGGAGATCACCGGTCCGACCGACCGCAAGATGACCATCAACGCCCTGAACTCGGGCGCGCGGGTCTGGCTCGCCGACTTCGAGGACGCGTCCGCTCCCACCTGGGAGAACGTGATCCTCGGCCAGCTCAATCTGACCGACGCCTATGAGCGTCGCATCGACTTCACCGACCCCCGGTCGGGCAAGTCCTACGCGCTGAAGCCCGCCGACGAACTCGCCACGGTCGTCACCCGCCCCCGCGGCTGGCACCTGGACGAGCGCCACATCCAGCTGGACGGCACCCCGGTGCCCGGCGCGCTCGTGGACTTCGGCCTCTACTTCTTCCACAACGCCCAGCGCCTGATCGACCTGGGCAAGGGTCCGTACTTCTACCTGCCGAAGACGGAGTCGCACCTGGAGGCCCGCCTCTGGAACGACGTCTTCGTCTTCGCCCAGGACTACGTCGGCATCCCGCAGGGCACGGTCCGGGCGACGGTGCTGATCGAGACGATCACCGCCGCGTACGAGATGGAGGAGATCCTCTACGAGCTGCGCGACCACGCCTCCGGACTGAACGCGGGCCGCTGGGACTATCTCTTCTCCATCGTCAAGAACTTCCGTGACGGCGGGGCCAAGTTCGTCCTCCCGGACCGCAACGCGGTGACGATGACCGCCCCGTTCATGCGGGCGTACACCGAACTCCTGGTCCGCACCTGCCACAAGCGCGGCGCGCACGCGATCGGCGGCATGGCCGCCTTCATCCCCTCGCGCCGCGACGCCGAGGTCAACAAGGTGGCCTTCGAGAAGGTCAAGGCGGACAAGGACCGCGAGGCGCACGACGGTTTCGACGGCTCCTGGGTCGCCCACCCCGACCTGGTCCCGATCGCCCTGGCCTCCTTCGACGCGGTCCTCGGCGACAAGCCCCACCAGAAGGACCGGCTGCGCGAGGACGTCTCGGTGGCCGCGGGCGACCTGATCGCCGTCGACTCCCTCGACGCCGGCCCGACGTACGACGGCCTGCGCAACGCCGTCGCGGTCGGCATCCGCTACATCGAGGCATGGCTGCGCGGACTGGGCGCGGTCGCCATCTTCAACCTGATGGAGGACGCGGCCACCGCCGAGATCTCCCGTTCGCAGATCTGGCAGTGGATCAACGCGGACGTGGTCTTCGAGAACGGCGAGCACGCCACGGCGGACCTGGCCCGCAAGGTCGCCGCCGAGGAACTGGCCGCGATCCGCGCGGAGGTCGGCGAGGAGGACTTCGCCGCCGGCAAGTGGCAGCAGGCCCACGACCTCCTGCTCCAGGTCTCCCTGGACCAGGACTACGCGGACTTCCTGACCCTGCCCGCGTACGAGCAACTGCGCTGACCCGCCCCCCTTCGGGTACGTCGCCCCGCCCCCGGCACCGCACAGCGCCGGGGGCGGCGGTGTCCCCCGGGGGCCGCCCGCCCGCATCCGCCGCCGGTGCCGCACGCCGGGGCGCGGGCAGCGGCTTCGGCCTCCGTCGGCGCGGGGAGCGCGGCGCCGCACGCCTGGACGCGGCGGCCCGTAACGCCCCGAACGCCGGTCAGTCCGTCAGGACGACGGTCCGCTGGGCGGAGAAGTCGCCCCATGTGCCGTCCGGAAGCTTGGCCCGAAGCTTCACGGAGTAGCGGGTGCCCACCGGGTCCGAGAGGTTCAGCCGATAGGTGGCGCGGCCCTGGGGAGGCGTGCCGCCCCAGACGATGGTGGTGGTCAGCTCGCCGTTCATGTGGAGCTCGTAGGCGGGGACGACCCCGCCCGTGTCGGGCTGGTCCCAGGACAGGTCGAGGGTGAACTCGGCCCCCTCCTTGCCGACCTTGGTCCGCAGTCCGGTGGGGGCGGTGCTCGCGGGCGCTCCGGCGGCCGGGGCGGTGGTGAGGTCGACGGCGTCGCTGTCGGGCGAGGACTTGTCGGAGGCGTCCCGGGCCCGGACGGTGAAGGTGTACACGGTCCCGGGGCGCAGGCCCGTCACCTTCGCCGTGGTCTCGGTGCCCGGCACGCTGTGGATCCGGGCGTCCTCCTGGTAGATGTCGTACGAGGTGACGCCGACGTCGTCCTTGGCCGGCCGCCAGGTCAGGGTGGCCGCGCGGCTGCCCTGGATCGTTCCGGCCGGTTTCGCCGGGGCGGTGGGCGGCTCGTCGTCGTCGGGCGGGGTGGCCTGCGTGGTGACGGGCACGACGGTGCTGGGCGCGGAGAGGTTTCCGGCGGCGTCCTTGGAGCGGACCGTGAAGGTGTAGTCCGTGGAGGCCGCCAGCCCGTCGACGTCGATCATGTGCTTCGTCGCCGGAACGGAGCGGACCTTGGTCTCCTCCCGGTAGACCTCGTAGCCCGCGATCGCCTTGTTGTCGGAGGCGGGTTTCCACATGACGTGCACCGAGGTGGAGCTGCTGGCCTGCGCGGTCACGCCCTCGGGGGTGCTGGGGCGTTGCGTGTCGGCGTCGGCGGTGCCGCCGCAGGCGGCGAGGGCGGCGAGGAGCAGAGCGGCGGAACAGGCCAACGCGGCAGACATGTGGGGGCGTTGCACGGGGGTGCCTTCCATCCGGACAGCAATGGTCCAGACCTGTATGACATGGCGCGGGGGCTTCCGACAAGAGTCCGGCGGGGAACCTTCCGCTATATGCCGGGTTGCGCCCCCGTCCGGGACCGCGGCGGTCCGGGCGTACGGTCGGCCGATGAGTTTCCGGCGCTGGAGGGGTCTTCCCTGTATGGATGCACAGGAGACCACCACGTCCGACGCCGCGGGCCTACCCGACCTGGAGCCGGCCGCCCGGCGGATCGCCGAACTGCTCGGTGCGGTCGACGACAGCGGGCTGGAGCGCCCCACACCCTGCCCCGACTACGCCGTACGGGAGCTGCTCGGCCATCTCGCCGGGCTGGCCGCCGCCTTCCGCGACGCCGCCCGCAAGGACCTCGGGGCGAGCACCGCACTCGCGCCGGACTCCGCCCTCCCCGTCCTGGACGACGACTGGCGCCGGATGCTGCCCCGGCGGCTGGAGGAGATGGCGGCGGCCTGGCGCTCCCCCGCCGCCTGGACCGGCATGACCCGGGCGGGCGGGGTCGAGCTGCCCGGCGACGTGGCCGGGGCCGTCGCGCTGAACGAACTCGTCGTGCACGGCTGGGACCTGGCGCGGTCGACCGGGCAGCCGTACGCGGCGGGCGAGGCCGAGCTGCGGTGCTGCGAGGCCCTGCTCGCCCCGGCGGAGGACAGCCCCGACGGCGAGGAGGCGAGCGGCCTCTTCGGCCCGCCGGTCCCGGTGCCCGACGACGCCCCGCCGCTGGACCGGGTCATCGCCCTCAGCGGCCGCCGTCCCGACTGGCGGCCGGGCGGCTGAGGCGGGTCTGCCGAGCGGCGGGCGCGGGGGCCGGGGACGCGCCGCCCTCCTTCGCGCCCGGGGGCCGGCCGCGGGACCGCGCCCGCGCCGCCCGCCCGCGGCGGGGACTCCCCCGGTCGGCGACGTTCCTCAACTGGTGAAGAACTCCGTGATGTGCGCGGCCACCTGGTCCGCCCGCGTCTCGTGCATCCGGTGGCCGCCGGGGACCGTGATCAGCCGGCAGTCCGGGATCAGGGAGGCCACGTCGGGCTGCCGGTGCTGCTCCATCGGGCTCTCCGGTCCCCCGGTGATGACCAGTGTCGGGGCCACGATGTCACCGAGGCCCTCGTCGGCGTCCGGGCCGGGATCGGCGAGCTGGTCCCGTACGGCGGGCACCGCGTTCTCGTCGTAGTCCACCGGACCCTCGGCCCGCCCCGCCGGACCCGGGTCACCGGGGAACGGGGCCGGGGCCTCCACCAGCACCAGCCGCTCCACCCGGTCGGAGTGCTCCTGTGCCAGCAGCCGGGCGACGACGCCGCCCATGCCGTGGCCGACGAGGCCGACCCGGTCCAGCTCCAGTTCGTCGAGGAAGCCCACGACGTCCTCGGCCATCAGGTCCAGGCCGTAGTCGTCGGGCCAGTCGCTCTCACCGTGGCCGCGCAGGTCCAGGGCGAAGACCCGCCACTCCTGGCCGAGCAGGGCGCCGGCCGCCTCCCAGTTCGCGGCCGAACCACCGAGACCGTGCAGCAGCACGACGGGCGAGCCGAACGCATCACCCCAGGTCCGGTACGCGAGGCGCACATCGCCGACATCCACAACAGACTGATCTTCCATGCCCCTGACGCTACAGCCGACGGGCGCCGGCCGGCTCCCAGGGGCCCGGCCGGCGGGCTGGGCGGGTGAAGCGCGGAGTCCGCGGCCGGAGAACCGTCGCGGTGGAGGCCCGCGGGGACGCCTGCCGGGCCGACGGGGCCCCCGCCCGGGGTGGCCGAAGCCCCGTGCGGGGGCACGGGGCTTCACCGGGGTGCGCGTTGTCCGTCAGTGGACGCCCACCCCCGCGGCCGCCGGCACGACGTGCTCGCCCGGCGCCTGCTCCTCGTCCGCCGCGTCGGGCTTGCGGCCGAAGTGGTTGAAGGCGAGGTTCAGCACGATCGCCACCACACAGCCGGTGGAGATACCCGAGTCGAGGACGACCAGCAGGTCCTCGGGGAAGGCGTGGTAGAACCGCGGCGCGGCGATCGGGATCAGGCCGATGCCGACGGCCGCCGCCACGATCAGGGCGTTCTCGCCCTTCTCCAGGGCGGCGGTGGCCAGGGTCTGGATGCCGCTCGCCGCGACCGTGCCGAACAGGACGATGCCCGCCCCGCCGAGCACCGGCAGCGGTACGAGCGCGATGACCGAGGCGGCGACCGGTACGAGGCCGAGGACGATCAGGATCACCCCGCCCACCGCGACGACATAGCGGCTGCGGATCTTCGTCATGGCGACGAGACCGACGTTCTGGGCGAAGGCGCTGCACATGAAACCGTTGAAGAACGGGCTGATGGCGCTGCCGAGGGTGTCGGCGCGCAGACCCCCCTCGATCACCTTCTCGTCGGCCGGGCGGCCGACGATCTTGCCCAGGGCCAGCATGTCCGCGGTGGACTCGGTCATGCAGACCAGCATCACGATGCACATCGAGATGATGGCGGCGATCTCGAACTGCGGGGCGCCGAAGGCGAACGGCGTCGGGAAGCCGACCACGTCGGCGTCCTTGATGGCGCCGAAGTCGGTGATGCCGGCCGGGATGGCGATCAGGGTGCCGATGACCAGGCCGAGGAGGATCGCGATCTGCTGGAGGAAGCCGCGCAGCAGCTTGCGCAGGGCCAGCACGATCACCAGGGTCACGGCGGCCATGGTGATGTTGGTCATCGAACCGTAGTCGTCGGCCGAGGCGTTGCCGCCCTGGGACCAGTTGAAGGCGACCGGGAGCAGGGAGACGCCGATCAGGGTGATCACGGTGCCCGTGACGACCGGCGGGAAGAAGCGGACCAGCTTGCAGAAGTAGGGGGCGAGGACGAAGCCGAGGATGCTCGCCACGATGATCGCGCCGAAGATGACGGCGATCCCGTCGTGCCCCCGGTCCTTGCCTATCGCGATCATCGGGGCCACGCCGGCGAAGGAGACGCCGTTGACGAAGGGCAGCCGGGCGCCGACCTTCCAGAAGCCGATGGTCTGGAGCAGGGTGGCTATCCCCGCGGTGAACAGACTCGCCCCCATCAGGAAGGCGGTCTCCTTGGCGGTGAGGCCGACGGCCGGACCCACGATGAGCGGCGGAGCCACCACGCCCGCGTACATGGCGGCCACGTGCTGCAGGCCGCTGGTGAACATCTTCAGTGGGGGCAGGGTCTCGTCGACCGGGTGCTTCCGGTCGTCTCCCCCGTCCGCGGCGGTGTCGGCCGTCGCGTCGAGGGTGGCTGGGTCTGCGTCTTTGCGAAACCTGGGCTTAGCGGCCACGGCGGTTCCTCCGGTCGGTTACGCGTCGTCGGCGACGCGGGTGTCAGGGAGGTGATGCGTAAGTGGTGCGGCGGTGCTTGCGGCTCTCTCAGGTGGTGCAGGTCGTGCAGAGGGGGGTGCGGGGGGGCACGCACCGGGGTGTGTGCGGGCAGCGTTCATCACCGGTCCGGCGGGGGGGGGGGGGGGGGGGGGGGGGGGCCCGGGCGGGGGGGGGGGGGGGGCCGGTGCCCCCGCGGGGGGGGGGGGGGGCGGCGGCGCGGCCCCCCCCCCCCCCGGACCGGCTGCCGTGGACCCCGCTCGGGTCCACGGCGGCCGGTCTCGGGCCGTCCCCCTCGACCGGCCGGTCGGGGATACCGCCGGGGGTCAGGCCCCGGCGGCGATCTGCGCGAGGCGGCGGGCCTCGTCGCGGGTGACGCGGGCGATGGCGTCCTCGTCCACCGTGGTGAGGTGGTTGCCCTCGACGACCGGTTTGCCGTCGACGAGGGAGAGGGTCACCGGGGCGGCCGCGCCGAAGACGAGCGCGGTCACCGGATCGGCGATCGAGGAGTGGGCCAGGGTGTCCAGCTTCCACAGGACGAGGTCGGCGAGCTTGCCGGCCTCAAGGGAGCCGATCTGGTCGGCGCGGCCCAGCACTCGGGCCCCGCCGTGGGTCCCGAGGCGCAGGGCCTGACGGGCGTTCAGGGCGGCCTCGCGGTGGGCGCCGAGGCGGTTGATGAGCAGGGCGTTGCGCAGTTCGGTGTGGAGTTCACCGGACTCGTTGGAGGCGGTGCCGTCCACGCCGAGGCCGACCGGCACGCCGGCGGCGAGCATGTCGGGGACCCGGGCGATCCCGGCGGCGAGACGGGCGTTGGAGGAGGGGCAGTGGGCGACGCCGGTTCCCGTACGGGCGAAGGCGGCGATGTCGGAGTCGTTCATGTGGACGCAGTGGGCCATCCACACGTCGTCGCCGAGCCAGCCGGTCGACTCGAAGTAGTCCGTCGGGCCCATCCCGAACAGTTCCTTGCAGAACTGCTCCTCCTCGACGGTCTCCGAGCCGTGGGTGTGCAGCCGTACGCCCTTGCGGCGGGCCAGTGCGGCTCCCTGCCGCATCAGTTCGGTGGAGACCGAGAACGGGGAGCAGGGTGCGACGGCGACCTGGGTCATGGCGTCGAAGGAGGCGTCGTGGTGGGCGTCGATCGTGGCCTCGGTGGCGGCGAGCGCGCCTTCGAGGGTCTCGACGGCGAAGTCCGGGGGCAGGCCGCCGTCCTTCTCGCTGCGGTCCATGGAGCCCCGGGCGAGGGTGAAACGTACGCCCATGTCGCGGGCGGCGCCGATGATCGCGCCGGAGAGGTCGCCGGAGTCCTTCGGGAAGACGTAGTGGTGGTCCATGGCGGTGGTGACGCCGCCGCGGGCCATCATGGCGAGCGAGCCCTGCGCCGCGGCGCGGGCCATCGGCTCGTCGATGCGCGCCCAGGTCGGGTAGAGGGCGACCAGCCAGTTGAAGAGGTTGTGGTCGGTGGCCAGGCCCCGGGTGATCCACTGGTAGAAGTGGTGGTGGGTGTTGACCAGGCCGGGCGTCGCGAGGTGCCCGGTGCCGTCGATCCGCCGCACGACTCCGGCGAGGCCCTGCGGAGCCTGGCCGGCGCCGACGGACTCGATGCGGTTGCCCGCCACGACGATGTACCCGGACGCGTACTCCGTGTCCTGGGCGTCGACGGTGGCGATCGAACAGTTCTCGATGATGATGCGCTGAGGGTCCGCCGAAGCTGCCATGGTGCTTCCTTCCGCTTTCTGTGGCGATATGGGCACGGCAGGACCCTAGGAGGATTTGAGTGCCACAGCGGTGCGGCCGTGGGTGCCGAGATGGTGGAAGAACAGGTTGAGCACGACCGCGACCAGTGCTCCCGCGCTGATCCCGGAGCCGAGGACGGTCTGCGCCCAGGCCGGGAATCCGGCGTAGAAGGTGGGCGCGGCGAGCGGGATGATGCCCGCGCCGAGCGCGACGGCCACCAGGATGATGTTGGAGCTGTCATCGAGGCCCGCCTCGGAGAGCGTACGGATGCCGCTGACCGCGATGGAGCCGAAGAGGACGATGCCGGCGCCGCCGAGGACGGGCATCGGGACGAGCGAGACGACCGCGCCGAGCACCGGGAAGGCGCCGAGGACCAGCAGGGCGCCGCCCGCCGCCGCGACGACGTACCGGCTGCGTACGCGGGTCAGCGAGACGACGCCGACGTTCTGGGCGAAGGCGCTGGTGGGGAAACCGCCGAAGACCGGGCCGAGGAGGGTGGCGATGCCGTCCGTGCGCAGGCCCCGGGTGATCGTACGGCCGTCGGTGCGGCGGTCGCAGATCTCCCCGAGGGCGATCATGCCGGCCGATGACTCCGTCATCAGGACGAGCATGACGATGCAGAGGGAGAGGACGGCGGCGGGGTGGAACTCCGGCGCGCCGAAGGCGAAGGGGGTCGGCAGGGCGGCGAGCGGTGCGGACTTCAGCGCGGAGAAGTCGGCGAGTCCGAACGGGATCGCGGCCAGCGTTCCGACGAACATACCCATGAGCAGGGCCACTTGCTTGAGGAAGCCGCGGCCGAAGCGCTGGATGAGCAGGATGACGACGAGCGTGAAGGCGGCCAGCGCCAGGTACTTCATGGCGCCGAAGTCGGCGGCGGTGGCGTCCCCGCCCTGTGCCCAGGCGACCGGGACCGGCATGAGGGTGACGCCGATGAGGGTGATGACCACGCCGGTGACGAGTGGCGGGAAGAAGCGCAGCAGTCTGCCGAAGAAGGGGCCGACCGTCAGGCAGAAGACTCCGGCGACCAGCACCGCCCCGTAGATCGCGGGGAGTTGGCGCCCGGGCGCGCTGGTCTCGGCGATGGCGAGCATCGGCGCGATTCCGGCGGAGGATGCGGCGTTGACGAAGGGGAGCCGGTTGCCGGCGAAGCGGCCGAGACCGACGGTCTGCAGGATGGTGGCGAGTCCGGCGATCAGGAGGCTCGCCGCGATGAGCCGGGTCATGCCGGCGGTGTCCAGGCCGACGGCCTGGCCGATGATGAGCGGAGGGGTGACGACGCCCGCGTACATGGCGGCGATGTGCTGGAGCGCGGCGGGGACGAGCCGCGCGGGGGGAAGCTTCTCGTCGACCGGGTGAACCGCCGTGTCCGCGGAGCTCGCCGGTGCGGTTTTACCTGGGGCTTCTGCCGGCCCCGTTGCAGGCTGTGCCATGGGTGTTCCCTCCGGGATGCCCGGCCCCCGCCCGTCGTCGCGCGGACGGGGGCCGGTTCATTGCCGCGTCAGAGGTTGGTCATGTCGACCGGGATCTTCGGCTCGACGCCGTCCCGGAGCACGGTGGCCTCGATCAGACCGTAGGGACGGTCGGCCGCGAAGTAGACCTCATTGTCGTTCTTGAGGCCGAACGGTTCGAGGTCCACCAGGAAGTGGTGGTTGTTCGGCAGCGAGAAGCGGATCTCGTCGATCTCGCTTCGGCTGTTGATGATGCGCGAACCCATCTGGTACAGGGTCTGCTGGAGCGAGAGGGAGTACGTCTCGGCGAAGGCGTGGAGCATGTGCTTGCGCGCCTGCTCGTAGGACTTCTCCCAGTTCGGCATGCGCTGCTCGTCGCTGGTCCAGTTGTAGCGCCAGCGGGCGGAGACGTCCGTCGCCAGGATGCGGTCGTACGCCTCCTTCAGCGTCGTGTACCGGTCCTTGACGTAGCCCCAGAACTCGGAGTTGGTCGAGTTCATCACCGTCAGGTCCTTGAGCCCCGAGATGACCTCCCAGCTCTCACCGTCGTAGGTGATCTGGGAGACGCGGGTCTCCTGGCCCTTGCGGACGAAGGAGTGCTTGACCTCGTCGGCGCCGATGAACTTCGAGTTGCCGTCGGAGGTCGCGATGCGCTCCCAGCTGTACTCCTCGATCCGGATCCGGGCGCGGTGGATCGGTTCCTGCGAGGAGACGAAGTGCCGGGCGAGGTGGATGCCGAACTGCTCGGCGGACTCGATCCCGTGCTCCTTGGCGAACGCGAACACCGTGTTCTTGGTGGTGTCGGTCGGCAGGACATTGGCGTTGGAGCCGGAGTAGTGCACGTCGTCCATGTCGCCGGAGAGGGCGACCGAGACGTTCAGGTCCTTGATGTGGTGGGTGTCGCCGTCCCGCACGATCTTGACGACGCGGTTCTCTGCTTTGCCGTACTGGTTCTGGCCGAGAATCGTGGGCATGTCGGTGCTAGCTCCCTCGGTAAACGGAGTAGCCGAACGGGTTGAGCAGCAGCGGTACGTGATAGTGCTCGCCCGGGACGACCGCGAACGCGATCGTCACTTCCGGGAAGAACGCGCCGCTGTCCCTTACGCGGGGGGCGTCCTGCTGCGCCTCGGCTTGCTTCTTGGAAAAATACGCCTCGGTGTCGAATTCGAGACGCACATGGCTTGTTCCCTCCGGCAGTGCCGGGAGGTCCTTGCAGCGCCCGTCCGCATCGGTCGCGGACGCTCCGAGCGTCACGTACGGCGCGTCGCCGCCGCTGCGGGCGGCGAGCGAGACGGTTACGGACGCGGCGGGGCGGCCGATGCTGGTGTCCAGGATGTGGGTGGACACCGATGCGGTCGTGTCGGTACTCAAGACCGTCACTCTCCTAGATCTCAAGAGTCCTGTGCGGGGGCGCCCTCTGCGAGGGTCTCCGTCACGAGACGGGTCAGCCGGATGCGGTTGATCTTGCCCAGTTCGGTGCGCACGATCTCCTGCTCCTGCTCGGGCGAGTTCCCGATCCGGGACTTCACCGCGTCGCGCATCTGCTCGCCGGTGGCGCCGGTGGCGCAGATCAGGAAGACATGTCCGAACCGCTCCTGGTAGGCCAGGTTCAGTTCGAGCATCTCGGTCTTGAGCTCCTCGGAGGCCCCGGCCATCCCCCGCTGCTCGCGGGAGGAGGTCGGGTCGCCGGGCTTCGGCCGGCCGATCGGCGGGTGGCCCGCCATCGCTTCGGCCAGGTCCTCCGCGGTGAGCTCCGCCATGGCGGCGTCGCTCGCGGAGAGCAGGGCTTCTTCGGTGGCGTACGGGCGCCCGGCGAGGATGGCGCTTCCCCAGGCCGCACTGGCACACACCTCGTGCAGTGCGGGAGTGGCCTCGCCGCCCGCCAGGGTGTTGAACCGGGTGAGGCCCGGTGTGGAGCTCGAAGTCACGGGAGCCTCCGTGGCTGTTTTTCGCTGTGCGTTGTTCGGGCTGCGGATAGCTAACGCCCTCGACAACACGACGTCAACACTTTGTTGAAATCTCGCGAACGAAGAAAGCCGCCGTCCCGGCATGCGGACGGCGGCTTTCGTGCGTGTTCGGCCAACTACTCGCCCTTGGCCGCATGTTCCCGGTTCAGGTAGTTGTACACGGTGAACCGGGAGACCCCCAGGGCGCTCGCCACCGTCTCCACCCCGTGCCGTACGGAGAAGGCACCACGTGCCTCCAGCGTCCGGACGACACCCTGCTTGGCCTTGCGGTCGAGGTCGGCGAGCGGCATTCCGTGCCGCCGCTCCATCGCGGCGAGGATGTGGTCCAGCGAGTCGGAGAGCTGGGGCAGGCGCACGGCTATGACGTCCCGGCCCTCCCAGGCCAGCACCACGTCGTCCTGCTGAGCCTCCTCGGGGACCAGCAGCTCCGCGCCCATCGCGTCGACGAGCGGCTTCACCGCCGACACGAGAGGGTGGCCGGCCGCGACCGGCGGGCCATCGGCCCCGGAAGGGGCACCGACGCCCGCGGCCGGGGGGCGATCGACGGATTCGGTCACGACGCCTCTCCCCCGATCACGTTCACCTGGAGCGAGACGCGGGTGGCGCCGGAGGCCAGGGCCCTCCGCAGCAGGGAGTCCACGGCGGTGAGGACCTCGTCCGCACCCCCTTCCGCGGTGTTGCCGAAGGGGCCGACGTCGACGGCGTCCAGGCCGGCCCCCTGAATCACCTCCCGGGCCACCACCGCGTGGGTGGGCGCCTCGTCGAGATCGAACGGCTCGGTGGTGAACTCCACCCTCAAGCGCACTGTGCCTCCATGGTGTCCTCGCCCGGGTGCGGGCCCCCGCGGCTCGGCCACGACTGTATCCGCCGGGCGGAACCGCTCCGGTGCGCTCGGGGCCCGACGGCGGCGGTCACGGCGCGGGCCCCGCGGCGCCCGCGCCTCCGCTTCCGCACACCGCCGGCCGGGGCGAATTTTCCGGCACCCCCTTGACAGCCCCGTCACCCGCCGGGCAATCTTCCGTTAAGCAGAAACTAACTTCCGCAATACGGAAGGAGCGCCGACATCCTCATGGGATACCCGGACCAGCGCTTCGATGTGAACCTTTCGATCCTCTTCACAGAACTCCCGCTCCTGGAGCGTCCTGCGGCAGCCGCCGCGGCGGGCTTCACGGCGGTCGAGCTGTGGTGGCCCTGGATCGAGACCCCCACCCCGCCGCAGGCCGAGCTCGACGCCCTCAAGAAGGCGCTCGACGACGCCGGCACCCAGCTGGTGGGGCTGAACTTCTACGCCGGACAGCTGCCCGGACCCGACCGAGGCGCGCTCTCCGTGCCCGGCACGGAGTCGGACCGCTTCCGGGCCAACATCGAGGTGGCGGCCGACTTCGCCGCCTCGACCGGCTGCACGGCGCTCAACGCGCTGTACGGCAACCGCGTCGAAGGCGTGGACCCGGCGGTGCAGGACGCCCTCGCCCTGGAGAACCTCGTCCTGGCCGCCCGCGCGGCGGACCGCGTCGGGGCGACCCTCCTGGTCGAGACCCTCAACAAGCCGGAGTCGCCGCTCTACCCGCTGGTCAGCGCACCGGCCGCGATCGAGGTCATCGACAAGGTCAACGCGGCGACGGGTCTGGGGAACGCCACGTTCCTGCTGGACCTCTACCACCTCTCGATGAACGGCGAGGACCTCAGCCAGGTGATCAAGGCGTACGCCGCGAAGACCGGCCACGTCCAGATCGCCGACAATCCGGGACGCGGTGCGCCGGGAACCGGCTCGCTCCCGCTGGAGCGGCTCCTCGACGAGCTGAAGGACGCCGGTTACACGGGCCGGGTCGGCCTGGAGTACAAGCCGGGCGACCGGCCCAGCGCGGAGTCCTTCGGCTGGCTCCCGGCATCGGCCCGAGCGGCCCGCTGACCGATCGCGGACGGGCCGGAGCGACCACCGGCCGCGCCCGCCACCCCCTCGCCGGCGGGTCTTACGTACACACGTTTTTCAGGAAGGCACCCTCATGAGCAACAACCTCCCCAAGGTTGCGTGGATCGGTCTCGGCATCATGGGCTCCCCCATGTCCGAGAACCTGATCAAGGCCGGTTACGACGTCACGGGATACACCCTGGAGCAGGACAAGGTCGACCGGCTGGTCGCGGCCGGCGGCACCGGCGCCTCCTCGATCGCCGACGCGGTCCGGGACGCGGACGTCGTCATCACGATGGTGCCCGCCTCCCCGCAGGTCGAGGCCATCGCCTACGGCCCCGACGGCATCCTGGAGAACGCCAGGAGCGGCGCGCTGCTGGTGGACATGTCCTCCATCACCCCGCAGACCTCCGTGGACCTCGCCGAGAACGCGGCCGCGAAGGGCATCCGGGTCCTGGACGCGCCGGTCTCCGGCGGCGAGGCCGGCGCCATCGAGGCGGTCCTGTCCATCATGGTCGGCGGCGAGCAGGCGGACTTCGACGCCGCGAAGCCGCTGCTGGAGGCGCTCGGCAGGACCATCGTCCTCTGCGGCCCGCACGGCTCCGGCCAGACGGTGAAGGCGGCCAACCAGCTGATCGTGGCGGTCAACATCCAGGCGTGTGCCGAGGCCGTGGTCTTCCTGGAGAAGTCCGGCGTCGACCTCGCCGCCGCGCTGGACGTACTCAACGGCGGCCTGGCCGGCTCCACCGTGCTGACCCGCAAGAAGGACAACTTCCTCAAGCGGGACTTCGCGCCCGGCTTCCGCATCGATCTGCACCACAAGGACATGGGCATCGTCACGGACGCCGCCCGCAACGTCGGCGCGGCCCTGCCCGTCGGTGGCGTGGTCGCCCAACTGGTCGCCTCGCTGCGCGCCCAGGGCGACGGCGGCCTGGACCACTCGGCGCTGCTGCGCTCGGTCGAGCGGCTGTCCGGCTCCCGGGTCTGATCCTCCCCCCGGCCCCGTGGCGGGGCGGACCGGCCACCACCGCCGGACCGCTCCCGGGGCCACGGCCCGCACGACGGGCCCCCCGAACTCCGGGCCGCGGTGGCGCTGACACCTGTCCTGTCGCGCCCAGGCGCCGCCGCGGCCCGGAACCATCCTCTTCGATTTCAACAAACTGTTGACGTTACTTCACGGCGAATCTACGCTCCTCAAGCCGTCAGCAGCTCGTACGAAAGGTCATCCCGCCACATGGCTAAGCGTGTGCTCACGACCGAGTCAGGCGCCCCGGTCGCCGACAACCAGAACTCCGCCACCGCCGGTGCCGGGGGACCGATCCTCCTCCAGGACCAGCACCTCCTGGAGAAGCTCGCCCGCTTCAACCGTGAGCGCATCCCGGAGCGCGTGGTGCACGCCCGCGGCTCCGGCGCGTACGGCTACTTCGAGGTCACCGACGACGTCACCGGCTTCACCCGCGCCGACTTCCTCGGCGAAGTGGGCAAGCGCACCGAGACGTTCATCCGCTTCTCCACGGTCGCGGACTCGCTCGGCGGCGCGGACGCCGTCCGCGACCCGCGCGGCTTCGCCCTCAAGTTCTACACGGACGAGGGCAATTACGACCTGGTCGGCAACAACACCCCGGTGTTCTTCATCAAGGACCCGATCAAGTTCCCCGACTTCATCCACTCGCAGAAGCGCGACCCGTTCACGGGCAAGCAGGAGCCGGACAACGTCTGGGACTTCTGGGCGCACGCCCCCGAAGCGACGCACCAGATCACCTGGCTGATGGGCGACCGCGGCATCCCCGCCTCGTACCGCCACATGAACGGTTACGGCTCGCACACCTACCAGTGGACGAACGCCGCGGGCGAGGCGTTCTTCGTCAAGTACCACTTCAAGACCAACCAGGGCGTGCGGTCCCTCTCCGCCGAGCAGGCCGCCGAGCTCGTCGGCAAGGACGCCAACTCGCACCAGACGGACCTGCTCCAGGCCATCGAGCGGGGGGTCAACCCGTCCTGGACGCTGTACGTCCAGGTGATGCCGGCCGCCGAGGCCGCCGACTACCGGTTCAACCCGTTCGACCTCACCAAGGTGTGGCCGCACGGCGACTACCCGCTCCAGCGGGTCGGCCGCCTCGTCCTGGACCGCAACCCGGACAACGTCTTCGCCGAGGTCGAGCAGGCCGCGTTCTCGCCGAACAACTTCGTGCCCGGCATCGGCCCGTCCCCGGACAAGATGCTCCAGGGCCGGCTGTTCGCCTACGCGGACGCGCACCGCTACCGCCTGGGCGTCAACCACACCCAGCTGCCGGTGAACGCCCCGAGGACCGCCGTCGTCGACAACTACGGCCGTGACGGCGTCCACGCGACCCGCAACGGCTCGCGCCACGACAAGAACTACGAGCCCAACTCGTACGCCGGTCCCGCGCAGACCGACGCGGCACTCTCCGCGCCGCTCGCGGTCCACGGCTGGACGGGCACGCACGAGGCGCCCGCCCACACCAAGGACGACGACTTCTTCCAGGCGGGCGAACTCTTCCGGCTCATGTCGGAGGACGAGCGGGGCCGCCTGGTCGCGAACATCGCCGGAGGTCTCTCGCAGGTCACCCGCGACGACGTGATCGAGAAGAACCTCGCCCACTTCCGCGCCGCCGACGCCGACTACGGCAAGCGCGTCGAGGAGGCCGTCCGCGCCCTGCGCGAGGACTAGGGCCTCTCCGGCGGATCAGGGCCGGGCTCCGCCGGGCCCTCCGGGCCCGGGAATACGGGCCCCCCGGACCCCGCCCGTACCGCGCACCCGGATGAGGGGTGCCGCGCGGCGCGGGCGGGACGACGAGGCCGCGGCGGTCGAGCGATGCCAGTGCGGTGGTGAAGGACCCGGGGTCCGTCTCCTGACCTGAAGGAGACGCCCGCCCCGGTGCCGATCGCCGCCGCCGCGGTCCCTGTCACCGAGCACCACCTTCGCGTCACCCGTGAACGAGGGCGCGGAGTACGGATACGGTCCCGTACTCCGCGCCCTTCCGCGTTCTCCGGCACGACCGGACCGGTCCGCCTGCCCGCCCTCGGTCCGCCTATCCGTCCTCGGCCTGCCGCCGGAGCCGAACACGTCCTCGTCGGCGGCCCCCCGTGGTGGCTCGGCTTTCACGCCGTCCCCGGCCTCGCCGAGACCGTCCTGGCCGGAAACGAGGCCCCGTACATCGACTGGTTCCTCGACGCGGGGACGCTCGGCCGCGGAGTGCCCGACGGCATCCGCGCGGCCTTCCTCCGCGCGTACACCGGGAGCGAGGCCCTGCGCTGCGCGTTCTCCTATTACCGGGCCCTGCCCACCAGCGCGCGGCAGATACAGGACGCCGTCACGACGGCCCGGCTGACGATGCCCACCATGGCCGTCGGCTCCCACCCCATCGGCACCGGGCTCGAACGCCAGCTCCGCCCTTACGCCGACGACCTGGTCGGGCACCAACTCCAGGACTGCGGCCACATCATCCCCCTGGACCGCCCCGACGCGTTGTACGCGCTCCTGGCTCCCTTCCTCTCCGCCGATCTGCCGGAATGACCGGTGCCGGAAGGGGGCACGCCGGGGCGGGCCGGAAACACCGGGGCACGGCGAGGGCCCCCGCCCGGGAAGTTCGCTCCCGGGCGGGGGCCCTCGTCGGCTACGGGCCCGTCAGGACACCGTCAGGGGACGGATCGCGGTGGGCGCGTGGGACGGGTCCGTGGCGATGTCCTCGAACTCGTTGACGGACGCGATGTCCGTGCCGCTCATCGCGATGTTGGTGACCCGCTCCAGGATCGCCTCGACGACCACCGGCACCCGGAACTCCGCGGCGAGCTTCTTCGCCTCCTCGAAGGCCGGCAGCAGCTGGTCCGGCTCGGTGACCCGGATCGCCTTGCAGCCGAGGCCCTCGACGACCTTGACGTGGTCGACGCCGTAGACGCCCAGCTCCGGGGAGTTGAGGTTCTCGAACTCCAGGTTGACCTGGAAGTCGATGTCGAAGTTGCGCTGCGCCTGGCGGATGAGCCCCAGGTAGGAGTTGTTCACCAGGACGTGGACGTACGGGATGCGGTGCTGCGCGCCGACGGCCAGCTCCTCCAGCATGAACTGGAAGTCGTAGTCGCCGGAGAGGGCGACGACCGTGCCCTCCGGGTCGGCGGTGGCGACGCCCAGCGCGGCCGGGATCGTCCAGCCGAGGGGGCCCGCCTGGCCGCAGTTGATCCAGTGGCGCGGCTTGAAGACGTGCAGCATCTGCGCGCCGGCGATCTGGGAGAGCCCGATCGTGGTGACGTAGCGAGTCTCGGGGCCGAACGCCCGGTTCATCTCCTCGTACACCCGCTGCGGCTTGAGCGGCACGTTGTCGAAGTGGGTGCGGCGCTGGAGGGTCGCCTTGCGCTCCTGGGTGGACGCGGCCCAGGCCGAGCGGTCCTTCAGCTCGCCCGCGGCCTTCAGCTCGCGCGCCACCTCGACGAAGAGCTCCAGCGCGGCCTTGGCATCGGAGGCGATGCCGAGGTCGGGGGCGAAGATCTTGCCGAGCTGGGTGGGCTCGATGTCCACGTGGACGAAGGTGCGGCCCCGGGTGTAGACGTCCAGCTTGCCGGTGTGGCGGTTGGCCCAGCGATTGCCGATGCCGAGGACGAAGTCGGACTCCAGGAAGTTCGCGTTGCCGTAGCGGTGCGAGGTCTGCAGGCCCACCATGCCGGCGTTCAGCTCGTGGTCGTCGGGGAGGATGCCCCAGCCCATCAGGGTCGGGACGACCGGGACACCGGTCAGCTCGGCGAACTCCACGAGGAGTTCGGAGGCGTCGGCGTTGATGATGCCGCCGCCCGCGACGAGCACCGGGCGCTCCGAGGCGTTCAGCATCTGGACGGCCCGCTCGATCTGCTTGCGGGAGGCCGCGGGCTTGTGCACCGGGAGGGGCTCGTACAGCTCCGGGTCGAACTCGATCTCGGTGAGCTGGACGTCGATCGGCAGGTCGATGAGGACCGGGCCGGGGCGGCCGGTGCGCATGAGGTGGAACGCCTGCTGGAAGACGCCGGGCACCTGCGCGGCCTCCAGGACGGTCGTCGCCGCCTTGGTGACCGGCTTGGCGATCGACGCGATGTCGACGGCCTGGAAGTCCTCCTTGTGGAGGACGGCGGTCGGGGCCTGGCCGGTGATGCACAGGATCGGGATGGAGTCGGCGATGGCGGAGTACAGGCCGGTGATCATGTCGGTGCCCGCCGGACCCGACGTGCCGATGCAGACCCCGATGTTGCCGGCCGCGGCCCGGGTGTAGCCCTCGGCCATGTGGGAGGCGCCCTCGACGTGGCGGGCCAGGGTGTGCCGCACCTCGCCGGATGCCTTGAGGGCCGCGTAGAAGGGGTTGATCGCCGCACCCGGCACACCGAACGCGTTGCTGACGCCTTCGCGCTTGAGGATCTCAACTGCCGCTCGGGCAGCGGTCATACGAGGCATTGAGTGCTCCTGCTCGGGATTGGTGGAGTCGGGCTCTGTCGCGCCACCTGAGAGCACCAATTCCGTATTACGGAAATTCAGTTCTGCTATACGGAAGCAATCTAAAACGTGGGACGACCTCCGTCAAGGGCGGGGACGGCGCCCCGCCCGCACGAAGTACGCCGATTCCCTCCCCAACGCCTCGCTCCTGGTGGACGATGGCGTGACGAGGGAGGCACGGAGCGCAGTGGACAGCACGCCGTGCCGGAGGGAGACGATGGTGGAGTCCGTGCCGGTACGGTGTCCTGTCTGCGGCCGGGACCACGCCTACAGCGCACCGGCCTACCCCTGCCCGTGCGGGGCGCCCACCGCTCCGCCGCTGCTCCGGGACGCCCCGGCGGCCCTGGTCACCCATCGCAGCTGGAGCGACGCGTGGGTCACCGTCCGCTGCACGTCCTGCGCCAGGGAGAACCAGTGGCCGCAGCCCGAGCTGTGCTGCCCGTGCGGGACCATCCTGCGCATACCGGTGCGCCCGGCGGATGCCGCGCCGGACTCCCCGGCCCACATCCCCCTGCCGCGCACCGCCGCGCGCCCGCGCCCGGTGTTCCGGCCGATGGCGATCCGGCCGGGCCACGACGCGGTGAGCGCGGCCGGCCGGTATCTGACCTGGCTGGGCTTCCACGACGTCGGCCGGCCCGGCGCGGGCCCGGCCGCCGGGATCGACCTGCGGGCCGACGGGTTGATCGCGCGGGTCGACTCCAGCACCCGGCCCACGACACTGCGCGCGGTCGAGACCCTCTGGCTCAACGCGCTGGGCGCGTCGGCGACCGGGGTGTTCTTCTCCCTCGCCGGATACGCCCCCGACGCGCGGGCCGGCGCGGACGGCGTCGGGCTCCCGCTGTTCGTCATGGAACTCACCGGAACCGCGCAGCCGGTCAACGGCCCTGCCGACGAACTGGTCAGCACGGGCGCCTGAGACCGCGCCCCGCCCGGCGGGCCCGGAGCGGGCTCGGTCGGTGACGGGCGTGCTCCTGGACCGACGGACGGTCCGCGAGAGGCCCCGGGCGTCGCGGGCGGGTCCGGGGCCCGCCGGCGGGCCCGGGCCGCTGGTTCAGCCGAACGTGCGCCGGCAGGTCTGCGGACCGACGCCGGCGGTGCGTTCGAAGCGGTCCCGGAAGGCGGTGGGTGAGCCGAAGCCGACCTGGCGGCCGATGCGCTCCACGGAGTGCGTACGCACACCCGTTATCCGGCCACCGCGTACCGCCGCGCCGTCCGGCGCGGCACACTGAGCACATGCGTATCCGCTCCGCCAGACGCTCGGATCTCCCGCTACTCCAGGACATCGAGCGCGCCGCAGGGGAACCGTTCCGAACCCTGGGCATGGCCTTCGTGGCCGACGACGATCCGCCCCCGCTCGACCTGCTGGAAAGCTACCGGCAGGCAGGACGTTGCTGGGTGGCGGCCGACCCCCTCTCCGCCACCGGGGACCGGCCGCTCGGCTATGTGATCGCCGATCCCGTCGACGACGCCCTCCACATCGAGCAGGTGTCGGTCGACCCGAGCGCCGCCCGCCGGGGCATCGGCCGGGACCTGATCGCCCACCTGGCCGTCCTGGCCTCCGGTGGGGGCATGGCGGCACTCACCCTGACCACCTTCACCGATGTGCCGTGGAACGCCCCGTACTACACGCGTATCGGCTTCCGGATCCTGACCGAGGGCGAGCTCACCGACGGGCTGCGTGCGATCCGTGCCGAGGAGGCCCAGCACGGCCTCGCCCGCTGGCCCCGGGTCTGCATGCGCCGCGAACTGACGTCCGCCGTCCGGACGCCGAACCCCCGGCCGTCGGCTGTCCGGTCGTCAGGCGTCCGGCCCCCGGACGCCCGGCCCTCGCCCTCGCCCTCGGGCGCCCGGTCGCCAGATGACGCGGGATCCACGAAAGCCCCCCGCGTTCCGGACAGTTCGGTGACCTCCGGAGCTTCGGAAGCCGTGGCTGTCAGTGGTGGCACGTAAGCTATGCGCATGGCTTTACTCCCGGACAGCTCCCTCCCCGCAGACCGCCCCGCTCCCGCCGCCGAGCAGGCCAACGAGGCCATCCGCGCACTCGTCGACGCCTCCGGACAGGACTGGTCGGAGGTGGAGGCGGCGACGTACGAGGTGCTGCTCATCGAGTGGGCGGCGGCGACCCGGGGCGGCCCCGACATCATCGAGGCCGCCTGACCCGGCCCTTGCGTTCGGGTGCCGGGCCCGCCCCTGCGGGACCCGGCGCCCGGGCCCCGTTCAGTCCGTGTACGCCTCGCGGAGTTCGATCTTTCGGACCTTTCCGCTCACCGTCATCGGGAAGGTCTCCAGAATCCGCAGCCTGCGCGGGATCTTGTAGTGTGCGAGCCGCTCCCGGCAGTAGGCGGCGAGTTCCTCCAGGGTGGGCGGTTCGGCCGGGTCCCGGGGGATGACGCAGGCCAGGATCTCCTCGCCGTAGCGCTCGTCCGGCACCCCGACCACCTGGACGTCGGCGATCTTCGGGTGGCCGTACAGGAACTCCTCGATCTCCCGCGGGTACACGTTCTCGCCACCCCGGATGATCATGTCCTTGATCCGGCCGACGACCTGGACATAGCCGTCCTCGCGCATCACCGCGAGGTCCCCCGTGTGCATCCAGCGCCCGGTGTCGACGACCTCGGCGGTGCGGTCGGGCTGGTCCCAGTAGCCGAGCATCACGCTGTAGCCCCGCGTGCGCAGTTCGCCCGCGTCGCCGCGCGGCAGCGTGACCCCGGTGACCGGGTCGACGACCTTGACCTCGATGTGCGGCAGCACACGGCCGACCGTGCCGGTGCGACGCTCCAGGTCGTCGTCGCGGCGGGTCTGGGTGGAGACGGGGGACGTCTCCGTCATGCCGTAGCAGATGGACACCTCGGCCATGTGCATCTCGGCGACGACCCGCTTCATCACCTCGGCCGGACAGGGAGAACCGGCCATGATTCCGGTGCGCAGCGAGGAGAGGTCGTACGCGGCGAAGTCCGGCAGGTTCAGCTCGGCGATGAACATGGTGGGCACGCCGTACAGCGAGGTGCAGCGCTCCCGCTCGACGGCGGCCAGTACGGCCCCGGGCTCGAAGGACGGGCCCGGGATCACGATGCAGGCGCCGTGGGAGGTGCTGGCGAGGTTGCCCATCACCATGCCGAAGCAGTGGTAGAAGGGCACCGGGAGGCAGACCCGGTCCTGCGGGGTGTAGGCGATCGTCTCCCCCACGAAATACCCGTTGTTCAGGATGTTGTGGTGGGAGAGCGTCGCCCCCTTGGGGAAGCCCGTGGTGCCCGAGGTGTACTGGATGTTGATCGGGTCGTCGCAGGACAGCTCCGCCTCGCGGGCGGCCAGTTGCTCCCGGGTGACGGCGGGCGCGGCGGCGGTCAGCTCGTCCCAGGAGGGGTCTGCGATGTAGTGGACGGCTCGCAGGTCCCGGCAGGCGGCGCGGACCTGGTCGACGAGGGCCCGGTAGTCGCTGGTGCGGTGGGAGAGGGAGGCGACGAGCAGGGAGATGCCTGCCTGCTTCAGGACGAACTCCACCTCGTGGGCACGGTAGGCGGGGTTGATGGTGACCATGACCGCGCCGATACGGGCCGTGGCGTACTGGACGAGCACCCACTCGGGGCAGTTGACCGCCCAGATGCCGACCCGGTCGCCCTTCGCCACCCCCGACGCCATCAGTGCGCGGGCCACCACCTCGACGTCCGCGCCGAATTCGGCGTACGTCCAGCGCCGGCCCGACACCACGTCGACCAGTGCCTCGCGGTCGCCGTGCGCGGCGACCGCCCGGTCGAGGTTGCGGCCGATGGTGTCGCCGAGCAGTGCGGTGTCGCCGGTGCCGTGCGCGTAGGACAGCTCGCTCACTTCAGATCCCCCTCGTCGAACTCGGTGCCGCCGCCCTGGGCGGTGCGTTCGCGGAGTTCGATGCGGCGGATCTTGCCCGAGACGGTCTTGGGCAGTTCCGCGAACTCCAGCCTGCGAACGCGTTTGTACGGGGCGAGAACAGCCCGGGAGTGCGCGAAGAGGATTTTCGCGGTGTCCGGCCCCGGCTCCCAGCCCTCCGCCAGCACCACGTACGCCTTCGGGACGGCGAGGCGGAGCGGGTCGGGTGCGGGCACGACGGCGGCCTCGGCGACCGCCTCGTGCTCCAGCAGGGCGCTCTCCAGCTCGAACGGCGAGATCTTGTAGTCGGACGCCTTGAACACGTCGTCGGCGCGGCCCACGTACGTGATGTAGCCGTCCTCGTCGCGCGCGCCGATGTCCCCGGTGCGGTAGTAGCCGCCGGCCATCGCCTCGGCGGTGCGGTCCGGGTCGCCGTGGTAGCCGGTCATCAGGCCGATGGGGCGGTCGGCCAGATCGAGGGAGATCTCGCCCTCGGCCGCCCCGGGACGGCCGGTGACCGGATCGAGCAGTTCGACGGCGAACCCGGGGCTCGGGCGGCCCATGGAGCCGGTCTTGAGGAGCTGCCCGGGAGTGTTGGCGACCTGGACGGCGGTCTCCGTCTGGCCGAAGCCGTCCCGGATGGTGACGCCCCACTCCCGCCGGACCGTCTCGATGACCTCCGGGTTCAGCGGCTCCCCGGCCGCGACGACCTCCCGCGGCGGGGCTTTCAACTGGCTCAGGTCCGCCTGGATGAGCATCCGCCAGACGGTGGGCGGGGCGCAGAAACTCGTGACGCCCGAGCGGTCCATCTCGGCCATCAGCCGGCCCGCGTCGAAGCGGGTGTAGTTGAAGATGAAGACGGTGGCCTCGGCGGTCCACGGGGCGAAGAGGTTCGACCAGGCGTGCTTGGCCCAGCCCGGCGAGGAGATGTTCAGGTGGACGTCGCCCGGCTTGAGCCCGATCCAGTACATCGTCGACAAGTGGCCCACGGGGTAGGACACATGGGTGTGCTCGACCAGCTTCGGGCTCGCGGTGGTGCCGGAGGTGAAGTAGAGCATCAGCGGCTCGTCCGCGTCCGTCTCCCGGCCGGGCGTGAAGGCGGCGGGCGCCTCGGCCGCTCCCGCGTACGGCAGCCAGCCCGTCACCTCCTCGCCGACCGCGATCCGCGTGTAGTCCCCGGGGACCTCGTCGAACTTCGCGGTGTCCACGTCCCGCACCAGGACATGACGCACGCGGCCGCGCTCGACCCGGTCGCGCAGGTCTGCGGGGCCGAGCAGCGGGGTGGCGGGGATGACGACGGCCCGCAGCTTCATCGCGGCGAGTGCGGTCTCCCACAGCTCGACCTGGTTGCCGAGCATCACGAGAACGCGGTCGCCCTCCCGCACGCCCTGCTCCGTCAGCCAGTTGGCGGCCCGGTCGGAGCGTTCGGACATCGCCGCGAAGGACACCTCGGTGCGCCGGCCGTCCTCCTCCACGATGTGCAGGGCGGTGCGGTGGTTGTTCTCCGCGATGACGTCGAACCAGTCCAGCGCCCAGTTGAAGTGGTCCGCCCGGGGCCAGCGGAAGCCCGCGTACGCCCTCTCGTAGTCCTCGCGGTGCTCCAGCAGGAAGTCCCGGGCGGCCCGGAACGTCTCGGTCGCGCTGGTTGCCGACATGTGCCCTCCTCATTACGGACCGGTCGCTTAACATCATGTAAACAGTGACCCAGGTCTCACCACCCCCGGACGGGGGTGGTCCACTCCCCCGCCCGGGGGAGAACGGGACGGGTGGAGGGGCGTCGGAGTGGCGGAATCGGTCGATGCGGTCGAGATGCAGGCAGCGCTGTTGAGGCTGCGCCGCACGAGCGGGCTCCCCGTGGTGTTCGGCGGCCTGTTGTCCGACGCGCGCCACGCACGGATCGCCGAGCTGAACGGAGCGCAGACCAGCGCACTGCGCGGCCTGGTCGTCTCCGCCGGCAGCGGCCTGGGCGGCAAGGCCATCGCACTGTCCCGGCCCTGCGCGGTGACGGACTACGCCTCCTCGCGCCACATCAGCCACGAGTACGACGCGGCGGTGGCCGCGGAGGGGCTGCGCTCGGTCGTCGCGGTCCCCGTCGTCGTACGGCGTGCGGTGCGGGGCGTGCTGTACGGGGCCCTGCGCACGCCGGTCACGCTCGGCGACCGGACGTTCGACGCGGTGGTGGCGGCGGCCCGGGATGTGGAGCAGTCGCTGGCGGTGCGGGACGAGGCGCGGCAGCTGCTGGCGGCAAGCCGGGGGCGGGTCAGTGATCCGGACACGGTGCCCGGAGCCTGGGAGGACGTGCGCGAGGCCCACCGCGAACTGCGTGCTCTGCTCCCGAGGATCGTCGACCCGGCGCTGCGCGCCGAACTCCTGGCCGTGTGCGGACGGCTGGCCTCGGCGTCGGGGGCCAAGGCGCCCGCGGCCCGGGAGGTCGGTCTCGCGCCGCGCGAGGTGGACGTGGTGGCGTGTGTCGCGGCGGGCGCGACGAACGCGGCGGCGGCGGAGCGGCTGGGGCTGCGGCCCGAGACGGTGAAGGGGTATCTGCGGTCCGCGATGCGGAAGCTGGGGGCGCACACGCGGCTGGAGGCGGTGGTGGCGGCCCGCCGGGCGGGGTTGCTGCCCTGAGCCGCGCGCGGGCCGAGGTGGGACTGTTGCCCCGAGCCGAGGGACCGGGCGCAGGGCCGCTGCCCGAGCCGAGGGACCGACGGGGCGGCTCACGGGGTGCGGGCGAAGTCTCCGTGGACCTCGTACGTGCCGCTCGCCGCGGTCGCCGTGGCCCGGTAGACGTCCGCGCCGGCGTCGCGGCCGCCGGAGGCGTGGTCGTACTGTCCGGCGAAGACGTGCGTCCCGGCCGGCACGGTACGTCCGGCCCTGAGCGTCCAGCGGTAGACCAGCATGCCGTCGCGTTCGTACACCGAGAGGTCGAAGTCCGCCGCGGGCCGCGTCTCCCAACGTCCGGTGCTCCGCACCCGCTCCGTGCGCGCCACGAACAGCTCCACGGTGAGCGCGGTGAGCGGCTCCCCGGTCTTGAGCGTGACGTTGCTCTGGGCCCAGTGGACGTTGTCGTCCGGAATGACGGAACCGTCCGCCCACAGCGGGCCGTCCGCGGTACGGCCGTCGCCCGGCAGCGGCGGCCGGCCGTGGCCGGTCACGGGCGGGGCGGCGGAGGTCTCCGGCAGGGCTCCGGTGGACACCTCCCGCCCGGTGGACGCGTCCTGCCGCACGAGTGAGGTGACGGCGACTCCGCCGAACACGCACGCCGCGGCGGCGGCGACCGCCGCGAGCGCCACGCGCGGCCAGGCGGTGCGGGGGCGGCGAGCGGCCGGGCTCCGCCGCGCCGCGCCGAGGTCGCGCGCCCGCTCGACCCGGGCCAGTATGCGCGCCCGGTCGGGGCGGTGTGACCGGGCGGCTTCTTCCAGTCGCCTGCGCACGTCGCTCATCGTCGTCCACTTCCCGCGGTTTCGAGGCCGGTCCGGTCGCCCAGGAGCCGTTCGAGTTCCGCCATCCCCTTGGAGGTCTGGCTCTTCACCGTGCCGACCGATATGCCGAGTGCCAGAGCGGTGTCCTTCTCCGACAGGTCGAGCGCGTGCCGCAGCACGACACACGCCCGCTTGCGGAAGGGCAGTCTTCGCAGCGCCTGCCGGACGTCGAGCACGGCCGCCACGTCCGGGCCGTCCGTGCGCTCGGGGCGCCGGGACCAGAACAGCGCGACGCGGCGGCGCTCGCGCACGGCTCCGCGGACGCGGCTGCGGGCCATGTTGGCGACGACTCCGCGGGCGTACGCCACCGGGTGCTCCGCGGCGCACACCCGGTCCCAGCGGTCCCAGAGCGCGACGAGGGCGTCGGCGGCCAGGTCGTCGGCCGCGTCCGCTTCGCCCGTCAGGAGGAAGGCCAGGCGGGACAGTTCGGCGTAGTGACGGTCGAAGAACTCGTGGAACTGCGCCGATGCGTCGTCGGCCATGCCGCAAACCCCTCCGTCGTACGCGCCGATACGGCCTGAACGCCGGATCCTATGCGCCGGCACCGGGGCGGCCGGCCACCGGCCCCGGGACCCGTTCGTGCGGCGGTTACGGCATTCCCGCGCCGATGTCCGGTGTGCCGGTCGCCAGGAAGTCCGTCCTCGGCAGCGAGCCGTCCGCCCTCCGCGGCCCGTACGCCGTGGCCGGGTCGGTGTCGACCGGGCCGACGACCGGTGCGGCGTCCGCGTCCCAGGTGTTGGCGGCCGACACCACGCGCTTGCCGAGCTTCGCCGCTCCGGAGGCGTTGTCGAGCGCGTAGTTGCGGGAGAGGCGGGAGGGCGAGGAGGCGATGTAGTAGCCGGAGGCGTCGTTGGCGTAGGCGGTGTTGCGGTGCAACCGCAGGGCTCCGGGATTGCTGTTGTCCGTGAAGCCGTGCTTCTCGTTGTCCCAGGCGGCGTTGCCGGTGAGGACGTGCGCGGCGCTCGCGCCGCCGCCGCCGAGCTTGAAGCCGTTGCCGTTGCCTTCGAAGGCCGGGTCCTTCCAGCGGTTCACGCCGTTCCCGTACGCCCAGCTGTGCTCGATGCGGACCGGGCTCGCCCACTGCCACAGGTCCACGCCGTCGTCGGCGTTGTTGTAGAGCCGTGCGCCGACGACCCGGTTGCCGGTGCCCGAGCCGAACTTGATCGCGAGGCCGTCGGCGTTCTGGCCGTGGTTCTTCGCGTCGTAGTTGCCGTAGGAGTCGAGGTTCTCGATGAGGTTGTCCGTGGTCCCCTCGCCGCGCAGCGTGAAGCCGGAGTCGCCGTTGCCGTGCGTGGTGAGGTTGCGGAAGATCCCGCCGACGGACGAGGTGACGACGACACCGTGCGCGCGGGAGTTGCGGAAGGTCAGGCCGGACAGGGTCCAGTGGTCGCCGCCGATCGCGACCAGCCAGTCGCCCGCGGGCAGTCCGGATCCGTCGATCACGGCCTTCTCCGCCCGGTGGGCGGTGACGGTGATCCGGCTCCGCGCGGTGCCGTTCGCCTGGCTCTTGAGGCTCTTGACCGGGCGGTAGGTGCCGCCGCGCAGCTGGATGGTGGTGCCGGGTCCGGCGTCGGCGAACGCCTTCTCCAGCTCCGGCGTGGTGGAGACGACGACCGTGCCGGCGGCGGCGCGCGCGTCGTCCGGAGTGCTGGTCAGCCAGACGCCCGCGAGGCCGGCGGTGACGGCGACGGCCACGGCGGCCTGGAGCGTACGCGTCCTGCGGTGTCGTCCTCTGCTGCTGCTCACGTGAGGTGGTTCCTTCGCTCGGTCGGGAGGGGCCCGGCCCGGTACGGCCGGACACCCTCTTGTCGCCGCCGGGACTCAGAAGGTTGCCGCAGGGGGTGTGCCGTCTCCGAACGGCCGCCCGCCGAGCTGTTCGCGGTGGTGCGGGGTGGTCCAGCCGGAGAGGTCGGGTCCGACGGGGACGATGCCCGTCGGGTTGATGCCGGTGTGCACGTGGTAGTAGTGCCGCTTGATGTGGTCGAAGTCGACCGTGTCGCCGAATCCCGGCGTCTGGTAGAGGTCGCGGGCGTACGCCCACAGGACGGGTTCCTCGGTCAGCTTCGTACGGTTGCACTTGAAGTGGCCGTGGTAGACGGCGTCGAAGCGGACCAGGGTGGTGAAAAGGCGGATGTCGGCCTCGGTGATGGTGTCGCCGACCAGGTAGCGGCGGTCCGCGAGGCGGGCGGAGACCAGGTCCAGGCGGCGGAACAGGGCGGCGTACGCCTCTTCGTACTCCTCCTGGGAGCTGGCGAACCCCGCGCGGTAGACGCCGTTGTTGACGTCCCGGTAGATGCCCTCCATGACGTCGTCGATCTCCGCGCGCAGCGGTTCGGGGTAGAGGTCGGGGGCGCCGGGCCGGTGCAGGGCCGTCCACTCGGTGGCCAGGTCGAGGGTGATCCGCTGGTAGTCGTTGGTGACCAGCTTGCCGCTCGGTACGTCCACGATCGCGGGCACGCTGACGCCGCCGGGGTAGTCGCGCTCCCGGGCGTCGTACGCCTCGCTGAGGTAGCGGATGCCGAGGACCGGGTCCTGGCCGCCGGGGTCGAGGGTGAAGCGCCAGCTGCGGTCGTCCTGGATCGGATCGGCGACGGCGAGCGGGAGGGCGTCCTCCAGTCCGAGGAGCCGCCGGGAGACCAGGGCGCGGCTCGCCCAGGGGCAGGCCCGGCTGACGGCCAGCCGGTAGCGGCCCGGCTCGACGGGCCAGCCGTCGCGCCCGTCGGCGGTGATCCGGTCGGCGAAGTGGCTCCGGGACCGCTTGAACGGCTTGTGGCCGTAGGAGGTGTTGCCGTCGTTCCCGGCGCTGTCCGCCGTCGTGTCGCTCATGCCTCGCTCCTCGATGCGTCGGTGGGGTTCGGTGTCGTACGTCGTCTGCCCCGTCGGTCGGCTCCGACCTCGGCCAGCGCCACGATCAGCGCGGCCAGCACGAAGGCGACGGACACGATGAGGCCGTGGTCGTAGGCGTCGGCCCAGCCGTCCGGTTGGACCTGGGCGAAGAACACCGCGCCGACGGCGGCGATCCCGACCGCGGAGCCGACCCGCTGGCCGGTCTGCAGTGTGCCCCCGGCGCTTCCGGCCCGGTTCACCGGCACCTCGGCGAGGGTGAGGGTCTGGTTCGGGGCGATGACCAGGCCGCTGCCGAGGCCGGCGAGGAGCAGCGGGGCGGCCATGGCCCAGCCCGCTCCGGCGCCGGGGACCAGGTGGACGGCCAGGGCGGTGCCCGCGAGTCCGACGGCGACCATGGTCAGGCCCGCCACCACCAGCGGGCGGCCGAAGCGGCCGACGAGCCTGCCGCCGATGGAGGCGGCCGCGCCGGAGCCGAGCGCGAAAGGGGTGATGGCGAGTCCGGCCTGGAGGGCGGAGTAGCCCTGGCCGGACTGGAGGTAGAGGGTGGTGACGAAGAAGATCGAGGTGAACCCGGCGAAGTAGAGCAGGATGAGCAGGCAGCCCAGCCAGTAGGAGCGCAGCCGGAACAGCGACAGGTCCAGGACCGGGTGGGTCGGTCCGCCCGTGCAGCGCGACTCCCAGGCCGCGAACGCGGTGAGCAGGGCCCCGGCCGGGACGAGCAGGAGCCACTTGCCGTTGCCGGGCCACTGCTGGGCCTGGACGAACGGCAGCAGCAGGGCCAGCACCCCGGTGCCGAGCAGGACGACCCCCACCGGGTCCAGGTCGCGCGGCCTCACCCGGCCGGCGGAGGGGGTGTCGGGCAGGAGGCGGTGGGCGAGCAGGAGACAGACGGCGCCGAGCGGCAGGTTGACGTAGAAGACCCAGCGCCAGCCGTGGTCGGGCCCGGCGGCCTGGATGAGCAGACCGCCCAGCAGCGGGCCCACGGCCGTGGAGATGCCGACGACGGTCCCGAACATGCCGAAGGCCCGGCCGCGCTCGCGCCCGGAGAACATCTGCTGGATCAGGGCGGAGATCTGCGGGGAGATCAGGCCGCCCGCGATGCCCTGCACCAGCCGGGCGATCACCAGCCACAGGCTGGACTGGGCGGCTCCGCAGGCGGCGGAGGCCAGGGTGAAGAGGGCGAGCCCCGCCATGAAGACGGCCCGGCGGCCCCGTGCGTCGCCCAGGCGTCCGGCGGGGATGAGGAAGAGGCCGAAGGCGAGGGCGTAGCCGGAGAGCACCCATTGGAGGGCGGACTCGGGGGTGTTCAGTCCCTCCCGGATGGAGGGCAGGGCCACGTTGACGATGGAGACGTCCAGCAGGGTCATGAAGCCCGCCACCAGGCAGACGGCGAGTGCCTGCCAACGTCGGGGGTCGGGGCCGCCGGGGGCGGGGTCGTCGCGCCCGGTCGGCCCGGGGTTCGCCGCGCTCCGTGCCATGGTTCGCACCTTAGGCCGAACCGAGTGCTTCCTCATGCGGGACGCGTCCGCGCCGGTGGCCCGGATGTCGTCGGCCGGGTCCGGCAGGGCGTGTCCGAGGCCGCCGGGGGTACTCGTTCCCCCATGACTGTGGAGAAAACGAGCGTCCTCGTCCTCGACTGCGCCGAGCCCATGGAGCTGGCGGAATTCTACGCCGGTCTGCTCGGCGCGGAGAAACGGAGCGGAACCGATCCCGACTTCGTCGAGATCCTCGACAACGGCGGCGTACGTCTGATGGTGCGCCGCGACCACGACTACGTGCCGCCGAGCTGGCCGCGTCCGGCGGCGGCCCAGGAGGCACGCCTGCGCATCCTGGTGAGCCAGGACGACATCGACGAGGCCGAGCGGGAGGCGATCGGGCTCGGGGCCAAGCCCGTCGACACCGGCGAGTCCAACAGCGGTCCCCGCGACATACGGGTGTACGCGGATCCCGCGGGCCATTCGTTCTCGCTGGCGGTCTATCCGCTGCCGCCCGGCTGAGCGGCACGCGGCCGGGCCGGCGCGTCCGGGCGATGGCGCACGGCGGGCACAGGACGGAATGACGCTCGGCGGCGGGGCCCAACGGGTCCCGCCGCCGAGCCGGTTGACGGTGAGGAAAGTTTCCCGGCATGGTTGACGGCAATTGGTAGGAACCTTTACTTTCAGTTCTGCCGACATGGCGCCTCCCGCCCCCCCTCCGAAGGGAGCACCACCATGCACCAGCGCATCGATCCCCCCACCGGTTCCGTCCCCGGACCCGCCCCCGCGACCCGTCGCCGCGGACTGGCACGCAAGGCCCTGCTCGCCGCGTCCGCGCTCGGTGTCGTCACCGCGCTGATGGCTCCCGTCCGGGCGGGAGCCGCACCGGCCCCCGCCTCCCCCACCGCCGTCACCCCGCTCGCCGCCAACGGCCCGCTCTCGGTCTGCGGCCGGCAGCTCTGCAACGCCTCGGGCCAGGCGGTCGCCCTCAACGGGATGAGCACGCACGGCACCCAGTGGTACGCCCAGTGCGTCACCGGCGGTTCTCTCGACGCCCTGGCCCAGGACTGGCGCGCCGACGTGCTGCGCGTCTCCACCTACGTACAGGAGGGCGGATACGAGACCGACCCGGCCGGATTCACCGCCCGTGCGCAGAAGTTCGTCGACGCGGCGCACGCGCGCGGCATGTACGCGGTGATCGACTGGCACATGCTCTCCCCGGGCGACCCGAACGCGAACCTGTCGCGGGCGAAGACCTTCTTCACGGCGATGGCGAAGAAGTACCGGAACCACCCGGGCGTGCTCTACGAGATCGCCAACGAGCCCTCCGGGGTGAGCTGGTCGGGCATCAAGTCGTACGCCGAGCAGATCATCCCGGTCATCCGCGCCCAGGACCCCGACGCGGTGGTGCTGGTCGGGACGCGCGCCTGGTCCTCGTTCGGGGTGTCCGAGGGCTCCAGTGAGTCGGAGGTCGTGAACAACCCCGTCCGCGCCTCGAACATCATGTACACCTTCCACTTCTACGCGGCCTCGCACCGCGAGGAGTACCTGCGCACGCTCGACCGGGCATCGGACAAACTGCCCGTGTTCGTCACCGAGTTCGGCACACAGAACTACTCGGGCGAGGGATCGAACGACTTCACCATGTCGCAGCGCTACCTCGACCTCATGAAGCGCAAGAAGATCTCCTGGACCAACTGGAACTACTCCGACGACCACCGTTCCGGCGCCGTCTTCAAGACCGGCACGTGCAGCGGGAGCGACTGGGCGGGGACCGGGGTCCTGAAGGAGGCCGGGGTCTGGATCCGCGACCGCATCCGCCAGTGACCCGGTGATCCCGGCCGCCCCGGCCGCCGCCGACCGGACGGGGCGGCCGGGGCCGCGGCGGTGCCCGGGGCGGCCCCCGCCGGCCCGGGCCGGGCGCCGTCCGGGGCGGGCGCCCGGCGCACCGGAACCGGGTACACACCCCGGGTACGCCGGGAATTAACCTCCGATGCCTTGTCAGGCCAGTTCTACGCGCATAGTTTTTGCCCCTACTACTCAGTTGGGGGCACCTCCCGTGCAGATATCCAGATCCGGTTCCGTCCTGCTGACCGGCGCCGTCGCCGCCGCGCTCGCGGTGACGGCTCTTCCCGCCGCCCAGGCGGCCCCGTCCGCCACCGCCGTCATCTCCGAGGTGTACGGCGGTGGCGGCAACTCCGGGGCGACGCTGACCCGGGACTTCGTCGAGTTGGCCAACGCCGGCTCCACACCCTTCGAGACCGGCGGCCTGAGCGTCCAGTACCTCCCGGGCAGCCCCTCGGACGGCTCGCGGTGGCAGGTGTCCGAACTGTCCGGGTCGATCGCGCCCGGCGGTCGCTACCTCGTCTCCCAGGCCGCGGGCAACGGCGGGACCGTCGCGCTGCCCACCGCCGACGCCACGGGCGGCATCTCCATGGCGGCGGGGAGCGGCACCGTCGCCCTGGTCTCCGGGACGAGCCCGCTGACCTGCAAGTCGGCGGCGGACTGTGCGGCGGACGCCCGGATCGTCGATCTGGTCGGCTACGGTTCCGCGGTCGTGCGGGAGGGCAGCAGCCCGGCCCCCGGCGCCTCGGCCACCGCGTCCGTCGCGCGGTCCGCCTCGCTCGCCGACACCGACGACAACGCCGCCGACCTCACCGCGGGCGCCCCGACCCCGGTGAACGGGAAGGGCGAGACGTCCGGCGGCGGGCAGGAACCGGAGGAACCCGGCCCCACCGAGCCCGGCGAGGTGCGGATCCACGACATCCAGGGCACCACGCGCGTCTCCCCGCTCCACGGCGCGGCGGTGACCGGGGTCCCGGGCGTCGTCACCGGAGTGCGGGCCGCCGGCTCGCGCGGCTTCTGGATCCAGGACACCGCGCCCGACGGCGACCCGCGGACCGGCGAGGGTCTCTTCGTCTACACCGGTTCCACCGCACCGGCCGTGAAGGCCGGTGACGCGGTCCTGGTCAGCGGCAAGGTCACGGAGTACTACCCGGGCACCGGCACCCAGTCCCTCACCCAGATCACCGCGCCCCGCACCACCGTGCTGTCGTCGGGCAACCCGCTGCCCGCCGCGACCGTCCTCGACGCCCGCTCGGTGCCCGGCCGTTACGTGCCCTCGGCGGACGGCGGGTCGATCGACGCGCTGCCGCTGGAGCCGTCCCGGTACGCCCTGGACCTGTACGAGGCCCTGGAGGGCTCCCGGGTCGAGATCGCCGACACCCGGGTGACCGGGGCGACGACCTCGTACGACGAGATCTGGGTGACCGTCAAGCCCGGGGAGAACCCGTCCCGGCGCGGCGGCACGGTCTACGCCTCCTACGAGGACCAGAACACCGGGCGGCTCAAGGTGATGTCGCTGGACCCGGAGCGTCCGGTGCCGACGGCGAACGTCGGCGACGTGCTGAAGGGCCGCACCGCCGGCGTACTCGACTACGCCTCGTACGGCGGCTACAACGTGCAGGCCACCGAGCTGGGCACGCTCGTCGACAAGAAGCTGCGCCGCGAGGTCACCCGCGAGCAGAAGCGCAACGAGCTCGCCGTGGCCACGTACAACGTGGAGAACCTCGACGCCCGGGACGACCAGGCCAAGTTCGACACGCTGGCCGAGGGCGTCGCGGTCAACCTGTCCTCCCCCGACATCCTCTCGCTGGAGGAGATCCAGGACGACAACGGCGCGGTGAACGACGGCACGGTGGGCTCCGAGGCGACGTTGCGGCGGTTCGCCGACGCGATCGTCGCCAAGGGCGGACCGCGCTACGCCTGGAGCTACATCGCCCCCGAGAACAACGAGGACGGCGGACAGCCCGGCGGCAACATCCGCAACGTCTTCCTCTACAACCCCGAGCGCGTCTCCTTCACCGCCCGCGCGGGCGGTGACGCCACCACGCCGGTGCGCGCCGTCGACACCTGGAAGGGCGTCAGACTCTCCGCGTCCCCGGGCCGCGTCAACCCGACGAGCCCCGCGTGGGACAACAGCCGCAAGCCGCTGGTCGGCGAGTTCGTGTTCCGGGGCAGGCCGGTCTTCGTCATCGGCAACCACTTCGCGTCCAAGGGCGGCGACCAGCCGCTGCACGGCCGCTACCAGGAGCCGACGCGGTCCTCGGAGACGCAGCGGGTCCAGCAGGCCACCGAGGTCAACGCCTTCGTCGCCTCGCTGCTCAAGGCGGACAAGTCCGCACGGGTCATCACGCTCGGGGACATCAACGACTTCGAGTTCTCGCCGACGATGAAGACGCTGACCAAGGGCGGAGTCCTCAAGCCCCTGATCACCACCCTGGGCGCGTCGGAGCGGTACAGCTACGTCTACGACGGCAACTCGCAGACGCTGGACCACATCCTCACGAGCCCCGGCATCCGGAGCTTCGACTACGACGTGGTGCACATCAACGCCGAGTTCGCCGACCAGGCGAGCGACCACGACCCGCAGGTGGTACGGATCAAGGTCAGCGGCCCCAAGCGCTGACGGAGCGACCCGGTGGGGCGGGCCGGGCCCCGGGGGCCACGTCCCCGGGGCCCGGCTCCGGGCCGCCCCGCCGAAGGGCCGCCCCGCCGAAGGCCCGCTCAGGCCGTCCCCGGGGCCCGCTCAGGGCCGTCCCGCGGGGGCGCCCGCCTGCCGCGGCAGGGTGACGGCTCCGCCCGCCGGCTCCCGGCCGGTGAAGAACCGGGAGACCAGCGAGGCCACGTCGTCGGCCCGTTCCAGGACCACCCAGTGGTCGGACTCCCCGATCGTCAGGAACCGGCTGCCCTCGATCGTCGCGGCGAACTCCCGCTGCCGCGCGGGCGACGTCACCGTGTCGTGCTCTCCGGCGAAGACCAGCGCGGGGACGCCGGTGAGGCCGCCGGAGAAGTCGGGCCGGTCGGCCAGCGCCCGGTAGAGCGAGTCCGCCGCGTGCGGTGAGTGGGTGAGCGCGTGCAGGAAGGAGCGCCGGACGTAGCGGCGGGCCAGTTCCCGTCGGTGCACCGGGCGTTCGGGGTCCAGGCACATCAGCGCGTCGGCCGCCGTCGCGGCGAACCCCTCGCGGTCTCCGGCCGCCAGCTGCCGCCGGGCCCGCTCCCAGCAGGCGACCTGGACCGCGTCGATGTGGACCGGGACGCCGCCGAGGGCCAGGCGGGCCACCCGCTCGCGATGGCGGCGGGCGAAGCCGAAGGCGATGGCGGTGCCGTAGGAGAAGCCGAAGACGTTGAGCCGGGGGGCGCCGAGGTCGTCGGCGATGCCGAGGACGGCCCGGCGCAGCAGATCGGCGCTGGGCCCCGGCGGCAGCGGGTCGGCGCCGCCCATGCCGGGCAGGTCGGCGGTGACCACGTCGGCGGCCGGGCTGAGGTGGTCGTCCATCTGGGGCCAGCCGAACATGCCCTGGAGCGCGCCGCCGAGGATGAGGGCCGGTTCGGTGACCGGTCGCGCCCCCGGCAGGACGCGGTAGCTGTAGCGCACCCCGTCGACCGACAGGGTCCGGATGATCTCCTCGGGCATGTGCTCCTGCGTTCCCTTCCGCTCAGGCCCTGGTGAGGACGAGTGCCGCGTTGTGGCCGCCGAAGCCGAGCGAGGTCTTGACGGCGCAGTCGAAGGAGGCGCCGCGGGCTTCCTTGGCCACCACGTCGACCGGGATGTGCGGGTCGGGGGCGTCCAGATTGACGGTGGGCGGGACCAGTTGGTGCTGGAGGGCGAGCACGGTGAGCGCGGTCTCGATGCCGCCCGCCGCGCCGAGCGTGTGGCCGGTCATCGCCTTGGTGGAGGTCACCGCGGGGCCCTCGCCGAGGACGCGGCGGAGCATCGTCGCCTCGATCAGGTCGTTGGAGAGCGTCGAGGTGCCGTGCGCGTTGACGTGCCCGACGCCGGCCGGGGAGACGCCCGCGTCGGCGAGCGCGGTGCGCAGGGCGCGTTCGATGCCGAGGCCGTCCGGGTCCGGGGCGACGGCGGAGTGGGCGTCGCTGGAGGCCCCGTAGCCGCTCACGTGGGCGCGGACGGCGGCGCCCCGGGCGCGTGCGTGGTCCGGGTGTTCCAGGACGATCAGTCCGGCGCCCTCGCCGACGACGAAGCCGTCGCGGTGGGTGTCGAAGGGGCGGCAGGCGGCCGTCGGGTCCTCGCGGCGGGTGGAGACGGCCTTGAGGCTGCAGGCGCTGGCGATCAGGAGGCGGGTGCAGGTGGACTCCGCTCCGCCCGCGATGACGATGTCGCAGGCCCCGGAGCGGAGCATCTGGTGGGCGGTGCCGACGGCGACGGTGCCGGAGGAGCAGGCGGTGGAGACGGCCTGGCTGGGTCCGTGGACGCCGAGGTCCAGGCTGACGCTGCTGGCCGCGCCGTTGACGACGCTGAGCGGGGCGAGCTTCGGGGAGACCCGGCGGGGGCCGCGCCCGGCGAGGGCGGCGTGCTGCTCGTCGTAGAACGGCAGTCCGCCGTGGGCGGAGCCGATGACGACGCCGACGCGGCCGGTGTCCCAGACGGACGGGTCGAGCCCGGCGTCGGCGACGGCCTCGCGGGCGGCGATGACGGCGAGCTGGGCGAACCGGTCCATCAGTCGCTGGAGGGCCACCCCGAGGACGGCCCCCGGGTCGCAGTCGGTGACGGAGTAGAAGAAGTCGCAGGGCAGGCCGTCCAGTTCGGGCCGGTGGCCGACGGACGGCAGGAGGCCCTCGGTGACACCGCGCCAGGTCGCGTCGGCGCCCGTGCCGGCCGCGGTGACCAGGCCGACGCCGGTGACGGCGGCGGCGAACGGGGGCAGCGCTGCCCGACGGTAGGGCCGGCCGGCGGCCGCGCTCACGCGGCGACCTTCCCGTGCACGGCCTCGACGAGACGGCCGACGGTGTCGCGCGAGGTGAGCGCCACGTCCTCCAGGTCCACGTCCAGCCGGTCCTCGATGAGCAGCCGCAGCTCCTCCAGGGCGAGGGAGTCCAGCCGCAGCCGGTGCAGGGGAACCTCGGGCCGGATGGCCCCGGGGTCGGTTCCGAACTTCGCTACCAGCAGGGCGCTGATCTCTTCCGAAGTGCTCATTGGCGCTCCTGGGATCGGTGACGCGGTGACGCCGGCCGCGTGAGGGAGGTGAGGGGAGGGGCCATCGGGGGACGCCGGCTGCTCCGGAAAAACCCTTTATACGCCTTCGCGGGCGGGTTCCCGGCCCGCGTTCCCCCGTGCGGTGGGAGTGCCGTCCAGGTGTACGAATCCGAGGGGCGGTACGGAGGGATGCCAGGATGGAGGCGCAGCCCGTACGGGGCGGCACGACTGAGGGAGAAACCGATGACGGTGGAGCGGGACGGCAATGCGGAGGTCGCGCTGAGCCCCGCCGACTGGGTCGCCCGGCAGGCCGAGCTCTACGAGTCCTCCGGGGGCACGAAGGGCACGACGCAGCTCGGTGTGCCCTGTCTGCTGATGGACTACGTGGGGCGGCGCAGCGGGACGGTGCGGCGCACGGTGCTGATGTACGGGCGGGACGGCGAGGACTATCTGATCGTGGCGTCCAACGGCGGCTCGGACCGGCCGCCGCTGTGGTACCTGAACCTTCTGGAGAATCCGGAGGTCGAACTCAGGGTGAACACCGAACGGTTCGGGGCCCTCGCGACGACACTCCCGGCCGAGGAGAAGGCGCGGGTCTGGCCGGGGCTGGTGGAGCTGTTCCCGCGCTACGGGCAGTACCAGGCGGGTACCGAGCGGGACATCCCGGTCGTCCGGCTGACGCGGCGCTGAGGCGACGGCCGGGCGAAGGCGGGGTGAACGGCGGAGCCAGGTCGCCGTGGCAAGGCCGGCCGGAGCCCTTATGGTGCGCCGGTCCGGACCGTAAACTCCGTGATCATGACCATGGAAACGGTTCGGCCCGACCCGTCCGCCCTCGGCGGCCCCGCTCTCTTCGACACCATGTCCACCATGCGGGCGATGCGCCGCCTCAAGCCGGATCCGGTGCCGGACGAGATGGTCGAGCAGCTGATCCAGGCCGCCGTCTGGGGGCCCAGCGGCGGCAACATGCAGTGCTACGAGTACGTGGTGGTGACCGACCGCGAGGTGATGGCGCGGCTCGCCCCGCTGTGGAAGCGGTGCGTGGACGCGTATCTGGCGACGACCGGGAAGCACGCCCCGGCGGGCATGGACGAGGCGGCGTACCGCCGGATGGTGGCGGCGATCGAGCACCAGCGCGACCACTTCGCCGAGACCCCGGTGCTGATCGTGCCGTGCTACCGGTTCCCCGAGCCGCGCCTGGACGAGGAGGGCCTCGCCGCCTCGGCGCGGGCGCTCGGTCCGGCGGGAACGGAGCACATGATGACGACACAGACGCGCTTCCAGGCGCTGGCCGAGGGCTCCTGCGTCTATCCGGGGGTGCAGAACCTGCTGCTCGCGGCCCGGGGGCTGGGGCTGGCGGCGAACATCACCATCTGGCATCTGATGCTGGAGCAGGAGTGGAAGCGGGAGCTGGGCATCCCCCAGGAGATGGCGACGTTCGCCGCGGTTCCGGTGGGATGGCCCGCGGGCCGTTTCGGCCCCGTCCGGCGGCGTCCGGTCGCGGACGTCGTCCACCGCGACCGCTGGTAGCGGCCGAACCGGCGTCAACCGGCACCGTCTCCCCTGTCGGGTGACGCTCGACGTCACCCGACAGGCCCAGCAGAGTCTTCAACGCGCGTGCGTTTGCAGGAAGTTGCCAGCCGGATCCACCACATCACTCGTTGTCATGCACTGATCATGTAGATAGCCTGGCCGTGTTCCGGCGCCCCTCCGGCCCACCCCGGGCCCGAGGGCTTCTCTCTCTTCGCCGCGCAGTGCGCCCGCGAAGTGCCGCGCCTCGTCCGTGCGGCCCCTTCACGGGCTCACCCACCCCGTCCATCACGTTCTCCCCACAGAGCAGGAGCCCCCATGCCCCTACGCACCGCCGCCCGGAACCGGGCCCGCGCCTGTGCCGTGGCGGCCCTCACCGCCACGGCCCTCCTCGCGACCGGGCACCCGGCGACCGCCGCCCCGCGAGCGGACGCGACCGACCCGATGAACCGCGCCTTCGCCGAGGCGGCCCACGAGTACGGCGTGCCACGCGATCTGCTGGCCGCCGTCGGCTACGGCGAGACACGTCTCGACGGCCACGCGGGCACACCCAGCCAGGCGAACGGCTACGGCGTGATGCACCTGGCGAGCAACCCGGTCAACCGCTCCCTGGAGAAGGCGTCCGAGCTGACCGGCGAGAGCACGGCCCGGCTGCGCCGGGACACGACCGCCAACATCCTCGGCGGCGCGGCCGTCCTGCGCGACCACGCCGACGCGCTGGGCCTGGACGCCTCCGAGCGCCGCGACGTGGACTCCTGGTATCCCGCGGTGGCCCGCTACAGCGCCGCGGACGGGCCCGCCGCCGCGCTCTACGCGGACGCGGTCTACACGTTCCTCGCCGAGGGCGTGGCCGCGACGGTGTCCGGCGGCGAGGAAGTGCTCGTGCCCTCCCGGCCGGTCGACCCGGAGAAGGGCGCGGCGGCGTCCGACGTCTACGCGCAGAGCACGGACTACCCCTCGGCGCGCTGGGTGCCGGCCAGCTCCGCCAACTTCGCCACCGGCCGCACCGCCGCCGTCGACAAGGTGGTCCTGCACGTCACCCAGGGCTCGTACGCCGGCTCCATCAGCTGGTTCCAGAACCCGGCCTCCCAGGTCAGCGCCCACTACGTGATCCGCTCATCGGACGGCGAGGTCACCCAGACGGTCCGGGACAAGGACACGGCGTGGCACGCGCGCAGCGCCAACGCCTCGTCCGTCGGGATCGAGCACGAGGGGTGGGTCGACAACCCGGCCTGGTTCACCGACACGATGTACCGCTCGTCCGCCGCGCTGACCTCCCACCTCAGCGCGAAGTTCGGCATCCCGAAGGACCGGGCGCACATCGTCGGCCACAGCGAAGTGCCGGGCAACGACCACACCGACCCGGGCGTGCACTGGGACTGGAACCGCTATATGGAACTGGTCGGCGGTGACCCGGGCAACGGGGGCGACGGGCTGACCTTTCCCACGTACACGACCCAGCGGTCCGGCTCCACCGGCCCCCAGGTGAAGGCCGTCCAGACCCTGCTCAACGCACAGGGTTACGAGGCGGGCAGGGCGGACGGCAGCTTCGGACCCACCACTCAGAGCGCGGTGCAGTCCTTCCAGCGGGCCCGTTCGCTCGTCGCCGACGGGGTGGTCGGCCCGAAGACCTGGACGGCCCTGCTGTCCGCGGGCGCCACCCCGGCCCTGGAGCGGGGTGCTTCGGGCGACGCGGTGAAGCGGCTCCAGCGGGCCCTGACGGCCGCACTGGGAACCACGGTGAGCGTGGACGGCAGCTTCGGCCCCGCCACGGAGACGGCGGTGCGCAGCTACCAGACCGGCCGCAAGCTCTCGGTCGACGGCATGGTCGGCCCGGCCACGTGGGGCGCCCTGCAGGCGGGACGCTGAACGCGGTACGCCCGCTGAGCACGGGCTCCGGGCCGCTCCCTCCGAGGAGTGGCCCGGGGCCCCGGCGGTGCACCCACCCGGTAACGTCGTCCCGTGTGCCATTACGCGATGACCCGGTACAAGCTGCACCACGCCTGCGTTCCCTGCCGTGTCAGCTTCAAGCGGCACCCCGCGGGCGACCGGGAGCAGCCCTGCCCGAACTGCGGCCGCGCCCTCGTCCGCGCGGGCCACGACTTCGCTCCCCCGCCGCGCCGTGACACCGCGGCCTGGGGCGCGGTGGCGGCCGTCCTTGGGGCGGGCCTGCGCTACGAGGGGCTGGAGCCGTGCGGCTGCGGCAAGCAGCCGCGCTTCCGCCCGCGCACCCGTGCGGAGGTCCGGGCCCGCCTGGCCGTGGCGACGCGGACCGGTCTGCCGGTGGCCGAGACGCTGGCCCGGCGCGATCCGGCCGGCCCGGAGGCGGACTGACCGCGCGTCACTCCCCCGGGCCGGCCGGGTACCCGATCTCCCTCACGTCCTCGGCCAGTTCGTTCGGAATCCGCTCGGGGTTGAGTGCGGTGATCACCTCGTCGGTGAGCGGTCGCAGCGCGTAGACGTGGCGTACGGCTTCGAGGTCGACGGCGGTCTCGAAATAGTCCTCGGCCCACTCCCGATACGACTCGGGGGTGCCGGTGACGAGGAGCGAGAACAGCCAGTCCGCGCCATCGGAGTCCTCACCGTCCTCCGGGAAGTCGATGCTGCCCGCCCGCCAGCGGTCGTCGTCCCCCGCGCGCCAGAGACAGGCGGTGACCAAGGGAAGGCCGGACTCATCGGAGAACAACGGCTCGTCCACGTAACGGCGGAACACGGCGGGCACGTCGTCGAGCACCCCCGGCCAGGGGCCGCCGTCCACGTACGGGCTCATCGGCGACTCGTGGTCGAAGCCGCGCGCGTACGCCCCGTCGGCGGAGAAGACCACGGAGTACTCCCCGCCCGACCCGTCCCGCATCGAGGCCAGGGCCTCCGTCGGCGACCACCGTGTGTCGAAGCTGTGCCAGCGGTGGTCCCACTCGGGACACAGGATCGCGTCGAGCACCGCCAGGGAGCGGCAGAGATCGGTGAGGACGGATATGCCCGGCAGCCTGCGGGCCACGTCGTGAACGCTCATGGTCACATCCAACCGCACGGCCGCACGCGTCCGGCCGGGCCCGCCGTCCGTCCGGCGTCCGAGGCCGCAACCGGAACGGAAGGGGGAGCCTGGCGTGTTCAGGCCACCGAGGCGAGCGGGTGTCCGCCGCTGTCGTGGTGGATGGGGGTGTGGGCGCCGGTGAGCGGTACGCCGCTGCCGCCGCGCCGGACCGCGACGATCTCCGCGGCGATGGACAGGGCCGTCTCCTCCGGCGTACGGGCGCCGAGGTCCAGGCCGATCGGCGAGTGCAGCCGGGCCAGTTCGCGGTCGGTGAGGCCGACCTCGCGGAGCCGGTCCTCGCGCTCCAGGTGGGTGCGGCGGGAGCCCATCGCGCCGACGTAGGCGACCGGGAGGCGCAGGGCGGCCTCCAGCAGGGGTACGTCGAACTTGGCGTCGTGGGTGAGGACGCAGAGGACCGTGCGGGCGTCGGTCGTGGTCCCGGCGAGGTAGCGGTGGGGCCAGTCGACGACGATCTCGTCGGCCTCGGGGAACCGTGCCGCGGTGGCGAACACCGGGCGGGCGTCGCAGACGGTGACCCGGTAGCCGAGGAACTTCCCGGCCCGGACCAGCGCGGCGGCGAAGTCGATGGCGCCGAACACGATCATGCGGGGCGGCGGAACGCTGGACTCGACCAGCAGCTCGACGGGCCGGCCGCAGCGGGACCCCTCCGCGCCGATGGCGAGCGGTCCGGTGCGGCCCGCGTCCAGCAGTGCGCGGGCCTCGGCGGCGGCGGTCCGGTCGAGCGCCGGGTGGCCGCCGAGTCCGCCCTCGTGGCTGCCGTCGGCGCGGACCAGGAGCGGGAGTCCGAGCAAATCGTCGGGCCCGTCCGTGACCCGGGCCAGCGCGGCGGCCCTCCCCTCGGCGGCGGCCGCTAGCGCGGCGGCGAACACCGGGCGGGCGGGGTCGTCCGCCCGTACCGGTGTCACCAGGATGTCGATGACGCCGCCGCAGGTCAGGCCGACCGCGAAGGCGTCCTCGTCGCTGTAGCCGAACCGCTCGCGGACGGACTTCCCGTCCTTGAGGGCCTGTCGGCACAGTTCGTAGACCGCCCCCTCCACACATCCGCCGGACACCGACCCGATGGCCGTGCCGTCGCGGTCGACCGCCAGGGCGGCGCCCGGCTGCCGGGGCGCGCTGCCGCCGACCGCCACCACGGTGGCGACGGCGAACTCGCGCCCCCGCGAGACCCACCGGTGCAGTTCTTCGGCGATGTCCAGCATGGCGTGTCTCCTCGGGTGTGAAGGGGGCTCGGGGGTCAGTGGACGCCCAGCCAGCTCTCGATCGGGTTGAGGGCGAAGAAGACGATGAAGATCACCGTCAGTCCCCACATGAAGGCCCCGACCTCGCGGGCCCGGCCCTGGGCGAGCTTGATGGCGCTGTACGCGATGACGCCCGCGGCCACACCGGTGGTGATGGTGTACGTGAAGGGCATCAGGACCACGGTCAGGAAGACCGGGATGGCGACCGAGCGGTCGCCCCAGTCCACGTGCCGGGCGTTCTGCATCATCATCGCGCCGATGACGACGAGGGCGGCGGAGGCCACCTCGGTCGGCACGATCGCGGTGAGCGGAGTGAAGAAGAGGCAGGCGGCGAAGAAGAGGCCGGTGACGGCGGAGGCGAGCCCGGTCCGGGCCCCTTCGCCCACGCCGGTGGCCGACTCCACGAAGACCGTCTGGCCGGAGCCCGAGGCGACACCCCCGATGACGCCGCCGGCGCCGTCGATGAACAGCGCCTTGGACAGGCCCGGCATGCGGCCCTTGTCGTCGGCGAGCTTGGCCTCGGTGCCGACGCCGATGATGGTGGCCATCGCGTCGAAGAACCCGGCCAGCACCAGAGTGAAGACGATCATGCCGACCGTCATCACACCGACGTCGCCCCAGCCGCCGAACTCGACGTTCCCGAAGAGCGAGAAGTCGGGGGCGGAGACCGCGCTGCCCTCCAGCTCCGGCGGGCCGCTGCTCCACTTTTCGGGGTCGATGTCGACGATCGCGTTGATGACGATCGCGACGACGGTGCCGACGGCGATGCCGATCAGGATCGCGCCGGGGATGTTGCGCGCCTGGAGCATGAAGATGAGCAGAAGCGTCACGCAGAAGATCAGGACGGGCCAGCCGGCGAGTTCACCGGCCGGGCCGAGGGAGACCGGGGTCGCCACGCCCTGGTGGACGAATCCGGCCTTGTAGAGGCCGATGAGGGCGATGAAGAGCCCGATGCCCATGGTGATGCCGTGCTTGAGCGCGAGCGGGATCGCGTTCATGATCAGCTCGCGGAGGCCGGTGACCACCAGGAGGCAGATCACCACACCGTAGATCACACACATGCCCATGGCCTGCGGCCAGGTCATGTTGGGCGCGACCTGCGAGGCGAGCACACCGGAGACGCTGAGCCCGGCGGCGAGCGCCAGGGGCACCTTCCCGACGAAGCCCATGAGCAGGGTCGTCGCGGCCGCCGCGAAGGCGGTCGCGGTGATCAGGCCGGGCTGGCTGAGGAGGTTGCCGTCGACGTCCTCCCCGCCCAGGATCAGCGGGTTGAGCAGGAGGATGTACGCCATGGCCATGAAGGTCGTGACGCCGCCGCGCAGCTCACGCGCGACGGTGGATCCTCGTTCGGATATGTGGAAGTACCGGTCGAGCCATGATCTGCCGGCGGGGACGCGCGAGCCGGGGCCCGCGCCTTCCGGGCTGGTTTTCGGTTCCACTGACTGCTGGGTCATGATGCCTGACTCCCAAGGTTCACAGGGGCACCCGCTTGGAGATTCCTGAATGCGGGATTTGGGATGACTGCGTCGGCTGCACGACCCGGGGACGGCCGGGACGGACTGTGAGGCAGAACGGATGTGCCGGCGGCACGGATGGTCCGTGAGGCGGTGCCGTGCGCTCGGCACGGCGAAGAACCGCGAGCGGTGCGGTACTTGGTGTCTCCGGGCGGTGCGGGGTGCGGAAAAGGTGTGACGTTCTCGGCGCTGCGCACCGCCCGGAGGGTTCGGGGGGGACCGCTCGGAGGCCGCCGGGCGACGGCCGGTGGGGGGTCGCCCGGCGGGCTCTCAGGTGCTGGTGAGGTGCTCGGGCCGCACCGGTGTCCGGTCGAGCTCCAGACCCGTCGCGTTCCGGATCGCCGCGAGGACCGCCGGGGTGGACGACAGGGTGGGCGCTTCACCGACGCCGCGCAGCCCGTACGGGGCGTTCTCGTCGGCGAGTTCGAGCACATCGACCGGGATCGCCGGCGTGTCGAGGATGGTGGGCAGGAGGTAGTCCGTGAAGGACGGGTTGCGTACCTTCGCGGTCTTCGGGTCGACGATGATCTCCTCCATCACGGCGACCCCCATGCCCTGGAGGGTGCCGCCCTGGATCTGGCCGAGGACGGAGAGCGGGTTGAGCGCCTTGCCGACGTCCTGGGCGCAGGCCAGTTCGATGACCTTCACCAGGCCCAGTTCGGTGTCGACCTCGACGACCGCGCGGTGGGCGGCGAAGGAGTACTGGACGTGGCCGTTGCCCTGCCCGGTGCGCAGGTCGAACGCCTCGGTGGGCCGGTGGCGCCACTCCAGCTCGATGTCGATCGCCTCGTCCTCCAGGACGTCGGCGAGGTCGGCCAGCACCTCGCCGCCGTCGGTGACGACCTTGCCGCCCTCCAGGAGGAGTTCGGCGGTGGCCCAGGCGGGGTGGTAGGTGCCGAACTTGGCGCGCCCCAGCTCCAGGACCTTCTCCCGTACGGCTTCGCAGCTGTTCTTGACCGCGCCGCCGGTGACGTACGTCTGGCGGGAGGCGGAGGTGGACCCCGCGGAGCCGACCCGCGTGTCGGCGGGGTGGATGGTGACCTGGTTGACGCCCAGTTCGGTACGGGCGATCTGGGCGTGGACGGTGACGCCGCCCTGGCCGACCTCGGCCATCGCGGTGTGCACGGTGGCGACCGGCGCGCCGTTGATGACCTCCATCCGGACGCGTGCGGTGGAGTAGTCGTCGAAGCCCTCGGAGAAGCCGACGTTCTTCAGGCCCACCGCGTAGCCGACGCCTCGTACCACGCCTTCGCCGTGGGTGGTGTTGGAGAGCCCGCCGGGCAGCGCCCGGATGTCGACGGAGGTGCCTTCGCTGCCCGCCGACAGCCATTCCTGCTCGGGCGGCAGCGGCCGGGACTTGACCCGGCGCAGCAGTTCGGCGACCGGGGCCGGCGAGTCGCAGGGCTGTCCGGTGGGCAGCAGGGTGCCCTGTTCCATGGCGTTGAGCTGCCGGAACTCCACCGGGTCCATGTCAAGCTTCGCGGCGAGCTTGTCCATCTGCGCCTCGTAGGCGAAGCACGCCTGGACCGCGCCGAAGCCGCGCATCGCGCCGCAGGGCGGGTTGTTGGTGTAGAGCGCGATCGCCTCGATGTCGACGTCCTCGACGGCGTACGGGCCGACGGAGAGCGAGGAGGCGTTGCCGACGACCGCCGGGGAGGCGGAGGCGTAGGCGCCGCCGTCCAGGACGATGCGGCACTTCATGTGCGTGAGCTTGCCGTCCTTGGTGGCGCCGTGCTCGTAGGAGAGCTTCGCCGGGTGCCGGTGGACGTGCCCGAAGAAGGACTCGAAGCGGTTGTAGACGATCTTGACGGGCTTGCCGGTGCGGAGTGCCAGCAGGCACGCGTGGATCTGCATCGAGATGTCCTCGCGGCCGCCGAAGGCCCCGCCGACGCCGGAGAGCGTCATGCGGACCTTCTCCTCGGGCAGGCCGAGGACGGGGGCGATCTGGCTGAGGTCCGAGTGCAGCCACTGGGTGGCGACGTACAGTTCGACGCCGCCGTCCTCGGAGGGCACCGCCAGGCCGGACTCGGGGCCGAGGAACGCCTGGTCCTGCATGCCGAAGGTGTACTCGCCCCGGACGACGACGTCGGCGCGCTTCGCGGCCTCGTCGGCGTCGCCGCGGATGATCGGCTGACGGTGCACGATGTTGGGGTGCGGGACGTGGCCGATGTGGTGGTCGTCGCGGCCCTCGTGCACGAGCACGGCGTCCGGAGCGGTCGCCGAGGTCTCGTCGGTGACGACCGGCAGCTCCCGGTACTCGATCCTGATCTTGGCGGCGGCGCGGCGCGCGGTCTCCGGGTGGTCGGCGGCCACGATGGCGACCGGCTCACCGTGGTGCCGGACCTTGCCGTGGGCGAGAACGGGGGTGTCCTGGATCTCCAGGCCGTAGTTCTTCATCTCGGCGGGCAGGTCGTCGTAGGTCATCACGGCGTAGACACCGGACGTCGCCAGCGCCTCGGAGGTGTCGATGGACACGATCTCGGCGTGTGCGACGGTGGAGCGCAGCGTCTGGCCCCACAGCATGTCCTCGTGCCACATGTCGGAGGAGTACGCGAACTCGCCGGTGACCTTGAGGGTGCCGTCGGGGCGGAGCGTGGACTCGCCGATGCCGCCCTTGGTGGGCGAACCCTGGGTGATCTTGGTGGGCGTGCCGGCCGGTTCGGCGGCGGCCTTCGGGGGCGTCGTCATGACTGGACCGCCTCTTCCTGACGGGCGGCCGCGAGGCGGACCGCGTCGAGGATCTTCTCGTAACCGGTGCAGCGGCACAGGTTGCCGGAGAGCGCCTCGCGGATGTCCTGGTCGGACGGCGAGGGAGTGTTCTCCAGCAGTTCGTCGGCGGCGACCAGCAGGCCCGGGGTGCAGAAGCCGCACTGGACGGCTCCGGCGTCGATGAACGCCTGCTGGATCGGGGACAGTTCGACGGCCTCGCCGGTCCGGCCGTCGGTGGGCCTGGACTGCCAACGCCGCGCGGCGTCCAGGGTGGTGCCGCAGGCGCCGGAGGCGCAGCCGCCGCCGGGGTGGGCGTCCTCGCGGTGCCTGGCGTAGTCGGCCAGGCCCTCGACGGTGACGACCTCGCGGCCCTCGACCTGACCGGCGGCGACCAGGCAGGCGCAGACCGGGACGCCGTCCAGGCGGACCGTGCAGGAACCGCACTCGCCCTGCTCGCAGGCGTTCTTGGAGCCGGGCAGGCCCATGCGCTCACGCAGGACGTACAGGAGGGACTCGCCCTCCCACACGTCGTCGGCTTCCTGCTGACGGCCGTTGACCGTGAAATTGACTCGCATGGTTACGCAGCTCCTTCCAGCGTGCGGCCCGCGCCGCGGTACTGCTCCCAGGTCCAGCCGAGCGTGCGGCGGGCCATGATGCCGACCGCGTGTCTGCGGTACTTCGCCGTGCCGCGTACGTCGTCGATCGGATTGCAGGCGCCGGACGCGAGGGCGGCGAACTGCTGGGCGATCGCGGGGGTGATGATCTTTCCGTTCTCCCAGAACCCGCCTTCTTCGAGCGCGGCGTTCAGGAACTCCTCGGCCTCCTTGGCCCGGATGGGCGTCGGGGCGGCGGAGCCGATGCCGGTGCGCACGGTGCGGGTCTCGGGGTGCAGTGCGATGCCGAAGGCGCAGACGGCGATGACCATGGCGTTGCGCGTGCCGACCTTGGAGTACTGCTGGGGTCCGTCGGCCTTCCTGATGTGCACGGCCCGGATCAGCTCGTCCGGCTCCAGGGCGTTGCGCTTGACGCCGGTGTAGAACGCGTCGATGGGAATCAGCCGCGTCCCGCGTACGGACTCGGCCTCGACCTCGCAGCCCGCCGCGAGCAGGGCCGGGTGGGCGTCACCGGCCGGCGAGGCGGTGCCGAGGTTGCCGCCGACGCCGCCGCGGTTGCGGATCTGCGGGGAGGCGACGGTGTGCGAGGCGAGCGCCAGGCCGGGCAGCTCGGCGCGCAGGTGCTCCATGATGTCGCTGTACGGCACGGAGGCCCCGAGCCGCACGCTCTCCCGGCCCACCTCCCACTCGGCCAGTTCACCGATGCGGTTCAGGTCCAGGAGGTACTCGGGCCGCCGGTGGTCGAAGTTGATCTCGACCATCACATCCGTGCCGCCCGCGATGGGCACAGCCGTGGGGTGCTCGGCCTTGGCGGCGAGCGCCTCCTCCCAGCTGGCGGGGCGAAGGAAGTCCATGAGTGGCTCTCTTCTTCTCAATCGGGTCGTTCGCTGGGGCTGGGGACGGCCGGCCCTCGACTGGCTCGTTCATGTGGTGTTCACGTGGTGTGTGGCCCAGTACACAAGCCCCGCTCCCGCCGGTGCAGTCACCGAAGCACCGAAGGAGTTGGCTGGTCTCCTCGCTCGTCTTGTAGATTCGAACGAATAGCGGAGACCGGTGGCCTCACCTCAATGCACCGGTACCCGTTCGCCTCACGGCTCCCCCACCCCACGACATCGTTCACCCACCTCCTTCCCCACCCACCCTCCTCCTTCATCCACTCCCCTTCCACGGAAAGATCGGCGGCGACGAGATGCGGCTGCGCGCACTGCTGGAGACCGACGCGCTGGGCCTGCGGCTGCTCGGCGGCGAGGACGAGCTGGACCGCGCGGTCCGGGGCGTCATGACGACCGACCTGCGCGATCCCAGCCGCTACCTCTCCGGCGGCGAACTGGTGCTCACGGGCCTCGCCTGGCACCGCGACGCGGCGGACTCCGAGCCGTTCGTCCGCATCCTGGCCGGCGCCGGGGTGGCCGGTCTCGCGGCCGGCGAGGCGGAGCTCGGCGACGTCCCGGCCGATCTGGTCGAGGCGTGCCGACGCCACCGCCTCCCCCTCTTCGCCGTCCACGAGACCGTGGCCTTCGCGACGATCACCGAGTACGTCGTACGCCAGGTCTCCGGCGAGCGGGCGGGCGATCTGGCGGCCGTGGTGGACCGGCACCGGCGGCTGATGACCTCGGGCCCGGCGGGCGGCGGCCCCGAGGTGGTCCTGGACCTCCTCACCTCCGACCTGGACCTGCGGGCCTGGGTCCTGTCCCCCACCGGCCGCCAGATCGCGGGGGCGGGCGCGCCCCTGCCCGGACCGCTGGGCGCGGCACTGGCCGGGCAGCACCTGGCGGCGACCCGTACCGGCCGCCGGGGTCCGCACCGGGCCGCGGTCGGCGGCACGACGTACGCGCTGTTCCCGATCCGGAACACCGGCCGGGGCGCGGTGCCGGCCGCCCGCGACGTACGGGAGTCGGTGCTCTCCGACTGGCTGCTGGCGGTCGAGGCGGACGCCTCGGACTGGCCCACCGCGCGGCTCGACCTGCTCCAGGGCGTCACCCAGCTGATCGCGGTCGAGCGCGACCGCCGCGACGCGGCCCGCACGGTACGCCGCCGGCTCGCCCAGGAAGTCCTGGAGCTGGTCCAGACGGGCGCCGCCCCCGCCGAGATCGCGGCCCGGCTGCGGGTCGCCGCGCCGGTCCTGCTGCCCGGCCTCGGCGTGGCCCCGCAGTGGCAGGTGGTGGTGGCCCGGGTCGACTGGAGCGCCTCGGGCCAGGCAGCCGCCCCGGGCGGCCTCACGAGCGGTCCGGTGGCGCAGGCGCTGCTGGAGGAGGTCCTCGTCGACCCGGCGGTCGGCGGCCCCGACTCCGCCGACCGGATCGCCGTCGCCCACACGGGCGAGGAGGCCATCGCCCTGGTGCCGCTGCCCACGCTCGCCACCGGGCCCGGGGACGGAGCGGACGGCGCGGCGGGGGGCGACGCCGCGGAGGCGGGCGCGGAGGGCGCCGACGCACCGGGCGGGGACCTCGGGCTGCACGCCGACGCGCTGCTCGCCTCCGTACGCGAACCGCTCTCGGCGGGACTCGCCGACGACGGCCGGCTGACACTCGGTGTCAGTGCGGCGGTGCATTCCGCCGAAGGGCTGCGCGGCGCGCTGGAGGAGGCCCGGCACGCCCGCCGGGTGGCCGCGGCGCGGCCGGGGCGGGTCTGCGCTGCCGGCCACCACGAGCTGGCGTCGCACGTGCTGCTGCTGCCGTTCGTCCCGGACGACGTCCGGCGCGCCTTCACGGCCCGGCTGCTGGATCCGCTGCGCGACTACGACCGGCGCCACCGGGCGGAGCTGATCGAGACGCTGGAGGCGTTCCTGGACTGCGACGGGTCCTGGACCCGCTGCGCGGCCCGGCTGCACCTGCACGTCAACACGCTGCGCTATCGCGTCGGGCGGATCGAGCAGTTGACGGGACGTGATCTCTCGCGTCTGGAGGACAAGCTCGACTTCTTCCTCGCCCTGCGCATGAGCTGATCTCGCGGCCGCGTACGGGGTCCGGCGGGCCGGTCGCGCCCGGCCGATTGTGAAATCTTTCACCTGACATTGTCCGGAACCCTTGGCCCGGCGTGCCAATCCGTGCTGAGATGCGCCGTACCCAACAGCACAATGGCGCGCTCGGGGAGGGCAATGTGGCGCATACCGCCATGTCTGGTTCCGGAACGACAGCAGATGACGATCCGCCGCTCCAGACCGCGGTATGGCGGCTGCGGTCACGCGCCTGCTGGACGGACGCGGCCGCACTGCTGGAGCACCACGCGAGCACCGATCCGGCCTCGGCGCTCCAGCGCACCGCCCTGCTGACCGAGCGGTGCCTCTACACCGGACAGGGCTGGACCGACGCCGAGGACGCCCTGCGCACGGCGGAGGCCATCGCCCGCAGCGACGACGAGCGGGGGTCGGCCGCCTCCGAGCGAGGCCATCTGGCGTACGCCTCGACCCTTCTGGCGGTCCGGGACCGGGCCGACGAGGCGAGCGTGGCGCTGAGCCGGTCGGCGGCGCTGCTGGCGCCCGCGTCCCCGGCCCGGCCGCTGCTGGACTACCGGCGCGGGCTGATCGCCCAGAACATCGCGGAGTCGCCGCAGTCGGCGCGCGCCGCGTTCCGCCGGGCGCACGCCGGTGCGGTGACGCGGGGCGACGAGTTACTCCTGTCGTCCACCTGGCGTCAGCTGGCGGCGCTCGCCCTGCGCGAGGGGGAGCTGGCCGAGGCCCGGCACGGCTTCGCGGAGTCGCTGCGGATCCGGGAGGAGCTGGGGTTCCTGGTCGGTACGGCCCCTGCCCTGATCTCCCTGGCGGAGGCGGAGCCGGAACCGGAGGCCGCCCGGCTGCGCGCCGAGGCCGGCCGGCTGTTCCGGCTCCTCGGCGGCGTACCCACCTGGCTGGCCCCGCGCCTGGGCCCGCCGGCCCCGCGCGCGGCCGGGGCGGGCTGAGCCGGAGCCCGGGGCCGCCGTGCGGTCGCCGAGCCGGGGCTCGGCCTCCGGCGGTGGCGGAGCCGGTGGCCCCGGGCCGCGGCGCGGTCGCCGAGCGGTGGCCCTCGCCCCCGGTGCGGGCCGTCCGGGTCAGCCGTCCGCACCGGCGAAGTGCTCGCCGACCAGGGCCCGGACGACGGCGAGGTCCTGGGCGATGAGGGCGTCGAGCAGCGCGGTGTGCTCGGAGGCGTCGGCCAGCAGATCGGCCCGCCGGCCGGCGGGGCCGGAGACCAGCGGCCACTGGGAGCGCCGGTGCAGTTCGTCCGCCACGGCCACCAGCTGCTCGTTGCCCGACAGCATGAGGACCGCGCGGTGGAAGGCCCGGTCCGACTCGGCGTAGGCGGCCCGGTCGCCCACGGCCGCCGCGGTGACCGTGGCCTCCGCCAGCGGGCGCAGGACGCTCCAGCGGTGCGCCGGGACCGTACGGGCCAGGCGCAGCATCACCGGAACCTCGATCAGGGCCCGCACCTCGGCCAGCTCGGCCAGCTCGCGGGGACCTCGTTCGCTGACCCGGAAACCGCGGTTCGGCACCACCTCGACGGCGCCCTCGACGGCCAGCCGCTGCATGGCCTCACGCACCGGCGTCGCGGAGACCCCGAAGCGGGCGCCGAGCGCCGGGGCGGAGTACACGTGACCGGGGACCAGCTCGCCGTCGACGAGTGCGGCGCGCAGGGAGTCCAGGATCTGCCCGCGGACGGAGTGCCGCTGAACGGCACGTGGTGCGGGCGGCTCACTGTGGGTGTGCTCGCCACGGGCCCGCTCGGCCCCGGGCGGCGCTCCACGGGGGTCCGCGCCACCGGCCGGTCCGCTCCGGGCCTGTTCCGGCACCCGGCCTTCCGGAGTCCGGCCCTCCGCCGCAGTGCGCGGGAACGCTCCGGGGGCGTACGCCGGACGGCCGCCCTCATGCGCGCTGCCCTGCTCCACCCGGACCTCCTCCGCCTGCCGCGGGCCGACTCGCGTGCGCCGGACCTCCCGTGCACGATAGAGGGAGCAGGCTGCGGTTCAAACATCGACGGCATCGGGTAAGGTAAGCCTTACCTGCAAACGATCCCGATTCGGTGGTCCCTGCATGACCCTCTCCCCGCCGTTCACCCGTGCCGCGACGTCCCCCGTGACCGCCGCGTACACCCGCCTGACCGAGGTGTTCCCCGGGCTCCGGGCCGACGTGCTCGACGGCGACGCCCTCGCCCCGTCCGGCGCCGGCTGGGTCGGCGCGGCGGAGCTGGCGGCCGGCGGCGGCGCCGTGGACGCCTTCCTCGCCTGGGACAACGCGCAGGTGCTGCGCGACTACGGCCGGCAGGCCCGCCCGGACGTGGTGGCGAGCTTCGGTCTCCACCGGTACGCCTGGCCCGCCTGCCTGCTCGTGACGGTGCCCTGGTTCCTGCAGCGCAGGGTGCCGCGCATCCCGGTCCAGGACGTGGCCTTCCAGCGGGCGCTGGGCCACCTGACCGTGCGGGTCCGGGAATTCGCCTGCCTGCCGGACGACCCGGCCGCCACGCTGCCCGGAGCGCGGGTCGTCGCGGACGAGGCGGCGCTGCGGGCCGAGGTCCTGGCCGCCCTGACCGAGCACCTCGGCCCGGTGCTGGAGGGCTTCGGGCCGCGCATGCGGCGCGGGAAGCGGGCCCTGTGGGGCATGGCGACGGACGAGATCGTCGAGAGCCTCTGGTACATCGCGCACCTGCTGGGCGAGGAGCGCCGCGCCATGACGGAGCTGGAGCTGCTGCTCCCCGGCACGACGAAGCCGTACGTCGGCTCCGCCGGCTTCCGCGAGCTGACCGGGCCCGACGGGCAGTCGCTGCCGACCCGGGACCGGGCGAGCTGCTGCCTCTTCTACACCCTGCGCCCCGAGGACACCTGCGTGACCTGCCCGCGCACCTGTGACGCGGACCGGGTGCGGAAGCTGAGGGCTGCTCGTTGATCCACACCGCCCGTCCGGATGACGTGAAATCGAACACAATTCAGCTCTACCGGGCGGCCGTTCGAGAAGATTCCACCCATCGATAGCCTCTCCCACCCCCATGGCGTGCTCTTGTCCCGAAACCACCGGAGCGGGACGGGAATTCCGTCACGATGGCGCACGAAACGCCCTACGTGACGCAAGGGACCGCGCATGAGACTGACCGACATATCGCTTGACTGGCTGCTTCCGGGCGCCGTACTGCTCGTGGGGGTCATGGCGGCGGTGACGGTGGTCGCACGCGGCAAGCGTGCCGCCGGCAAGGCCGCGGCCGACGACTCCTGGGAACGCAGCGAGGAGCGACGCAGACGCAAGGAAGCGCTGTACGCCACCGCCAGTTACGTCCTGCTGTTCTGCTGCGCGGCGGTCGCCGCCGCGCTGTCCTTCCACGGGCTCGTCGGCTTCGGCCGGCAGAACCTGAACCTCACCGGAGGATGGGAGTACCTCGTCCCGTTCGGCCTGGACGGGGCCGCGATGTTCTGTTCCGTGCTGGCCGTACGGGAGGCGAGCCACGGAGACGCGGCCCTCGGCTCCCGGCTGCTGGTGTGGACGTTCGCCGGGGCCGCCGCCTGGTTCAACTGGGTGCACGCCCCCCGGGGCATGGACCACGCGGGCGCTCCGCACTTCTTCGCGGGGATGTCCCTCTCGGCCGCGGTGCTCTTCGACCGCGCGCTGAAGCAGACCCGCCGCGCCGCGCTGCGCGAACAGGGCCTGGTGCCGCGTCCGTTGCCGCAGATCCGGATCGTCCGCTGGCTGCGGGCCCCCCGGGAGACCTTCGGCGCCTGGTCGCTGATGCTCCTGGAGGGCGTCCGCACCCTGGACGAGGCGGTGGACGAGGTGCGGGAGGACCGCAGGGAGCGCGAGCAGGACCGGCTGCGCCGACGCGACCAGGAGAAGCTGGACCGGGCCCGCATCAAGGCCCTGAACCGGCAGAACCGGGCCTGGGGGCGCGGCGGCCGGGGCGGGCAGCAGGTCGACGTGCCCGCCCTCGCCCCGGCTCCGGGCGGCGCGGGGCCGGCCGTCGCGGAGCCCGCCATAGCGGAGCCGGGTCAGCTGCCTCTGCGACCCCGGCCATCCCTGCAAGCCGTCGGCCCGAAGCAGGGCGCGGACGGTACGAGCCCGAAGAGCCTGGACGGGCCGAACCGGAAAGGTGACCCGCGGACCGTCGACCTCACCGCCGAGGACGACACCCAGACACTTCCCCGGCTCGACTCGCTCGAACAGAAACTGAAGGATCTGGAGCAGCAGTTCGGCTGAGGGCACGCCCGCGGCGGAGGGGCCCTCTCAGGGCCTCCCGCCGTGCAGTTCGAACCAGACGACCTTGCCCAGGGCCTGTGACTCCACGCCCCAGGCGTCGGCCAGGCTCCCGACGAGGAGCAGACCCCTGCCGTGCGTACCGTCGTCGGCGTTCGGTACGTACGGCGCGGGCAGATCCTCCGACGCGAAGTCCTGGACCTCCACACGCAGTCGGACGGACGTCGCCGTGGCGGTGACCACGGCCCCGTGCCGGGTGTGGATGAGGGCGTTGGTCACCAGCTCGCTCACCAGCAGCTCCGCCGCCTCGACCTGCTCCTGACCGGAGCGGTGCCGGAGGAACTCCCGCAGCTCCCGCCGCACTTCCCCCACCGCCGACCGCTCGGCGTGACCCACCCTCCGGCTCATCCTGGCCGGGGGCGGCGCCCCGCCCGGTCTCCGGCCCCGGGCGCCGCACCCCTCGACGATCACGGTCCTCTTCTGACGCTTCGCCATTTCCCCCGCCCGCACAGTGCACCGGCCTCCTCTGATCCAGCTGTCCGTCGAACAGCCTCACGGGATGCATGCCCCTGCACGCACACGGTCACGCTTGTCGTCTCATCAATAAGTGAATGGTCAGGAGCGGCGAGGGGCGCACGCGACATCGCACCCGCGCACGCCATCACCCCATGGGCGCAGCACCGGTCAACACCCCGCCGAACCAAGCGAATTGACCCTGGTGACCACCCAAATGCGCCGGGTGCGACCCTGGCGGCCCGCGCCCCGGCGGTGCGTCCGGGGCGGGCGCCGCTGGACCGCCAGGACGGGGGCGGCCGGTTGCGGCCTCAGGGCCGGGGGACGTTACGGAGGTTGGAGCGGGCCATCTGGAGCATCCTGCCCACCCCGCCGTCGAGCACGATCTTGCTGGCGGAGAGCGCGAAGCCGGTGACCATGTCGGCGCTGATCTTCGGGGGGATGGACAGCGCGTTCGGGTCGGTGACGACGTCGACGAGCGCGGGACCCTTGTGCTTGAAGGCATCCTTGAGCGCGCCCTGCAACTGCTTGGGTTTCTCCACGCGTACGCCGTAGGCGCCGGCCGCCCGGGCGATGGCGGCGAAGTCGGGGTTCTTGTTGGTCGTCCCGTAGGACGGGAGTCCCGCGACGAGCATCTCCAACTCCACCATGCCGAGCGAGGAGTTGTTGAACAGGACGACCTTCACCGGAAGGTCGTACTGGACGAGGGTGAGGAAGTCGCCCATCAGCATGGAGAATCCCCCGTCGCCGGACATGGCGACGACCTGCCGGTTCAGGTCGGTGAACTGGGCGCCGATCGCCTGCGGCAGTGCGTTGGCCATCGAGCCGTGACTGAACGAACCGATCACCCGGCGCCTGCCGTTGGGCGTCAGATAGCGGGCGGCCCATACATTGTTCATGCCGGTGTCGACGGTGAACACGGCGTCCTCGTCGGCCATCTCGTCCAGCACCGAGGCGACGTACTCGGGGTGGATCGGGACGTGCTTCTCGACCTTGCGGGTGTATGCCTTGACCACGCCCTCCAGGGCGTTCGCGTGCTTCTTCAGCATCCGGTCGAGGAACTTGCGGTCGGACTTGGGCTGCACCCGGGGCGTCAGACAGCGCAGAGTCTCGCGCACATCGCCCCAGACCGCGAGGTCGAGCTTGGAGCGGCGGCCGAGGCGCTCGGGGCGCACATCGACCTGGACGATCTTCACATCGTCGGGGAGGAAGGCGTTGTACGGGAAGTCGGTGCCCAGCAGGACGAGGAGATCGCACTCGTGCGTCGCCTCGTACGCGGCGCCGTAGCCGAGCAGGCCGCTCATCCCGACGTCGTACGGATTGTCGTACTGAATCCATTCCTTGCCGCGCAGCGCGTGCCCGACCGGCGACTTGACCTTCTCGGCGAACTCCATCACCTCGGCGTGCGCCCCGGCCGTGCCGCTGCCGCAGAACAGTGTCACCCGTTTGGCCTCGTCCACCAGGCGGCAGAGCTTGTCGATCTCGTCGTCGCCGGGCCGTACGGTCGGCCGCGCGGTGAGGAGGGCGTGCTCGATGCTCTTCTCGGGGGCGGGCTTGGAGGCGATGTCGCCCGGCATCGCGACGACGCTGACGCCGCCACGTCCGATGGCGTGCTGGATCGCCGACTGGAGCAGCCTCGGCATCTGCTCCGGGTTGGAGATCATCTCGTTGTAGTGGCTGCACTCCTGGAACAGCAGCTCCGGATGGGTCTCCTGGAAGTAGCCGAGGCCGATCTCGCTGGAAGGGATGTGCGAGGCGAGGGCCAGCACCGGGGCCATGGAGCGATGTGCGTCGTACAGGCCGTTGATGAGGTGCAGGTTGCCCGGCCCGCAGGAACCGGCGCAGGCGGCCAGGGAGCCCGTGACCTGCGCTTCCGCGCCGGCCGCGAAGGCGGCGGTCTCCTCGTGGCGGACGTGGATCCAGTCGACGGCCGGGTTACGCCGGATGGCGTCCACGACGGGGTTCAGGCTGTCGCCGACGACGCCGTACAGGCGTTTGACGCCTGCCCTGGCGAGGATGTCGACGAACTGCTCCGCCACGTTCTGCTTGGCCATGGGTGCGCACCCTTCCTTGCCCGTGCTCCGTGCACTTCGGTTGTCCGGACTCCGGAGCCCGAAACACCGCTGCGCCCGGCTCCGGAATCCATCAACCCACGGCGTGCGCGGTTACGCCTCCCAGACGGCGGCGCAGGTGCGGTCGTCGGCGTACCCCTTGATCCGGAGCTGGGTGTCGGCGAGGAATGCGGGCAGTCCGGGCGGTCCGGAGGCTCCCCAGCGCTCGGCCAGCTCACCGGGGAGTGCGGCCTCCGCCCGCATCGGCCCGGCCAGTCCGTTGCTGCACAGCAGCAGCGTGTCGCCGGGGTGCGCGACGGAGGCCCGGAAGCGGAACGGCTCGGCGGACGGGCGGAGGGAAACCTCGGCGGCCGGGGACGGCGGCGCGGTGATCTGGAGGTCCATGGTCAGCCGGTCCCCGTCCGGGCCCTCCTCCGGCTCCTCGCCCGCACGGGCAGCGCCGCCGTCCGCGACGCGGGGCTCCAAGTCCTGCCAGCGTCCGTCGCGGAGACGGAAGAGCCCGCCGCTGCCGACGCCGAAGAAGACGCGGGTGCGGCAGTCGGGGTCGGCGGACAGCAGGAGGCAGCGGAGGCTCGCGGTGTACGCGTCCGGTTCGACGCCGAGTTCGGCGGCGCGGGCGCGCAGCTTGCCGTACGTACGGTCAGTGAGCCGGTGCAGCCCGGACTTCAGGTCGCCCCGGCGACCCGCTCGTATGTCGTCGGACAGCCGGACGTGGCTGCGGGCGACGGCCCCGCCGATCCAGCGGCAGGCGTCCGCGGCGGCGAGGTGGGCCACGTCGCCCGAACGCCTGCCGCCGGCCACGGCGACGAGGACGAGGGCGCCCTCGGCGGCCCCGAAGCGGGCGGTGAGGAGAGCGTCGCGCCTGGGTTCTCCGCGGAAGCGGGCGGAGTCGCCGCGCACGGACGCGGCGCGCAGGGTGTACGTCCCGTACCGCGCGCCGTCCAGGACGGTGTCGGGCACGAGGCCGTCCAGATTCTCCGAGGTGGCGGAGGGCAGGGCGGCGGGGTCGGCGTCGTAGGTGGGAGGCCGGTCCCCGAGGTGCCCGACGGCCGGCCGGCCGCCGGCCGCCGCGGCGAGGCCCGGCGGGTGGGCGCCGGGCCCGGGCGGCTCCACGTCGGCCCCGGGGGGCTCCGGCGTGGGCGGCGCGGCGAACGTCCGGGGCCCCGGTTGCCCGGCGGGCGCCTCCCAGGGGGCGGGGAGGACGGTGACGCGGGGCGCGGTCCGCGGCGGCGCCGGAGGCGGTACGGCGGAGTCTCCCGGCCTCGACCGCGGCTCCGGTACGGCCGACGCGGCGGGCCCGCGCTCGCCCGGCGGCTCCGGCTCCGGCCCCCGCTCGCCCGGCGACCCCGGCGGCTCCGGCTCCGGGCCGCGCTTCTCGTACGGGTCCCGGGCCGACCGCGGGTCCGGCGTGAGTCCCGTCGCCCCCGCCGGGGCCGGGTCCCGCTGCGCCGCCTCGGGCGGATTCGGCGCCGGAGGCGGCAGCCGGCAGGCGTCCGTTTCCAGGTGCTCGTAGCGGTCCGCGTACGGGTCCTCGTACACCGCCCCGTAGGGGTCCCGGACGGTCTCGCGCACGGCGTCCCGGTGGTCACCCACCGGCCTGCCCACCGTGTCCGACACGGAGTCGAAGCGGTCGTCGAGGCTGTCGGCCGCACTGCTGGGGCCGGTGTCCGGCGCGGTCTCGTCGTACAGCTCGCGCCACCAGTCGTCCTCATGGGCGGCGGGCTTCTCCCCCTGCTGACTCATGCCCTTATTGTCCACCGCGGAGGCGTTCCGAAACGGGGCATCGGCAAAAAGTGGGCCGTGGGCAAGGCCCGCCGGGCGGCCCACCCCCCACGGGAAGGACGCCCGGCGGGCCGGTCGGCGTGATCGGCGCGTCCGGCGTTTCAGCCGTTCGTATGCTCAGCCGATCACCGGTTCAGCGACTTCGCGGCCGTCGCGTCAGCGCACCGTGTACGCGTCGTTGACGGTCTGGACGACGGAGTTGCCGTTGGCGTCGCTCAGTTCCGTCCGCAGGGTGACGGACTTCCCGCCCGCGTCCGCGTGGTCGACGGTCGCGGTCCACCGGCCGTCCCGCCGCGCGGTGGTGGCCGCGTGCCAGGTCTCGCCGCCGTCGTAACTGAAGGACACCCGTGCGCCGGTGAGCCCGGCGGGGGTGTAGCCGGCGTGCCCGGTCGCGTCGAGCCCGATCGTCTGGCCGTTCTTCGCGGGCACGGTCTTCATCCCGTCCGCCGGCACGTCGTAGCGCGGGAAGAGCAGCGGCAGTCCCTGCGACTCCACGTCCGGCTTCCGCTCGGAACGGAACGCCCAGGTGGTCTCCGTCCGCGTGGACCGCTTCCAGACGGCGGCGGGCGAGCCGATCTTCGTGGTCGACATGGTGAGTTCGTACGCGGCCTCCCCGGCCGGCACGGTGAAGACGCCGAAGGGATAGCCGCTCTCCCCGACGACCTCGCCACCACGCTTGAGCCGCATATTGCCGATGTCTCCGAACGACCCCTGCTGAGCGGCGTGTTCGGAGTCGGTCATGAACGCCGGGGCGACGCCGATCACGTTGTCCTGTCGCTCACCGGCCAGCAGCTCCGCGCCTTCGGCGTCGCGCGGGGCTCCGGGGACCAGCAGGCCCCGGTACCACTCCTCCGTCGTGGTCCGGCCCGCGTCGTGGGTACGGGCGTTGCCCATCATCAGCTCGCCCCAGGGGAAGCTGGAGGAGAGCGCCTTGCGCCAGACGGTGTCCCCCGCCGTGTAGTACTCGGTGCGCTTTCCGGGAGCGGAGACCAGGGCGAGTGCGGACGCGCTGAAGGTCGCGCCGTAGGGGCGGGAGACCAGGAGCGTGTCGACGAAGTCGGTGGCCACGCCCATGGAGGCGTGGGTGGAGACGACCGAGCCGAGCTTCCGGTCGCGGACCTTGTAGGTGCGGTCCGAGGTGATCTGGCCCTTCTCCGGGAACGACAGGTTGTAGACGAACGGGCTGACGGCCGTGGCGGTCCAGGAGACCTCCGCCCTGCCCTTGCCGAGGGCCGCCTTGACCACGGCGGCCTCCTCCGCCCGCAGGCCGAGGACCGGAAGGGGCGCCGCCCCGTAACCGACGCTCGGCTGCCAGAGACCGGCCGAGGGGCGGTGCACCACAAGCGCCTCCGCCCCGGCGGCCCGTGCGGCCCGTGCCTGGTCCAGGACGCCCGAGGAGTCGTCGCCCACTTCCACCAGCGCGATCCGGCCCTTCGCCCCCGCGGCCTCCAGTTCGGCGGCGCTGCCGGCGCCGGCGTCGACGACCTCGGCGCGGCCCGTGCCGTCCAGGTTGACCGAGCCCGTGGTGGCGGGCCGGGGGTGCAGGGACGCTCCGCCGGTCAGGGAGAACGTCTGGATCTGCGGGGCGTAGGCGCGCCAGAGGGAGGCGAACTCGAAGTCCCCGTCACGTGCCCTGCCCCGGACGTCGACCAGGAAGTCCTTGATCATCCCGTTGCCGGCGATGGACCCGGAGTGCAGCCACGTGTCGTCCCAGGAACGGCCGAAGGCGAGGGTCGCGCCGCGTGTCTCGGCGGCCCGGTCCTCGGTCCTCACCTTCAGACGGTGGGCCTCACGCGCGTCGAGGACGAGGGTGGTGTCCTTGCTGATGTTCACCTGGGGGCGCGCCAGATAGCCGAGGGAGCCCACGAGCCGGTTCGTCGCGTCGGAGGCGTCGGGCGAGGCGATGAAGCTGGAGACGAAGTACGCACCGGGCCGGACCCGGTAGGTCTGGTCGGTGGCTCCCTCGTTGAAGCGGCGTTCGCCGGAGGCGGTGTCGGTGCCGATGAGGTCGACCGAGGAGACCCCGTCGGCGGGCTTGCCCGTGCGGTCGACGAGCTTGACGCGCAGAGTGACGGTCTCCGGCTCCACGTACAGGGAGAACGGGGTGGAGATCCGCACTCCCCCGGAGGCCGTGGCGAGGACGCGACCGGTGACGTCGCCGTACTGGGCGGCCCTCAGTCGGGCGTCGGGGTCGAGGGCCAGGGGGACCTCGACGGTCTCCCCGGCCGGTACGGTGACGGACTTCCGGCCGAGCGAGGCGACCTTGGAGCGGACGGCCGAGCCGTCGTTGCCGGTGACGCCCGCGACCTTCAGCGAGAGGGTGACCGGCTTCCCGCTCGTGTTGGTGTAGGGCACGGCGACCGTCGTGCGGTCGCTCCTGTGCTGCGGCCAGTCGAAGGCGCCGCCCTGTACGGCAGGTGCGCCGAGTACGGGGGTGCGGACCGCTCGGTCGACGTCGAGGCGGCCGCCGCCCGTCTCGCGCACGTCGCCGGGGACGGCGCTGCGGGCGGAGGAGACGAGGGCCGCCTTGATCTGCTGGGCGGTCCACTCGGGGTGGCGCTGCTTCACCACGGCAGCCGCGCCCGCGACATGCGGGGTCGCCATCGACGTACCGGACATGGACCGGTACGCCTGGGATCCCCGGCCGCCCGCGGCGGCGGCCGAGACGGCGACGCCGGGCGCGGCGATCTCGGGCTTGAGGGTGTGCGAGACGATCGCCGGGCCGCGGCTGGAGAAGTTCGCGGTGGAGTCGTCGCGGTCCACCGCGCCCACGGTCAGCACGCCGGGTGCGCAGCCGGGTGAGGAGACGGTGTTCAGGGACGGGCCGAGGTTTCCGGCGGCGACCACGAAGAGGGTGTCCTTGTTCTTGCCGAGCTCCTCGGCGGCCAGGCTCATCGGGTCGGTGCAGTCGGTGGGCTCGGCGCTGCCGAGGCTCATGGAGACGACGTCGGCCTTGTTGTCGACGGCCCACTGCATGCCCGCGATGATCCAGGAGGCGGCGCCGGACCCGCTGTCGTTGAGGACCTTGCCGACCATCAGGTCGGCGCCGGGCGCGACGCCCTTGTTCTTCCCGTCGCTCGCCGCGCCGGAGCCGCCGACGGTGGAGGCGACGTGGGTGCCGTGGCCCTGGCGGTCGTCGGTGCTGTCGGAGTCGGTGAAGTTCTCCGAGGCGGTGATCCGGCCCTTGAGGTCGGGATGTTCGGCGTCGGCCCCGGTGTCCAGGACGGCGACCTTGGCGCCGGTGCCGTCGTAGCCGGCGGTCCAGGCCAGGTCCGCGCCCACCTGTTTCGTCGATCTATCGAGACTGGCCTGGACCTTGCGGTCGAGCCAGAGCTTCTTGAGGCCGGAGCCCGACCGAGAGCGGGGTGCGGTGAGGTCGGCCCAGAAGTCGGCGGCCCGCTTCTTGTCGGCCTTCAGCGCGAGGCCGTCGATGACGTCGAGTGCCGCTCCGCGCTCGGCCCCGCGCGGGGTGGCGAGGGCGCGGCGGGCGGTGTCGCCGGTGTACGTGGCGATCAGCGGGACGGAGTCGGTGCGGCTGTCGTCGTAGCCCTGGCGGATGAGCCCGGTGACGTTGAACAGCTCCTCGTCCACGGTGTCCGCGGCAAGCGCGGGGACGGCGCCCTCGGGGTAGACGTACAGGTCCGGGCCGGCCCGCCGGGTCTGGACGAGGGGGACGCTGCCGTCCGCGCGGGGCAGGGCGGTGGCGGCGGGCGCCCCCGAGGCGTCCGTGGTCACCAGCACCCTGTCGCCGGTGACGAGCGTCAGCGTGACGGGCTTCTGGTCCGTGGCGGCGGACGTGCCGCCCGCGATCTGTCTCGGTGCGTCGCTGCCGTCCGGTGGCGCTGCCACGGACGGTGCCACGACGGTGGCGGCGAGCACGGCGGCGGTCGCCGCTCCCAGTGCCGTACGCGATATCGGGCGCATCGCTCTCCCCAGGTCAATACGGAATGAAGCAGCCCAAGAGGCCGCATTCCGGAGGTTGTTGGTGCTGCGGTGGCGCCACAGTGGCAGAGGTGCCAGGGGTACGGGGGATGATGTGAGCGGCGGGTTTACGCCGTGGCCCTTTCCCGCCACCGGGGACCCGTCGCAGGGGCGCCGCGATGCGCGATCACCATGTCCGGGGAGGTCGGAGAATGCTGGGGGCCATAGGTCTCGACGAGAGACAGGAAGCCGCGTACCGCGTGCTCGTCGCGGCGGGGGCCGCGGAGCTCACCGATCTCGCGCTTCGGCTGGCGCTTCCGGAGCGGGACGCCGAGCGCGTGCTGCGGCGGCTGGAGCAGCAGGGCCTGGCCGCCCAGTCCTCGGCCCGTCCGGGCCGCTGGGTGGCGGCGCCGCCCGGTGTGGCGCTCGGCGCACTGCTGATCCAGCAGCGGCACGAGCTGGAGCAGGCGGAGCTGGCGTCCGCGCTGCTCGCGGAGGAGTACCGCGCCGAGGCCGGCGAGCCGGCGGTGCACGATCTGGTGGAGGTCGTGACGGGGGCGAGCGCCGTCGCCCAGCGCTTCCACCAGTTGCAGCTCGGGGCGGCGTCCGAGGTGTGCGCCCTGGTGACGGGCAAGCCGATCGCGGTGACGGGGACGGAGAACGAGTCCGAGGAGCGGGCGGCCTCGCGCGGGGTGAGCTACCGGGTGGTGGTCGAGCGCGAGGTGCTGTCGGCGCCGTCCGGGATCCTGGAGCTGTCGGCGGCGCTGAGCCGGGACGAGCAGTGCCGGGTGGTGGACCGGGTGCCGACGAAGCTGGTGATCGCCGACGGGAGCCTCGCGATGGTCCCGCTCACGGGGCGCGGCGCGGAGCCCGCCGCCCTGGTCGTGCACGCCAGTGGTCTGCTGGAGTCGCTGACGGGCCTCTTCGAGGCGGTGTGGCGCGAGGCGATGCCGTTGCGGCTGGACGGGTGCGGCGGCGTGTGCGAGGACGGGGCCGGGCCGGATGCGACGGACCTGGAGATCCTGTCGCTGCTGCTGGCGGGGCTGACGGACGCCAGTGTGGCCAAGCAGCTGGAGCTGGGGCTGCGGACGGTGCAGCGGCGGGTGAAGGGCCTGATGGAGCTGGCCGGTGTCTCGACGCGGCTCCAGCTGGGCTGGCACGCGTACGAGCGTGGCTGGGTGGCCCGTAACGAGTCCTCCTGAGGCGGCTGCCGCCCCGGCGGGCGGCCGGAGGCGGCGGGGTGCGCTGACGGGCGGAGCGGGGCACTCTCCGGCACGCTGGTCAGATGAGTGTGTGGCAGCTCGTCGCCGTTGGCCTGGTCATGCTGCTGGGGCTGGTCGGGGTGTTGGTGCCGGGCGTGCCGGGTCAGGCGATCGTCTGGGCGGCCGTGCTGTGGTGGGCGCTGACGGACATGACGCCGACCGCCTGGGGCGTCCTGATCGGCGCGACGGCGCTGATGCTGCTGAACCAGGCCCTCAAACCGCTGCTGCCGCCGCGTCGGCCCGGCGAGTCCGGCGCGCCCCGGCGGACCCTGATGATCGGCGGGGTCTCGGCGATCGTCGGTTTCTTCGTGGTGCCCGTGGTGGGCGGGGTCCTCGGGTACGTGGGGGCCATCTTCGGCGCGGAGCGGCTGCGGCTGGGCAGTCACGGCGCGGGCTGGGCGTCGGTGCGCTCGGTGATGCGGGCGACGGGCTACGCGGTGCTGGTGGAGCTGTTCTGCTGCCTGCTGGTGGCGGGCGCCTGGCTGGGCGTGCTGCTCTGGGCCTGACCCGTGGCCGGGCGGTCCCGGCCGGTCAGCCCCGGGCCCGCACGGCGCTCGCCTCCAGGTGGCGTACGGCGTAGGAGCGCCAGGGCCGCCACCGCTCCGCGCCCGGCGTCCCGTACGGGTCCACATCGGGGTCGCCGAGCGCCCGCATCCGGATCAGGGCGGCGGCGCGCCGGTCGATCCCGGGCAGTGTCAGGAGGGTCCGTTCCGCCTCGTCCCGGTCGGCCCCGGCGTCCAGCCGCAGCCGGCCGTCGGCGAGCGCGGCGGTCAGGGCGCGCAGCGCCGGGTCCTCGGCGGAGCCGGCGAGGACGTCCGGCTCCGGGAACACATGGGTGAGCCCGCCGCACGGCACGTCCAGCGCCTTCCCGTACCGCTCGACCAGTTCCCCGGCCTCCGCGCGCCCCACCAGGGCCCGGACGGCGGCCTCCTCCGGGTCGGCCGCGCCCGGCGAGCGCAGCCCGGGACGCTCGGCGACCAGCGGGGCGAGCCGGTGGTCGGCGGCCAGCGCCTCGTCCACGGCGTACGGGTCGGCGTCGAGGTCGAACAGGCGGCGCACCCGCTGGACGGCGGTGGTCAGGTCACGCAGGTCGGTGAGCTGGATCCGGGCCTCCAGCCAGGGGCCGCCGGGGTCGGCCTCGTCGACCGCGACGAGTCCGGCCCCGTACGGCAGCCGCAGGGTGCGGCGGTAGGTGCGGCGGCCGGGCGGGCCCGCCGTCTCCTCGACCCGGGCGACCGCCCCGGCGGCCAGCAGGTCGAACAGGGCGGCGGTGGCGTACGGGCCCCGATGGGCGAGCCGCAGCGGGATTCCGGCGCGCACCCCCTCGCGGCGTCCGCCGCCGAGACCCGTGCCGGCCTCGGCGCGCAGGGCGCTGGGCGTCCGCGCGTAGATCTGCCGGATGGTGTCGTTGAACTGCCGGACGCTGGCGAATCCGGCGGCGAAGGCGATCTCGGTGACCGGCAGCCCGGTGGTCTGGAGGAGCACCCGGGCCGTGTGGGAGCGCTGGGCCCGGGCGAGGGCGACGGGGCCCGCGCCCAGCTCCGCGTTGAGCTGCCGCTGGACCTGCCGGGCGCTGTAGCCGAGCCGCCCGGCGAGTCCGGGGACGCCCTCGCGGTCCACGACGCCGTCGCCGATCAGCCGCATGGCCCGGCCGACGACGTCCGCGCGGACGTTCCACTCGGCGGAGCCGGGCACGGCGTCCGGCCGGCAGCGGCGGCAGGCCCGGAAACCGCCCGCCTGGGCGGCCGCGGCCGTGGGATAGAAGCGCACGTTGACGCGCTTGGGGGTGACGGCGGGGCAGCTCGGTCGACAGTAGATGCCGGTGGTCGTGACGGCGAAGAAGAAGGCGCCGTCGAACCGCGCGTCGCGGCTGCTCACCGCCTCGTACCGGGTTTGTTCGTCCATCACACCGTCCAGTGTGCGGCAGCCGGGGCTGCCGCACTCGCGGTTTTCGGACGTCGAACCGGGTGCCCCGGGCTACCGCACCCGGCCGCGCTTGGCCTGCATGGCCGCGCGCCCCTCCGCGCCCTTGCGCTTCCAGTCCCGCAGGATCTCGGCGCGCACCCGGGCGTCGGTCTTGGCGACGATCCGCTGGTTCTCGCGGATCAGCTTGCGGTAGCTGTCGAGCCGCCGCTCGGGCAGGACGCCGTCCGCCAGGGCGCCGAGGACGGCGCACCCGGGTTCGGACTCGTGGGCGCAGTCGTGGAACCGGCACCGTGCGGCCAGCTCCTCGATCTCGGAGAACACCTCTTCGACCCCGGCCCCGGCGTCGAAGAGGCCGACCCCGCGGAGGCCCGGGGTATCGATGAGGACGCCACCGTGCGGCAGGAGCAGGAGATTGCGGGTCGTGGTGGTGTGCCGGCCCTTGCCGTCGACGTCACGGGCGGCCCGCACCTCCATCACGTCCTCGCCGAGCAGGGTGTTGGCCAGCGTGGACTTGCCCGCTCCGGAGATGCCGAGCAGTACGCTCGTGCCGCCGGAGACGAGGGCGCCGAGGACGTCGAGCCCCTCGCCCGTGGCGGAGCTGACGGGCAGCACCTGGACACCGGGGGCGATCGCCTCGACGTCCTGGACGAGGTGGGACACGGTGACCGCGTCGGGCACCAGGTCCGCCTTGGTGAGCAGCACCACCGGCTCCGGGCGGTGGCCCGTGTCCAGGCCGTCGCCGAGCAGCGCGGCGCCGCTGTGGCTGGACAGGGCGAGCGCGAGGAACCGTTCCAGGCGGCCGAGGTCCAGTTCGACGGCGAGCGAGACGCAGATGGCGATGTGGTCGATGTTGGTGGCGAGCACCTGGCCCTCGGAGCGTTCCGAGGAGGTGGAACGGACGAAAGCGGTGCGGCGGGGCAGCAGTGTGCGGACGAAGCGGGGGTCGCCGTCCGGGTCCAGCGCCACCCAGTCGCCGGTGCAGACGATCCGCATCGGGTCACGGGGCACGACGAACGCGGTGTCGGCGCGGACGGTGCCGTCGGCGGTGATCACGTCGCACCGACCGCGGTCCACGCGCACGACCCGTCCCGGCACGAACCCCTGCTCGGCGTACGGGGAGAAGACAGCCGCCCAGTCCTCGTCCCAGCCGTACGGAGTCAGCGGGTGCGAGGAGGAAGGAGCGGGAGGAAACGAGAAAGACAAGGGAAACCCTTCACAGGGTGGCCCCGGCACGCGCGCTCGGCGCGGGAATGAGTGAGGTCGGTCAGCCGGTGGCCACGGAGATGAGGACGATGCTCTTCCGGTTGTGGGCAGTGCCCATCGCAACGACAGTCATCAATGTCCTCACCTCCTGCTTCCTGTGGTGGTCCGCACGCGTCACCGCGGCTTGCGGAACGAGGGCCACATTAGCCCGGCCCCCGGGAGCGGCGTCAACGGCTTTTCCCCACACCCCCGATGGAGGAGTGCCGGGGCGGCCGGGGCGGGGCCCGCCGGGTATTCGCCGGAGATACCCGCTGTTCTCCCTCGATCGGGTGATACGCATGCATAGCACCCGGTCCGGGGCCGTTAGGGTGCCGAGCATGACCACACCCCAGACCTCCACCGGCACGTTCATCCCGGCCCAGTTGGGCACCCAGATCCTGATCGGCTGGAGCAGCCGGCAGCCCGACGCCGACCAGGACACCGCCTACCTCCTCGCCTACTCACTGGGGGACGGGCAGGACGGCCCGGAGGTCGGCCGCCATGCCATGCACGCCGCGCTGGAGCGCGCGGGACTCCATGTCGGCGGCCCGATCCAGGACGCGGCGGAATCCGCCGGCGTACAGGCGACGCTCCTCGTCCAGGCGGGCCAGGCCGTCCTGACGACGCCTCACCTCAAGGCGCAGTACCCCGCACCCCCGGAGTGGCTCGCGGCCGCCCTGGCGCAGGGTCAGGTGTACGGCATGTTCGCCACCGCCCCGTGGCCGGAGGCCGTTCCCGGGCAGCCGGTGAGCGAGGACCGGCTGCGGGCCTTCGCGGCGAACGAAGAGGTCGTCCGCACCGCCGCGCACTGCCTGCTCCCGGTCCGCTCCCTGGGCTGAGCGGCGCGCCCCGCACCGCTCTCTCCCCGATCCCGTCCGGCTGATCCGGGCGGCAGGCCCGAGGCCCACCACCCCCGTGGGGTGGTGGGCCTCATCCGTGCGGCCGTGCCGCACCCGCGAACGGGGACGGGCGGCCCGGAGTGTGATCTCCGGACCGCCCGCACTCAACACCTCAGGTTGAGGTGCGTCAGTTGTTGCCGACACCGTTGCCCGAGAGGACCGGGATGTCGTCCAGGATGTGCGACAGCGGCTCGTCGCCCTTGGCCTGGGTGGAGTTGTCGGTGCACTGCTGGTTCTGCGGGTTGGACAGGACGTTGATGTCCTGGACCGTGATCGGCACGATGCCGACGAGCGAACCGACGTTGACCTTGGCGGGCAGGCCGACGCAGAGCTTGTTCAGGGTGCCCTGGACGAGCTGGTTCTGCGGGCTCCAGTTGCCCTCCGTCTCGGCGTTGCCGATCTCCGACTCGGCACCGTTGCCGTTGACCGTGGTGGTGCCACCGTCGTTGCCGATCGCCATGGCCGTGGGAGCCGCGGCTGCGGACAGACCGAGCAGGGACACGGCCACTGCAGCGCCGGCCATCATCTTCTTCATCAACTTCACCTTTCGGAGCGTCCCGTTGTGGAACGCCCTGATCAACTGCCGCGCCCCCCGATCGGTTGCGCAGTACCACTCAAATGGGTTTGTTCTGGCGCAACGTCGACGCCGCGCGTCAGCTCCCGGTGGCCTCCGGCCCCGGGTGCTCGTCCGAGCTGCGCGCCGCCGGCACGAAACCGCCGCTGCGGGGAGCGGGGTCCCACCGCGGTTCCGAGAGGGGACGGCCGGCTCCGGCCGCCTGCCACTCGGCGACGAGCCGGTCGTAGATCGGTGTGCCGCCCGGCGTGGCCCGCTGCTCTCCGCCCTGCGGGGTCTGGCTGTCGTACGGATCCATACAGAGGCCCTACCCGGTCCGGCGGGGGCCGTCAGCCGGGGTTACGGCATCCGGCCCAACCGGATGCCCCGCCGGATGCCCCGCCGGAGGCCCACCGGACACGACGGAGGGGCCAGCCCCTCCGGTCCGGCGAAGAACGGTCGCCGTGCGGATGGACTGGCCCCGAGCGGGTCAGGCGGTGCGGACCCGGGCTGCCCGGTCTCAGTTGTTGCCGGCGCCGTTGCCGGAGAGGATCGGGATGTCGTTCAGGAGGTGCGACAGAGCCTCGTCACCCTTGGCCTGGGTGGAGTTCTCGGTGCACTGCTGGTTCTGCGGCGAGGACAGGACGTTGATGTCCTGGACCGAGATCGGCACCAGACCGACGAGGGAGCCGAGGTTGGCCTTCGCCGGGAGGGCGATGCAGGGCTTGTTCAGCGAGCCCTGGATGAGCGCGAACTGCGGGCTCCAGTCGCCGTGGGTCTCGGAGTTGCCGTATGCCTGCGAGGCGCCGTTGCCGTTGACCGTGGTGGTGCCGCCGTCGTTGGCGATGGCCATGGCGGACGGGGCGGCAGCGGCGGAGACACCGACGACCGAGGCGGCGACAGCCGCCGAGGCCATGATCTTCTTGAACATGGGAGAGCCCTTCTGGGGAATGATGCGGTTCGGTGAAAGAAGCAGGTGAAACGGTCGTGCTGCGACGGTCAGCCGCCGAGGGGAACTCCGCCGAGCAGCGGAGCGGCGCCCTCGGCCGCACCGGTTGCCTGGCCCGCCAGCTTGCCGACCGTGCCGTCCTTCGAGACCGTCTCGGTGGCCTCGGCGACCGTGTCCACCACCGGGTCCACGACCTGCGGGGCACTGGCCATCACCTGGTTGAGGCCGCTGTCGAGGCTGAAGTTGGGGGCCGTGGGCGTAGTAACGGCGAAGGCGGGGGCTGCCGCTCCGAGGGCAGCCACGGAACCGGCAACGAGGGCGGCGGTCTTCGCGTACTTCACTTTTCTGGTTCCCTTCTGCGCGGCATCTGTTTCGGTCACGTTCCCGTGCCGCACACAAGCCTTCTTTACTTGTGACTTCTGCCGCTTTCCCCCTGATCAACGATCCGACCGCTCTCGGGAAACTGCGGGCGGGCGCTTTTCTCCGGCGCCTTTCACGATTCCGGCCCGTGAAGCCGGGCCGTGGAAAGGCCCCGGGCGGCATCCGCCGCCCGGGGCCCACCGGCCGCGGACACGTGGCCCGGCCGGTCAGAGGGTCACTTGTTGATGCAGGTGTTGCCGAACGCCGGGTTCAGCACACCGATCACGTTGACGGTGTTGCCGCAGACGTTGACCGGAATGTGGATCGGGACCTGGAGGATGTTGCCGGACAGCACGCCCGGGGAGTGCGCGGCAACGGCCTCGGCGCCCGAGTCGGCCATGGCCGGGGCGGCGACACCCATCGCCATGAGCGTACCGGCGGCGACTGCGGCAACCTTGGTGTACTTCACTTTTCATCCCTTTCCTCGGCGGAGTCCGTGCGGTCACGACGATCGTGCCCGCCCGAGCCAGATCCTGATCGCTCGCGACTCCGGCGCTGTCCTACGTAACGATGAACACCCCGGGTCGAAACTGTCCGACAGGTGGATTTTTGGATATCCGCCCGAATGCCGCAATGCCCGTCGGCCCGTGCGGAGAGCGGGGGCCGCGCACCTCCGCTCGCGTTCCGGGAAAGGCGACGGGCCCGAGCCGCTCGGTGGAGGAACGCCGAGGGCTCGGGCCCGAGTTGTGCGGCAGCGGATCAGTTGTTGCCGGTGCCGTTGCCGGAGAGGATCGGGATGTCCTCCAGGATGTGCGACAGAGCCTCGTCACCCTTGGCCTGGGTGGAGTTCTCGGTGCACTGCTGGTTCTGCGGGGAGGACAGGACGTTGATGTCCTGGACCGTGACCGGCACGAGGCCGACGAGGGAGCCGAGGTTGGCCTTCGCCGGGAGGGCGATGCAGGGCTTGTTCAGCGAGCCCTGGATGAGCGCGAACTGCGGGCTCCAGTCCCCGTGGGTCTCGGAGTTGCCGTACGACTGCGAGGCGCCGTTGCCGTTGACCGTGGTGGTGCCGCCGTCGTTGGCGATGGCCATGGCCTGCGTCGCGCCGAGACCGAGGATGGAGGCGGCGACAGCGCCCGTAGCCAGAACCTTCTTGATCACGATGAACCCTTCTCGTACTGGTCGCCCCGTGGCGGAGCCCCCTGCTCAACTCGGCTCCCGGCGTCAGGTTCCGCCCATTCACCCGAATGCCTGACATGGGACCGCCCTCCTCCCGTCCTGTCCGCGCGGCCGTGTTTCGTGAAGGAATCGCGCAGACCTTCCCGACGCGCCCCACCCGATCGGGTGGACGGAACCGGACGGCTCGATATCGAGACCTGTACGGCATACGACAGGCCCTCGTCGGTCAACAGTGACAGTTCTCAACCCATTTGAGGGAAAATCGTTTCTCTCTTTCCGCGAACCGGGATGCGCGACGTCCGGCGTCACCACCCGTTCGGGTGATGACACATTTTCCACGCAACTCCAAGTTTCCCGCCCGGACCTGAATCGTTATGGCAGTAGTCCAGCGCGCACGTCTTCATCACTTTCACCACGGCTTCCCCGCAGGATCCGGCTGTGCAGCGGCTCCGCCCGATGGCTGCCCGTCTCCGCGCGCGAAGCACCCACGCGAAGTCCTCGCGAATGTCCTAAGGAAGGGCAAGTAATGCGACAGGTCTTGAACAAAAGCATGATCGTCATGGCGGCCGCATCCGGCCTCCTGGCGGCGGTCGGCGGCACCGCGCACGCCGACGCGTCGGCAGAGGGGGCGGCCGTCGGTTCACCGGGGGTCGGTTCGGGCAACGCCGTGCAGGTGCCGGTGCACATCCCGGTCAACGTGTGCGGCAACACCGTCAATGTGATCGCCCTGCTGAACCCGGCCTTCGGCAACAAGTGCGTGAACGCCGACGGCCCGAAGCACGACCACCCGCCGGTGGACAAGCCGCCGGTGGACAAGCCCCCGGTCGATGAGCCCCCGGTCGACGAACCGCCCGTGGACGAGCCCCCGGTCGACGAACCGCCCGTGGACGAGCCCCCGGTCGATGAGCCCCCGGTCGACGAACCGCCGGTGAACGAGCCCCCGGTGGACCAGCCGCCCGTGGACGAGCCCCCGGTGGACCAGCCGCCCGTCAACGAGCCGCCGACCGACACCCCCGGCACGGACACGCCCGGTACCGACACACCCGGCTCGAACAACCCCGGGCCCAACGCCCCGGACGCGCACCTCGCCGACACCGGCGCCGCCGACCTGGGCCTGGCAGCCGGCGCGAGCGCCGCGCTGCTGCTCGGCGGTGCGGTACTGATGCGCCGCACCCGCAACGCGCGCGACTGACAGCGCTCATCGGGAGAACGAGGTCCGGCCGGACAGCGAGGGCTGCCCGGCCGGACCTTCTGCGTGCGCGCCGTCGGCGCCTGCGGGCTACGGGCTACGGGCTCCAGGTCCGCGGAAGGCCGGCTCAACGCCTCGTAACGCCGATGAACCGCCGCCACGCGAGGGCTCGGGGCCGCAACCGCCGCGATGCAGGCGGCCCGCCCTCAAGGGGCGAGGCGCTCGAAGACCGCGGCGAGGCCCTGGCCGCCGCCGATGCACATCGTCTCCAGCCCGTACCGGGCCTCGCGGCGGTGCAGTTCGCGGGTGAGGGTGGCGAGGAGACGGGCTCCGGTGGCGCCGACCGGGTGGCCCAGCGAGATGCCCGAGCCGTTGACGTTGATCCGCTGCTCGTGGTCCTTCTCCCCGAGGCCCAGCTCCCCGGTGCATGCGAGCACTTGCACGGCGAACGCCTCGTTCAGCTCGATCAGGTCGAGGTCGGCGAGGGTGAGGCCCGCCCGGTCGAGGGCGGTGCGGGTGGCGGCGACGGGGGCGATGCCCATGGTCGCGGCGGGAACCCCTGCCCGGGCGAAGGAGACCAGGCGGACGAGCGGTGCCAGGCCGAGGCGTTCGGCGGTGGCGGCGCTGGTGACCAGGCAGGCGGCGGCCGCGTCGTTCTGACCGCTGGCGTTGCCCGCGGTGACGGTGGCGTCCGGGTCGGACTTCGCCATCACCGGCCGGAGCGCGGCGAGTTGTTCGGCGGTGGTGTCGGGCCTGGGGTGCTCGTCGGCGGTGACGACGTGCTCGCCCTTGCGGGTGCGGACGGTGACGGGGACGGTCTCGGCGTCGTAGCGGCCCTCGGCGGCGGCGCGGGCGGCGCGCTGTTGCGAGCGCAGGGCCAGGGCGTCCTGGTCGGCGCGGCTGATGCCGTACTCCCGGCGCAGGTTCTCCGCCGTCTCCACCATGCCGCCGGGGACCGGGTGGTTGACGCCTCCGGCGGTGACGCGGCCCCGGGCGAGGGCGTCGTGGAGCTGGAGACCTGGTCCCTTGATGCCCCAGCGCCCGTCGTGGGTGTAGTAGGGAGCGGCGCTCATCACGTCGACGCCGCCCGCGATCACGACGTCGCTGAACCCGGCCCGGATCTGCATCGCCGCGTCCAGCACCGCCTGGAGCCCGGAGCCGCAGCGGCGGTCGATCTGGGAACCGGTGACCGTGGCCGGCAGCCCGGCGTCCAGGGCGGCGACCCGGCCGATGGCGGGCGCATCGCCGGTCGGGTAGGCGTGACCGAGGATCACCTCGTCGATCCGGTCGGGGTCGATGCCGGTACGGGCGACGATCTCAGCGATGACGCGTGCGGCCAGTGCGGCCGGGGTCTGCTGGGCGAAGGCCCCGCCGAAGCGGCCGATGGGGGTGCGCAGAGGTTCGCAGATGACGACGTCGAGCGGCACGGCGGGGCCTTCCTTCAGGGCGACGGGCGGGGCGCGGGTGGTGGGGTGACCTTCGCATCCGGCGACTGAGCCGGTCCAATACCGGATGCGTCCGGTATCGAGAGGCCCGGCATCTCAATCGGCGCCGGGCCCGGTCCGGGTACCGGGGTCGGCAGGGCGTCCCGGGCGACGGCGAGCACCGCGTCAAGGGCGGCCGAGGGGTTGTCGGCACGCCAGGCCAGGGCCGCCCGGAGGCGGATGGTCGGTCCGGTGAGGGGCCGGTAGACCAGTCCGCTCTGCTGGATGTGCCGCACGGAGGTGACCGTGAGGGTGACGCCGACGCCGGCGGCGACGAGCGCCATGATCGTGTACGAGTCGGGGGCCTCCTGGACGACGCGCGGGGTGAACCCGGCGCTCTCGCATGCCTCGGTCATCGCGTCGCGCACGGTGGAGCCGCTGTTGGCGGGAAAGGAGACGAACGGTTGGTCCGCCAGCTCGCCGAGCGGCACCACCTCACGCCGGGCGAGCGGGTGGTCGCAGGGCAGCGCGCACAGCAGCTCCTCCTCGTCGATCACCCGGTGCTCCACTCCGGGCCGGGTCACCGGCAGCCGGACGAATCCCAGGTCGAGTGAACCGTCGGCGACCCGGGACAGCGCGACGTCGGCGTACGTCTGGCCGGTCATGACGAGTTCGAGCCCGGGGTGGGCGGCGCGCACCGCGCGGGTGAGCCGGGGCAGCGTCTCGTGGCTGGAGGCTCCGGCGAAGCCGATAGTCACCCGGCCGTGCTCCCCCCGGCCTGCCGAGCGGGCGGCCCGGACGGCGGTGTCGAGGTCGTCGAGGACGGTCCGTACGGGGTCGAGGAAGGCGTCCCCCGCGCCGGTGAGCCGGACGGAGCGTGTGTTGCGGCGGAAGAGCTGGACGCCGAGCTCCTTCTCCAGTTGCCGGATCCGCTGGCTCAGGGGCGGCTGCGCCATCTGCAGGCGTTTGGCGGCCCGGCCGAAGTGCAGTTCCTCGGCCACGGCGAGGAACGCCCTCAGCTGGCGCAGTTCCATGCGGGTCCCCCGTCGTGGTGTTCTCCGTACCCCGACGCGTATGCCGTCGTGTGAGACCGCACGCGTCCGAATCCGACCCTAATTCGGTATTGGACAACGATCAATGGCCCCTGGCACGGTGGGGCGACCTGTGCACCGGCGCCGGGGAGCGCGGTGGAACGGACGACGGCCGTCGCAGGGGCGGCGGTCACCGGGCCGGGCGTCCTCACCCGGATGTGCTTCCGTCTCCCCGTGAGGCGCCTTGGTGCGTGCCTCCGCCGAAAGGGCCTCCACCGCCATGCGTATCAGGATCGTCGGAGCCGGGGCCATGGGCCGCGGCATCGCCCAGTGGGCGGCGAGCGCCGGACACACCGTCGAACTCGCGGACGTGCGGCCCGAGGCGGTGACGGACGCCCTGGGCTTCGTCGCCTCGATGCTGGACCGTGCGGTCGCCAAGGGCCGGATGCCGGCCGCCGGCCGGGACGGGGCGCTGGCCCGGCTGGTGCCGCTCGCCGAGCCGTGGGCGCCGGGCCCCGAGGTGGAGCTGGTGATCGAGGCCGTACGGGAGGATCTGGAGACCAAGGCCGAGGTGTTCGGGAAGCTGGAGCGGGCGCTGCCCTCCTCCGCCGTCTTCGCGACCAACACCTCCTCCCTGTCGGTGACCCGGATCGCCGCGACGCTTGAGGACCCCTCGCGCCTGGCCGGGCTGCACTTCTTCAACCCGGTGCCGTTGATGAGGATCGTCGAGGTGGTGCCGGGCGCGGCCACCCGCCCGGAGATCCCGGGCCTGCTGACCGCGCTGGTGGAGGGCTGCGGGCACCGGGCGGTGACCGTCGCCGACACCCCGGGTTTCCTGGTCAACCACGCCGGGCGGGGGCTGGTGACCGAGGCGCTCGCGCTGCTGGAGGAGTCGGTGGCGGACCCGGCGGAGATCGACCGGATCGCCCGGGACGTCCTGGGGCTGCGGATGGGCCCCTTCGAGCTGATGGACCTGACCGGTCTCGACGTGACGGCGGCGGTCATCGACTCGATCTGGCAGGGCTTCCGGTACGAGGACCGGCTGCGCCCGTCCTTCCTGACCCCGAACCGAGTGGTGGCGGGACTGCACGGCCGCAAGACGGGCCGGGGCTGGTACGCGTACGGCGACGGGGCGCCCGGCCCCGTGCCGGAAAGCCCGGTCACCGGGGACCGGGAGCGGCCGGTGTTCCTCGTCCCGAGCGGGCGGCCGGAGACCGCCGCGTACGAGGACGCCCTGGCCGGTTCGCTGGAGGCGGCGGGGGCCCGGGTGGAGCGCGGTCCGGGGCCGTCCCCCGAGGCCGTGCTGCTGGTGCCCGTCTGGGGGACGCCGGTGTCGGCGGCGGTCGCGGAGGGCGCGCTGCCCCGGGAGCGTACGTTCGGCGTGGAGGTGCTGCCCGCGGCGGGGCGGCGGCGGGTCCTCGCGGTGACGGCGGCCGGCGACCCGGTGGCCGCCCGGGACGCGAGGGCGGTGCTGGCGCGGGCCGCCGAGGGCGGTGAGCCGTACGCGGTGTCGGTGGTGCGGGACACCGCGGGCTCGGTCGCGCAGCGGCTGCTGTCCTCCGTCGTCGCGGTCGGCTGCTCGATCGCGGAGCGCTCGCTCGCCGCGCCCGCCGACATCGATCTCGCGGTGACCACCGGGCTCGGCTATCCGGCCGGGCCGCTGGCCTGGGGCGAGCGGGTCGGGGCCGTGAGGATGCTGGAGCTCCAGCGCTCGCTGCACGCGGTGACGGGCGACCCGCGGCACCGGCCGACGCGGTGGATCGGCGAACGGGCCGCCCTGGGCCTCGCGCTGACGGATCCGGGGACCTCACCCGCGGACTGCCTGGGCTGAGGGCCGCGCTCGGCGCACCCGGACGACCGATTTCTGCAAGACGGCCCGTGCGCCGGGTGCCTACGGTCGGGGCATGACTCCTCGATTCGACGCCATCAGCGTCATCACCGCCGACCTGGCCGCCTCGCTCGCCTTCTACCGCCGCCTCGGCCTGGACATCCCGGCCGGGGCGGAGTCCTCGCCCCATGTCGAAGTAACCCTGCCGGGCGGGCAGCGGTTGCTGTGGGACACGGAGGAGGTCATCGCCTCGTTCGATCCGTCGTGGGAGCGGCCCGCGGGCGGTGAGCGGCTCGGGCTGGCGTTCGTCTGCGACAGCCCGGCGGAGGTGGACGCGGTGTACGCGGACCTCGTCGGCGCCGGGTACACGGGTCACGCCAAGCCCTGGGACGCGGTGTGGGGGCAGCGCTACGCGATCGTGCTGGACCCGGACGGCTGCGGGGTGTCCCTGTTCGCGGCGGCGGACGCGTAGGCCCCGTGCGCCGGTGGCGGGGTCCCGGTCACGTACCCCGGGCCGGGGCCCCGGCGTCGAAGTACGCGCCGAGTGTCGTCCCGGCGAGGTCCCGCATCTCCCGGGCCAGGTGCGCCTGGTCGGCGCAGCCCGCCGCGCAGGCCGCCTCGGCGTACGGCAGGCCGGCGCGGACGAGCGACAGGGCGCGCTGGAGACGCAGGACCCGGGCCAGGGTCTTGGGGCCGTAGCCGAATGCGGCCAGGGAGCGCCGGTGCAGCTGGCGGGCCCCGAGGCCGACCTCGGCGGCCGTCGCCGCGACGCTCCCGCCGCGCCGCAGCCGGTCGGCGACGGCCACCGTGAGCGGGTCGGGCGGACCGGTCTCGGCGGTCCGGCGCAGGGCGAAGTCCTCCAGGGCGGCGGCGGGGTCGCCGGAGCGGGCGACGCTCTCCGTGAGCGCGCCGACGGCGGCACGGGACCAGAGGGCGGCGAGCTCGACCCGGCGGTCACGCAGCTCGTACGCCGGTACGCCGAGCAGTACGGGCGCGGTTCCGGGCGGGAGCCGGATCGCGGCACAGGGGCCGCGGTCGTGCGGGTCCACCTCGAAGGCGCGGGTGTCGGGCCCGGCGACGACCAGGCGTCCGGCGGTCCAGATCAGGTCCATGCATCCGTCCGGCAGGACGGACCGGGCGGGCTGTGGCGGGCCGGGCGGGACGTCCACGGTCCACAGGACCGCGCCGTCCAGCCGGGACGGCCGTTCCCGGTAGCGCTGGTGTCGCGGGGGCGTGCTTCCCCGCCGGTGCGGGGTCACGGGTACGGCCGGTCCCTGACGTCGCCGGTCTCCTTCGCCTCCTTGGTGTCCCTGGCGTCCCTGGGGTCCTTCTCCCACGTGGCGTGGAGCCGTGACTTCACGTCGTCGGGCGGCAGGAAGCGGGACCAGCGCTCGGGGAATTCGGAGGGCATGTACGCGGGGCCGTCGTCCTCGTCGTCGTCCTCGTCGTCCGTGCCGGCGTAGGCGGACGAGCGGGTCCGGGCGATGAACTCGGCGGCCTGCGCGGCCCGGGCGCGTTCGGTGGCCTCGCGGGCGGCGGCGGTGGCGAGCGAGGGCCACACCCGGTCGATGGCCGCGTTGACCGCGGCGCCGACGAGGACCGCGAAAGCGGAGATGCCGATCCACAGCAGGACGGCGATCGGCGCCGCCAGGGAGCCGTAGATGGTGGGGCCCTCGACCGTGTTGGTCAGGTAGATGCGGAGCAGGAAGCTGCCGACGATCCACATGCCGAGCGCGACCAGCGCCCCGGGAACGTCCTCGATCCAGGGCGAACGCACCGGGACGGACACGTGGTAGAGCGTCGTGAGGAACGCGACGGTCAGCAGGATCACGAGGGGCCAGTACAGGACGGCTATGACCTCGGTGCCCCACGGCACGAACTCGACCACCCGGTCCGGACCGACGACCAGCAGCGGCAGCACCACCGCGCCGAGCAGCAGGGCGACGACGTACAGCAGGAAGGCGAGCAGCCGGGTCTTGACGATGCCGCGGTGGCCGTCGAGTCCGTACATGACGGTGATGGTGTCGATGAAGACGTTCACCGCGCGGGAGCCGGACCACAGGGCGATGGCGAAGCCGATGGAGATGATGTCGGGGCGGGCCCCGGTCGTGACGTCGGCGAGCAGCGGTTCGGCGAAGTCGTTGACCCCGCGCTCGGACAGCACCGTCTGGGCGGCGGAGAGGATGTTGCGCTCGATGGAGGCGACCGTGGTGGTGGTCGTCCACTCGTCGACGTATCCGAGCAGTCCGATCATGCCGAGCAGCAGCGGGGGCAGCGAGAGCAGGGTGAAGAACGCCGCCTCGGCCGCGAGTCCCAGAATGCGGTACTCGATGCACGAGTTGACGGTGTCCTTGAGCAAATGCCACGCCATCCGCCGCTTGGAGACGTTGCCGTAGAGCACTCGCGCCCGGTGGAGCCGGCCCGGTGGCCGCTCGGGTGTTTCTTTTGCTGCCTGCACCTCCTTACCGTATCGGCATGGCAGCCACCACCCACACCGTGACCAATCAGGTTCCGCCGCTGGTCGGATATGACGTCTTCGCCGCCGACCGGGCCCTGTCCGAGGCCGTCGAGCGGCACATCGAGCCCGGCGTCCTGCCCGTGGCGCTGGAGGAGCTCGGGGAGCTCGGCCGGTCCGCGGGCTCCGCCCAGGCCCAGGACTGGGGTGCGCGGGCGAACGCGTATCCGCCCGTCCTGCGCACCCATGACCGTTATGGCCACCGCGTCGACGAGGTGGAGTTCCATCCGTCGTGGCACCGGCTGCTCAGCCACGCCGTGTCGGCCGGGCTCACCGACGCCTGGGGGCGACCGGCCGGGCATGTCCGCCGCGCGGCGGGGTTCCTGGTGTGGACGCAGACCGAGGCGGGGCACGGCTGCCCGCTGTCGATGACCCATGCCGCGGTGCCCGCGCTGCGGACCGATCCGGTGCTGGCGGCGGAGTGGGAGCCGCTGCTGACCTCGCACACGTACGTGGAGGGACTGCGGGCGCCGCGGGAGAAGGCCGGGGTGCTCTTCGGGATGGGCATGACCGAGAAGCAGGGCGGCACCGACGTGCGGTCGAACACGACCCGGGCGGAGCCGCTGTCCGGTGAGGGCGAGTATCTGCTCACCGGCCACAAGTGGTTCTGTTCGGCGCCGATGTCGGACGGTTTCCTGGTGCTGGCGCAGGCGCCGGGCGGGCTGAGCTGCTTCCTGGTGCCTCGGGTGCTGCCGGACGACACGCGCAACGTCTTCGCGATCCAGCGGCTCAAGGACAAGCTCGGCAACAGGTCCAACGCGTCCGCCGAGGTCGAGTTCGACGGGACCTGGGCCCGCCGGGTCGGTGAGGAGGGGCGCGGGGTGCGCACCATCATCGAGATGGTGGCGGCCACCCGGCTGGACTGCGTGGTGGGTTCGGCGGCGCTGATGCGGCAGGCGGTGGCGCAGGCGGTCCATCACAGCGCCTACCGCAGCGCGTTCGGCGGGCTGCTGATCGACAAGCCCCTGATGCGCAACGTGCTGGCGGATCTGGCGCTGGAGTCGGAGGCGGCGACGGTGCTGGCGATGCGGCTGGCCTCCGCGTACGACACGGACACCGAGGAGGAGCGTGCCTTCCTGCGGCTCGCGGTGCCGGCGGCGAAGTACTGGGTCACCAAGCGGTGCACCGCCGTGGTGGGCGAGGCGCTGGAGTGCCTGGGCGGCAACGGGTACGTGGAGGAGTCGGGGATGCCCCGGCTGCTGCGCGAGGCGCCGCTCAACTCGATCTGGGAGGGCTCGGGCAACGTGCAGGCGCTGGACGTGCTGCGGGCGCTGCAACGGGAGCCGCAGGCGCTGGACGCGTTCCTGCGCGAGGTCGGCCACGCGCGCGGGGCCGATCACCGGCTGGACGCGGCGATCAAGGACCTCTTGACGGAGCTGGCCGATCTGGAGGGCGTCGAGGCGCGGGCACGGCGTCTGGTGGAGCGGATCGCACTGGTGCTCCAGGGTTCGCTGCTGGTGCGCTGGGCTCCGCCGGAGGTGTCCGACGCGTTCTGCGCCTCACGGCTGGGCGGCGACTGGGGCACGGCGTTCGGTACCCTGCCGCACACTCTGGATCTGGCCTCGGTGGTGGCACGGGCCCGGCCCGTGGTCGCGTAGCGACCCGCGGGAAGTGACGGAGGGTGGTGCTGCGCCGACACGGCACCACCCTCCATACTTGTGCAACACCGGGCGACCGGGACAGGCCCGACGCACAGCGTTCCTGTCACTCTTGTACGGAACCTCGGGACATCGCCAGAGTTGCAAGGGGTTGCAACCATGACGCGGGCCGCTCGGCGGCGCGGTCCGGTGGGCGGCAGGATGGGCCGGAGCGGGTTCGGGGGGAACGGGGACCATGAAGGACACAGGTTCAGCGGGGGTGGCGCGGGTGGTCACGGGCCAGGGCGCCGGGCGCCGGGCGGCCCGGCTGCTGCACCGGGCGCGCGAGGCGCGGCTGACGGGCGAGCGGTCCGGGGTCGCACCCAGGGCGGAGATCGACGCGTCCTGGGACCGCGTGGTGCGCAGCGGCATCGATCCCGACCAGTCGCCGGAGAGCGAACTGCTCCGGGCTGACGAGATAGAACACCGGCGCCGCAGCACCGCGCTCGGCGAACTGATGCCGTTGCTGCGCTCCGGACTGGCCTCGATCGCGGATGCCGCGCAGCAGATCATGGTGGTGACCGACACCGAGGGCCGGGTGCTGTGGCGGCAGGGCGACACGGGGGTGCTGCGCCGGGCCCACGACATCTGCCTGGAGGAGGGCGCGGCCTGGGCCGAGGCGGCGACCGGGACCAACGCGATCGGGACGGCGCTGGCCGCGCGGGTTCCCATCCAGGTCCACTCGGCCGAGCACTTCATCCGGGCGCTGCACGGCTGGACCTGTGCGGCGGCGCCCGTCCGGGATCCGCGCGACGGCCGGCTGATCGGGATCGTGGACATCAGCGGACCGGCGTCCACCTTCCATCCGGCGACGCTGGCCCTGGTCGACTCGGTGGCCCGGCTCGCCGAGGGCGAGATCCGCGTCCGCCACCTGGCGGAGATCGAGCGGCTGCGCGCGGTGGCCGCGCCGATCCTGTGCCGGATCGGCGGGCGGGCGCTGGCGGTGGACGTACACGGGCGGCTGGCGGCGGTGACCGGGATGCCGCCGGTGGACCGGCTGCCGCTGCCGAAGTCGCTGCGGCCGGGCCAGGTGTGGCTGCCCTCGCTCGGCATGTGCCAGGTCGAGCCGCTGCCGGGCGGCTGGCTGGTGCGGGTGGACGAGGGCGGGGCCGGGGGCGCGCCGCGCCGGGTGGTGCTGGACCTGAGCCGGCCCCGGGCGCTCGCCGTGCGTCTGACCGGGCCGCTGGGGAGCCGCACTCAGCGGCTCTCGCCGCGGCACGCGGAGCTGCTGTACGCGCTGACGGTGCACCCGCAGGGGCGGACGGCCTCCGAGCTGGCCCGGGACCTCTTCGGGGACGCGACCCGGACGGTGACGGTCCGGGCCGAGGTGTCCCGGCTGCGGCGTCATCTGGCGGAGGTCCTGGCCCACCGCCCGTACCGCTTCGGGGACGGCGTGGAGGTGGAGGTGATCCGCCCGGAGCACCACGCGGATCTGCTGCCGCACTCCATGGCGCCGGTGGTGGTCGAGGCCCGCAGGGCGGCCGGGGCCACCTGAGAGCGGGCCGCCGCCGTGCACCGGGGGCGGTCGGGGGGCGGAGGGAGGGGCCGCCGTGCGCGTGGGATCGGCGGGCGGCCGGAGGAGGGGCCGCCGTGCGGGCGTGGCCCCGGGCGGGGAGAAGAGGGGCCGCCGCGCGGGGCGGCCCGGGGCGGGGAGAGAAGGGGCCGCCGTGCGGGGGCGGGTGGCGGCGTGGTTCGCTGGCCGTCATGAGCGACATCCCGCAGCCCGCAGGGCCGACCATCGAGGTGACCGTCTGGTCGCTGGAGCAGACCTCGCCCGCCGATCTCCGCCCGGCTCCCGCGCCGGAGGGCGATGTGCGCGTCGTCCGGTCCGAGGTTCCCTCGCCGGAGTTCAGCCGGTTCCTCTACACCGCCGTGGGCGGGGACATCCGGTGGACCGACCGGCTCGGCATGACGTACGCCCAGTGGCAGGAGGCCCTTGAGCGGCCCGGGGCGGAGACCTGGGTGGCGTACGAGAACGGGACGCCGGCCGGGTACGTCGAGCTGGACCCGCAGGACGACGGCGTGGTCGAGATCATGTACTTCGGGCTGCTCCCGGCGTTCCGGGGGCGGCGGATCGGCGGCCACCTCCTCAGTTACGGGGTGGCGCGCGCCTGGGACCTGGCGGAGCGCTGGCCGGAGCGCCCGGGCACGAAGCGGGTGTGGCTGCACACCTGCTCGAAGGACGGCCCGCACGCGATGGACAACTACCTGCGGCGCGGCTTCCGCCTCTTCGACACGAGGACCGAGGTGGAGCCGGAGGTGGCGACGCCCGGTCCGTGGCCGGGGGCGCACCCCTCCTGATCGCCCGTGACCCGAGGGCGGTGGAGCGGTCGCTCCGCCGCCCTCCCCGAGTTCCGGGGGCGCCCCAGTGGGCGGTTTGTCGGCATTGCGGCGGCGACATCCCGTGACGGACGCCACATCATCTCACTGTTCGAGACCCAGCCGTCCACATGGCGGATAGTGGTGGACTGCCCCGAGAAGCGCGTGACACGCTTCCGTCATGCCTGGAACTGGAATTGCCTTGGTGAGTCGACGCCACGTCGACCTCGGCCGCATGTCCAGCGCCATCTGTCCGGCGGGCTGAGAGTCCCAGCACCCGCCGCCCCCTCTTACCTCTGAACCACCCCTGCGCACCGCCGCGCCTCAGCGCGAGTGTGCCGTTCCGTGCCGTTCAGACCCGCCCTCCGCAGTCCCGAAGGACGTATTGTCATGGCCGCTACCCCGGAACAGCCTGCGACCACCACGCCCCGCCGCAAGGCCGGACGCCACCGCGGCGAGGGTCAGTGGGCCGTCGGACACCACACCCCCCTGAACGGGAACGAGCAGTTCAAGAAGGACGACGACGGTCTCAACGTACGGACACGTATTGAGACGATCTACTCCAAGCGCGGATTCGACTCCATCGACCCCAACGACCTGCGTGGACGCATGCGCTGGTGGGGGCTGTACACCCAGCGCAAGCCCGGCATCGACGGCGGCAAGACGGCCGTGCTGGAGCCGGAGGAGCTGGACGACGAGTACTTCATGCTGCGCGTCCGCATCGACGGCGGCCGGCTGACCACACGGCAGCTGCGGGTGATCGGGGAGATCTCCCAGGAGTTCGCACGCGGCACCGCCGACCTCACCGACCGGCAGAACGTGCAGTACCACTGGATCCGCATCGAGGACGTGCCGGAGATCTGGCGGCGGCTCGAAGAGGTGGGCCTGTCCACCACCGAAGCCTGCGGCGACACGCCCCGCACGATCCTCGGCTCCCCCGTCGCGGGCGTCGCGGAGAACGAGATCATCGACGGCACGCCCGCCATCGACGAGATCCAGCGCCGGTTCATCGGCAACCCCGACTTCTCCAACCTGCCCCGCAAGTTCAAGACGGCGATCTCCGGCTCCCCGCACCTGGACGTGGCCCACGAGATCAACGACATCGCCTTCGTCGGCGTGAACCACCCGGAGCACGGCCCCGGCTTCGACCTCTGGGTCGGCGGCGGCCTCTCCACCAATCCGAAGCTCGGTGTGCGGCTCGGCGCCTGGGTACCGCTGGAGGACGTGCCCGACGTGTTCGGCGGGGTCATCGCGATCTTCCGTGACTACGGCTACCGGCGGCTGCGCACCCGCGCCCGGCTGAAGTTCCTGGTCGCGGACTGGGGGCCGGAGAAGTTCCGCCAGGTCCTTCAGGACGAGTACCTCCGGCGCGAACTGACCGACGGGCCCGCACCCGAGGAACCCGCCCAGACCTGGCGCGACCACCTCGGCGTGCACCGGCAGCGGGACGGCCGCTTCTACGTCGGCTTCGCCGCCCGGGTGGGCCGGATCGACGGCAGCACCCTCACCGAGATCGCCGAACTGGCCGACGCGCACGGCTCCGGCCGGGTGCGGACCACCGCCGAGCAGAAGATGATCGTGCTGGACGTGGCCGAGGAGCGGGTGGAGTCCCTGGTCGCCGGCCTGGAGGCGCTCGACCTCAAGGTCGCCCCGTCCCCGTTCCGGCGCGGCACGATGGCCTGCACCGGCATCGAGTTCTGCAAGCTGGCCATCGTCGAGACGAAGGCGCGCGGCGCCGCTCTCATCGACGAACTGGAGCGCCGCATCCCGGAGTTCGACCACCCGATCACCATCAACATCAATGGCTGCCCGAACGCCTGCGCCCGCATCCAGGTCGCCGACATCGGACTCAAGGGCCAGTTGATGCTGGACGAGAACGGCAACCAGGTCGAGGGCTACCAGGTGCACCTCGGCGGAGCGCTCGGCCTGGAGGCCGGGTTCGGCCGCAAGGTCCGCGGTCTGAAGGTGACTTCGGCCGAGCTGCCGGACTACGTCGAGCGGGTGCTCGGCCGCTTCCAGGAGGAGCGCGAGGACGGCGAACGCTTCGCGACCTGGGCGGCGCGCGCCGGCGCGGAGTCGCTGTCATGAGCGAGCGAGCCGCACCGTTCCACTGCCCGTACTGCGGAGACGAGGACCTGCGCCCCAACGAGACGGGACACGGAGCCTGGGAATGCGCCTCCTGCAACCGTGCGTTCCAGCTGAAGTTCCTGGGCCTGCTGACCCGGGGCGTTCAGCGGAACAACACCGAGGGGGGCGCGATATGACGACCACTCAGTTGAGCGGAGAGCTCAGCGACGAGGAGCTCCGGGAGCTGGCCGAACGGGCGGGGCGGGAGCTGGAGGACGCCTCCGCCACCGAGATCCTGGCCTGGGCGGCCGGCGCCTTCGGGCCGCGCTTCTGCGTCACCTCCTCGATGGAGGACGCCGTGGTCGCGCACCTGGCGTCACAGGTGATGCCGGGCGTGGACGTGGTGTTCCTGGACACCGGCTACCACTTCCCGGAGACCATCGGGACCCGGGACGCGGTGGACGCGGTGATGGACGTCAACGTCATCACGATCACCCCCCGGCGGACCGTCGCCGAGCAGGACGCGGAGCACGGCGAGAAGCTGCACGACCGCGACCCCGACCTGTGCTGCGCGCTGCGCAAGGTGAAGCCGTTGGAGGACGGCCTGACCGCGTACGCCGCCTGGGCGACGGGCCTGCGCCGCGACGAGTCCCCGACCCGGGCGAACACCCCGGTCGTCGGCTGGGACGCCAAGCGCCGCAAGGTGAAGGTCTCCCCCATCGCCCGCTGGACCCAGGACGACGTGGACGCCTACGTCGCCGAGCACGGGGTGCTCACCAACCCGCTGCTGATGGACGGTTACGCCTCCGTCGGCTGCGCGCCCTGCACCCGCCGGGTGCTGGAGGGCGAGGACGCACGGGCCGGACGCTGGGCCGGGCGGGGCAAGACCGAATGCGGGCTGCACGGCTGATGACGACTGATCAGGAGAATTCGATGAGCGTGACGGAGACGGGAGCCACGATCTGGCTGACCGGTCTGCCGAGCGCGGGCAAGACCACCATCGCCTACGAACTGGCGGGCCGGCTGCGTACCGAGGGCCACCGGGTGGAGGTGCTCGACGGCGACGAGATCCGTGAGTTCCTCTCCGCGGGCCTCGGCTTCTCCCGCGAGGACCGGCACACCAACGTCGCCCGGATCGGCTTCGTCGCCGAACTGCTCGCCGCCAACGGCGTGAAGGTGCTGGTCCCCGTCATCGCCCCGTTCGCCGACAGCCGCGAGGCCGTGCGCAAGCGGCACGCCGCCGAGTCCACCACCTACCTGGAAGTACACGTCGCGACGCCCGTCGAGGTCTGCTCCGTGCGCGACGTGAAGGGGCTGTACGCCAAGCAGGCGGCCGGCGAGATCAGCGGTCTCACCGGGGTCGACGACCCCTACGAGGCCCCCGAATCGCCCGACCTGCGGATCGAGTCGCACCAGCAGACCGTGCAGGAGTCCGCAGCGGCGCTCCACGCGCTGCTCACCGAGAGGGGCCTGGCGTGAGCACCGTCGCCACCGTGCCGGAAGGCACCGTCAACCCGTACGCACTCAGCCACCTGGACTCCCTGGAGTCGGAGGCGGTCCACATCTTCCGCGAGGTGGCGGGCGAGTTCGAGCGGCCGGTGATCCTGTTCTCCGGCGGCAAGGACTCCATCGTGATGCTGCACCTGGCGCTCAAGGCGTTCGCGCCCGCGCCCGTGCCGTTCACGCTGCTGCACGTGGACACCGGGCACAACTTCCCCGAGGTCCTGGAGTACCGCGACCGTACGGTGGAGAAGCACGGGCTGCGGCTGCACGTCGCCTCCGTGCAGGAGTACATCGACGCCGGGAAGCTCCGCGAGCGCCCCGACGGCACCCGCAACCCGCTCCAGACGGTTCCGCTCACCGAGGCCATCCAGCAGCACCGCTTCGACGCGGTGTTCGGCGGCGGCCGGCGCGACGAGGAGAAGGCGCGCGCCAAGGAGCGGGTCTTCTCGCTGCGCGACGAGTTCTCCCAGTGGGACCCGCGCCGCCAGCGCCCCGAGCTGTGGCAGCTGTACAACGGCCGGCACGCCCCCGGTGAGCACGTGCGGGTCTTCCCGATCTCCAACTGGACCGAACTGGACGTCTGGCAGTACATCGAGCGCGAGGGCATCGAACTCCCGCAGATCTACTTCGCCCACGAGCGCGAGGTGTTCAGCCGCAACGGCATGTGGCTGACCGCCGGGCACTGGGGCGGGCCCAAGGAGCACGAGTCGACCGAGACCCGTCTGGTGCGCTACCGCACGGTCGGCGACATGTCCTGCACCGGGGCCGTCGACTCCGACGCGACCACGCTGGACGCCGTGATCACCGAGATCGCCGCCTCCCGGCGCACCGAGCGGGGCGCGACCCGCGCCGACGACAAGATGTCCGAGGCCGCGATGGAAGACCGCAAGCGCGAGGGGTATTTCTAACATGACCACGACCACCGAGCAGTTGTCGGCCACCACCCTGCTGCGGTTCGCCACGGCGGGTTCGGTCGACGACGGCAAGTCCACCCTCGTGGGACGCCTGCTGCACGACTCCAAGTCGATCCTCACCGACCAGCTGGAGGCGGTCGAGCGGGCCTCGCTGAACCGCGGTCAGGAGGCGCCGGACCTGGCGCTGCTGACCGACGGACTGCGGGCCGAGCGCGAGCAGGGCATCACCATCGACGTCGCCTACCGCTACTTCGCCACCGCCCGCCGCCGGTTCATCCTGGCGGACACCCCCGGCCATGTGCAGTACACGCGCAACATGGTGACCGGCGCCTCCACGGCCGAGCTGGCCGTGGTCCTGGTCGACGCCCGCAACGGGGTCGTCGAGCAGACCCGCCGGCACGCCGCCGTCGCCGCCCTGCTGCGGGTCCCGCACGTGGTGCTGGCGGTCAACAAGATGGACCTGGTCGACTACGCGGAGCCCGTCTTCGCCGCCATCGCCGAGGAGTTCACCGCGTACGCCGCGTCCCTCGGCGTCCCCGAGATCACCGCGATCCCCATCTCGGCCCTGGCCGGGGACAATGTGGTGGAGCCGTCCGCGCACATGGACTGGTACGGCGGGCCGACCGTGCTCGAACACCTGGAGACGGTGCCGGTCAGCCACGACCTCACCGCCTGCCACGCCCGCTTCCCGGTGCAGTACGTGATCCGCCCGCAGAGCGCCGAGCACCCCGACTACCGGGGGTACGCCGGTCAGATCGCGGCCGGCGTCTTCCGGGTCGGCGAGGCCGTCTCCGTACTGCCCTCGGGGCGCACCACCACGATCACGGGCATCGACGCGCTCGGGGAGAGCGTCGACATCGCCTGGGCGCCGCAGTCGGTGACGATCCGGCTGGCCGACGACATCGACATCTCGCGCGGCGATCTGCTCGCCCCCGCGGACGACGCCCCGGCCGTGACGCGGGACGTCGAGGCGACCGTCTGCCACGTCGCCGACCAGCCGCTCTCGGTGGGCCAGCGGGTGCTGCTCAAGCACACCACCCGCACGGTCAAGGCGATCGTCAAGGACATCCCGTCCCGGCTCACCCTGGACGACCTCTCCCAGCACCCGGCGCCCGGGCAGCTGGTCGCCAACGACATCGGCCGCGTCGTCGTGCGCACCGCCGAGCCGCTCGCGCTCGACACGTACGCCGACTCCCGGCGCACCGGTTCGTTCCTCCTGATCGACCCGGCGGACGGTACGACGCTGAGCGCCGGGATGGCGGGCGCCTCGTTCGCCGCGGTCGCCGAAGCCGCCGACCGGGCCGACGCCGACGACGCCGAGTGGGACTTCTGATGGCCGCCGGCTCCTTCTCCGCCTTCGCGAAGCGGGGCAGCCGGGTGGGCAGCGGCGCCCTCGGGAGGGGGCGCCCCCCGCTCGGGCGAATGCGAGAGCTCGGGGGAGGTCGGGGCGGGGTCGGGCGATGTGCGTGATGACGTACGCGCACCGCTCGCGCGCCCTCCCGCACCGCCCGCACCGCCGAAGACCCGCCGCCCTCCCGGCCGCGCCCCCCTGACCAGCCAGCGGGACGCGCGCCGGGCCGACGAGAGGAAGACCTCCCGTGCCTGCCCCCCGTTCCACCCTTCGCCGCGGCCTCGTCGCCGTCGCCGCCCTGCCGCTGCTCGCCCTGGCGGCCACCGCGTGCGGCTACGGCTCCCAGGCCGAGGACGGCGCGGGGAGGGCGAAGGTCGCCGCCACGGGGAAGAAGCTCTCCGCCGACACCGTGCGGATCGGCTACTTCCCGAATCTCACGCACGCCACCGCCCTGGTCGGTATCCGGGAAGGCACCTTCCAGAGGGAACTCGGCGGCACCCGGGTCGAGTCGACCACCTTCAACGCGGGCCCCTCCGAGATCGAGGCGCTGAACGCCGGGTCCATCGACATCGGTTTCATCGGTCCCTCCCCCTCCATCAACGGGTACGCCAAGTCCCAGGGCAAGGGCCTGCGGATCATCTCCGGATCGGCCTCGGGCGGGGTGAAGCTGGTCGTCGATCCGGACAGGATCAAGACCCCGGACGACCTCAAGGGCAAGAGGATCGCCACCCCGCAGCTCGGCAACACCCAGGACGTGGCCTTCCTCGACTGGATCTCCGAGCAGGGCTGGAAGGTCGACTCCCAGAGCGGCAAGGGCGACGTCTCCGTGGTCCGCTCGGACAACAAGGTCACGCCGGGCGCCTACAAGTCCGGTGACCTGGACGGCGCTTGGGTGCCCGAGCCGACCGCCTCCCAGCTGGTCTCCGAGGGCGCGCAGGTACTCCTCGACGAGAGGGACCTGTGGCCGGACAGGAAGTTCGTGATCACGAACGTCATCGTGTCGCAGAAGTTCCTCGACGCGCACCCGGACGTGGTGGAGGCGGTGCTGAAGGGTTCGGTCTCCACCAACCGGTGGATCAACGCCAACCCCGAGAAGGCCAAGGCGTCCGCCAACAAGGCGCTGGAGACCCTGAGCGGCAAGCCGCTGCCGAAGGAGATCCTCGACCCCGCGTGGGAGTCCTTCGAGGTCACCGACGATCCGCTGGCCGCCACGCTGAACGCGCAGGCGGAGCACGCCGTGGGGGCCGGCCTGCTCGATGAGCCGGACCTCCGGGGCGTCTACGACCTGGGGCCGCTGAACAAGATCCTCACGGCCGAGGGGCGGCCCGAGGTCGCCGACGCCGGACTCGGCGTCAAGTAGCCCGCCCACCCGAAGCAGGACTCCCAGGAGGTGACGACCATGGCGACCCCCACTCTCACCAAGGCCGAGGACCGTACGACGGTCGAGCACGCCGCTCGTATCGCGCACGTCTCGAAGTCCTTCGCCGGACCCGCGGGTCAGCAGCTCGTGCTGGACGACATCACGCTCGACGTCGCTCCGGGTGAGTTCGTCACCCTGCTGGGGGCCTCCGGCTGCGGAAAGTCGACACTGCTGAACCTGGTGGCCGGACTCGACCGCCCGTCCAAGGGGTCCATCGAGACCCCCGGCGGCCGGCCGGCCCTGATGTTCCAGGAGCACGCCCTCTTCCCGTGGCTGACCGCCGGCAAGAACATCGAGCTGGCCCTGCGGCTGCGCGGGGTGCCGAAGTCGCAGCGCCGCGGCGAGGCGGAGCGACTGCTCGAACTCGTCCGGCTCGGCGGGGCGTACGGCAAGCGGGTGCACGAGCTGTCCGGCGGTATGCGCCAGCGTGTCGCGATGGCCCGCGCACTCGCCCAGGACAGCCGACTTCTGCTGATGGACGAGCCGTTCGCGGCGCTGGACGCCATCACCCGCGATGTGCTGCACGACGAGCTGACCCGGATCTGGCGGGAGACGAACGCCTCGGTCCTCTTCGTCACGCACAACGTGCGCGAGGCCGTACGGCTCGCGCAGCGCGTGGTGCTGCTGTCGTCCCGGCCGGGCCGGATCGCCCGGGAGTGGACGGTCGACATCGAGCAGCCGCGCCGCATCGAGGACACCGCCGTGGCGGAGCTGTCCGTCGAGATCACCGAAGAACTGCGTGGGGAGATCCGCCGACATGGCCAGCACTGACATCGCGTCGAGCCGGAAGCGGCCGGAGGGGGCAGCCGGAGGGGACGACGTGAAACCCGACGATCTGGCGGGTCTGGAGGCCGGTCTCGACGCCCTGGACGCCGTGCAGATCCGCCGCACGCCCGTGCGGGAGGTCCTGCTGCGCAAGGCGCTTCCCCCGGTCGTGGCCGTCGCGCTGGTCCTGGTCATCTGGGAGCTGCTGGTCCGTGCCCAGGTCACGGAGGTCTACAAGCTGCCGCCGCCCTCCGCGGTGTGGGACAGCGCCCGGGAGATGTGGCTCAAGGGCACGCTGCTGGACGTCGTGTGGACCAGCGTCTCGCGCGGTCTGCTCGGTTTCCTGCTCGCGGTCGCCATCGGTACGCCGCTGGGACTGCTGGTCGCCCGGGTGAAGCTGGTCCGGGCCGCGATCGGCCCGATCCTGTCCGGTCTCCAGTCGCTGCCGTCGGTCGCGTGGGTGGCCCCGGCGGTGATCTGGCTCGGACTGAACGACCGGATGATGTTCGCCGTGATCCTGCTGGGCGCGGTGCCCTCGATCGCCAACGGGCTGGTCTCCGGCGTCGACCAGGTGCCGCCGCTGTTCCTCCGGGCGGGCCGCACGCTGGGCGCGACCGGGCTGCGCGGCACCTGGCACATCGTGCTCCCGGCGGCTCTGCCCGGCTATCTGGCGGGCCTCAAGCAGGGCTGGGCGTTCTCCTGGCGGTCGCTGATGGCCGCCGAGATCATCGCCTCCTCCCCCGATCTCGGCCTGGGACTGGGGCAGCTGCTGGAGAACGGCCGCAGCAACTTCGACATGCCCGGCATCTTCCTGTCGATCCTGCTCATCCTGTTCGTCGGCATCGCGATCGACCTGCTCGTCTTCAGTCCGCTGGAGCGGTGGGTGCTGCGCAGCCGCGGTCTCCTCGTCAAGAACTGAGTCACGTCATGTCCCGTCCCGTTCTCCTCGTCATCGCCCACGGCAGCCGCGACCCGCGGCACGCCGCGACCGTGCACGCGCTCACCGAGCGGGTACGGGCCGAGCGGCCGGGGCTGCGCGTTCAGACCGCGTTCCTGGAGTTCAACGCGCCGTCCGTGCCCCGGGTGCTGGAGCGCCTGGCCGCCGATGGCGCGGACGAGGTCGTCGCCCTCCCGCTGCTGCTCACCCGGGCGTTCCACGCCAAGACCGACATCCCCTCGGTCCTGCGCGAGGCCCGGGCCCGGCTGCCGCGGCTGCGCATCCGGCAGGCCGGCGTCCTCGGCCCGTCCCCGCTGCTGGGAGTCACCCTGGCGCGGCGGCTGCGAGAGGCCGGGGTCCGACCCGGCGACCTCCCCCGGACCGGGCTCGTCCTGGCCTCGGCGGGGTCCACAGACCCGGAGGCGATCGCAGTGATCGCTGAAATCGCGCGGGAGCTGCGGCACACCGGTTGGTGCGCCGTGCGGCCTGCGTTCGCCTCCGCACTCCTTCCCCGTACCGAGGACGCGGTACGGGCCCTGCGCGCCGACGGCGTGGAGCGGGTGGCGGTGGCCCCGTACGTCATCGCGCCCGGGCGGCTCCCCGACCGCATCGCGGCCGGCGCCGAGGCCGCCGGGGCAGACGTCCTGGCCGATGTGCTGGGGCCCGCACCGGAGTTGGCTCGGCTGCTGCTCACCCGGTACGACGAGGCGCGGGTGCCGGTGGGGGCCTCGCTGTCGGCGTGAGGCCCCCGGGGGCGCCCTCTAGCCGGTCAGTCCGGCGACCGCGCAGACGACTGCCCCGAGGGCCATCGGGTCCGCCCCCGCCGACCAGCTGTACCGACGCTCCACCGCCGCCGAGCGCGAGGACGCCCCGCGGGATCGGGCCGGGCTCGATCGGGCCGGGCGGGCATGCGCGTGCATGGCGTCGGCGCACACGCGGGAGAAGTCGTAGAACAGGTCCCACAGCGAGCCGTCGAACCACCAGAAGGCGACTTCTTCCCCCGCGTGGGTCTCCAGGACGAGCGGTGAGCGGCCCCCGGGCCGGTAGAACCGCTTCACCGAGGAGCAGGACACCACGGCGTGACGCCACAGCCCGTGGCGCACGATCCCACCGGGGCGCAGCACCACCCTGATCAGGGAGCAGCGCCAGACGAAGGACGCGGCCGCGAGGGCCGCGGCCCCCATCGGACCCCGCTCCACGGAGTCCAGGGCGGAAGCCGGGTCCAGGGCCACCCCGAGGGCGAGGACGACCATCAGGAGGGCCGCCGCCCGGGTGAGGCCGACCCGAAGCCAGCGCACGAGCTTGACCTGTCCCCGTCGATTCGGGCGGTAGCTCCGCACGCGCTGCACGAGGGGCGTGCCCGGCCCGTACCAGGCGTCCAGCCCCGCGTCCCACAGCCCTGCCCCCGTCGCCATGTCCACGATCCTAAGGACGGCCGGGGGCGGGTCCCCGGGCGGCCCCGGGGGGTCAGGCGTAGGACAGACCGCCGGACCGGGCCCGCTTGAGCTCGAAGAAGGCCGGGTGGTTGGCGAGGACCCGGAAGCTGTCGAAGAGTTCGGCCGCTTCCTCGCCGCGCGGAATCGCGTTCAGGACCGGCCCGAACCACACCGTGCCGTCGACGTGGATCGTCGGTGTGCCCACGTACCCGCCCTGCTCCGGGTCCTTGCCCGCGTCGTGGTGGCGTGCGACGTCGGCGTCGTACGCCGTCGAGTGCGCGGCCTGCGCCAGCTCGGCCGGCAGACCCAGTTCGGCGAGCGAGGCGGTGATCACGGCGTCGAAGTCCTCCTCCTTGTGCTGGTGGAGGCGGGTGCCCAGCGCGGTGTAGAGGTCCCGCAGAATTCCGTCGCCGTGGGCGGCGGCCGCGGCGACGGCGACCCGGACCGGCCCGATCGACCGGTCGACCAGGTCGCGGTACCACGCCGGGATTTCGTTGCCCTCGTTGTGCAGCTTGAGGCTCATGGGGCGGAAGCGGAGGTCGAGGTCGCGCCGCTGCTCGACCTCCAGCATCCAGCGGGAGGCGATCCAGGCGAACGGGCACGCGGGGTCGAAGTAGAAGTCGACGGTGGTGGTGTGGCGGGTGCTCATGGCTCTCACCCTAGGGAGTGATTGGCGCCGGCTCCTGGTCCAATCGGGCTCCGGCCGGGTGGGCCAATTCGGCGTGGCCCACCGGTGCGCCGCACATCGGGCGGCATCGTGCCCGGCCGGTCGGTCCGGGCGGCTCCGGTCACGGTCACGGCCATGCGGCGGGTTTCGCCCGGGCGGGGGTCAGACCTCGGCGGTGGGGCCGTCCAAGTTGCTGCCGGGCGGGCCGTCGTCGAACGGAGTCGCCTGGTGGAAGTAGAGCCGCCAGCCCTCCGGGGTCAGCCGCCACAGGGAGCTGCGGTGCGAGCGGATCCCCCGGGACTCCGTGTCGAAGGTGAGGTGCACCACGTCGGCGCAGAGCTGAGCGCCTCGCATCCGGGAGGCGGTGAGCGGGCCGGGGCGCGGGGCGTCGTCCGCGGTGAGCGAGGCGATGATGGACTCCCGGCTCCAGAGCCGGCCGCTGGTGCCGATCTCCCGGAACTCCGGGTGCAGCAGCGAGGCGAGGAGCTGGGCGGACGCCCGTACGGCCGGGTCCAGCAGGCGTAGCTCGCCCTCGATGGCCGCCGCCACGGCGGGCGAGGGCTCAGCCACGGGTCATCTCCACGAGTTTCACCACGGTGTTCCAGTTGCGGCTGGTGGCGGTGAGGCCCTTGACGTGGCGGGGGCGCCCCAGCGCGACCGCCAGCTTGGAGCGGCCGAGCCCGTCGGGGGCGTACAGGTACAGACAGCGGTCGCCGAGTTGGAACTCCTCCGGAAGGAAGTCCTCCGCCCCCAGGTCCGCGAAGCGGTCCGCGTCCACGGACCGGTCGAAGAAGGTGACGTGGAGCTGCTTGCCCTCCAGCTCGGCGGCGGGGAAGGGGCAGTCTTCGGCGACGGCCGCGAGATAGCCGGAGTCGCGGACGAGGCAGTCGACGGCGAATCCGAACCGCTGGTGCAGGGCCTGTTCCAGGGTGGCGGCCAGTGCGTCCTCGTCGTCGCCGTCGCTCCGGAAGACGGCGTTGCCGCTCTGCAGATAGGTGGCGATGCCGGTGTGTCCCAGTTCGGTGAGCACGGTGCGCAGTTCGGGCATCGGGACCCTTTTGCCGCCGCTCACGTTGATCCCCCGCAGCAGCGCCGCGTACGTCGTCGTCATGGCCACCCACCCTAAGGGCCGGCCCGTGGTCCCTGGTGGATCAGCGCGCGGCGGCGAAGGCGGTGCATCGCAGGGCGGAGATGCCTTCCCCCGCTGGACAACCGCGTCGGACCCGCCCGGGGAACGGCGCAGCCGCCGTGCCCCGTGGGGGAGAGCGCGGCGGCTGCTGCTGTGCACGGGGCCGAGCGGCGGGAGCTCATGAGAACCGCCGCCCGGCGTCCCGTCGGACGCGGGTGCTACTCGACGACCTTGAGGAGTTTGTTCGCCGTTCCCCCGGTGGCGTTGCCGATGGCGTCCGGGGTGGCTCCCTCGGTGAGCGCCGCGGCGACGGCCTCCGGGGTCGCGTCCTGGTTGCCCGCCAGGTAGACGGCGGCCGCGCCGACGACGTGCGGGGTGGCCATGGACGTACCGGAGATGGTGTTGGTGCCGGTGTCGCTGTCGTTCCAGGTGGACGTGATGTCCGAGCCCGGGGCGTAGATGTCCACGACCGAGCCGTAGTTGGAGAACGACGACTGCTCGTCGGCCTCCGTGGACGAGGCGACGGTGATCGCCTCGGGGACGCGCGAGGGCGAGCCCTGCCCGGCGTCGCTGGACTCGTTGCCGGCGGCCACGCCGAAGGTGATGCCCGCGGCGATGGCCTTTTGGACCGCCTCGTCGAGCGCCGGGTCGGCCCCGCCGCCGAGGCTCATGTTGGCGACGGACGGGCCCGTGGCGTTGGCGGTGACCCAGTCGATCCCGGCGATGACCTGCTCGGTGGTGCCCGAGCCGTTGTCGTCCAGAACGCGGACGGCCACGATGTCCGCCTTCTTGGCGACGCCGTGCGCGGCCCCGGCTATGGTGCCCGCCACGTGGGTGCCGTGCCCGTTGCCGTCGTCGGCGTCGTCGTCGTCGTCCACGGCGTCGAAGCCGGAGGTGGCCCGGCCCTCGAAGTCCTCGTGGGTGACGCGGACACCGGTGTCGATGACGTACGCGGTGACGCCCTCGCCGCCGGCGTCCGGGTAGGTGTAGGCGTTGTCGCCCGCGGTCCCGGTCTGGTCGATCCGGTCCAGGCCCCAGGACGGCGGGTCGTCCTGGGTGGCGTCGATGCTGAACTTCTTGTTCTGCACCACCTTGGCGACGGCCGGGTCGGCGGCGAGGCGCTTGGCCTCGGTCTCCGAAAGGCCGCTGGCGGAGAAGCCGTTGATGCTGGAGGTGTAGTCGCGCTTGAGCTTGCCGCCGTACTCCTTGGCGAGCTCGGACTTGTCGGCCTTCTTCTCGTCCAGCATCACAATGTAGCTGCCGGACACCGCGGTCGCGGCGTCCGCGCCGTAGACCGTGCCCACGGGAGCCGGTGCGGCTCCCGCGTAGGAGGTACCGAGAAGGGTGACGCCGGCGGCGGCCGCCACGGCGGTGGTCGCGGCGGTCAGCTTGATGCGACGGGTGCGCTGGTGCTTGGCCATGAAGAGGGGGTCTCCTCGTCATTCTTTGTGGGGGGATCGGCCCTCGGCCGGAAGATCTCCGGGGGCTGGCTCGAAACCCTGACCGATTGACGAGCACAGATCAACCCCCTCCGGGAGGCACCACTTGCTCAACAAGGTTGCGTAACAAGAAACCGGCCATGGCTGGTCACAGCGGTCACGGCGGGCCGCCGGGGGTACGGCCCGTCCGGAACGGCCGGTCGCGAGCCGCTCCGCGCGAGCATCCCCACCGGGCATACGGCCTGCTCAGAGCGGCCGTTGAGCAGGTGCCCGCCGTCCGCCCGGCCATCGCCCGTGCCGCGCCGGCGCCCCCTGGGGCAGGAGTGACGACGCGTGAAGACTCGTGAAGATCGGTGAAGGTGCGCACGAGAGGGGTGAACACCCGGCCCCGGGTGTGAAATCGCCAGGAGGTGCGTGCAGATGCGCCGACCGGGCCCGCCGCGGCACGGATTTCACGGAGCCGGAACACGGACGTCCCGCCCCGGAAACCACTGCGAGCGGCACACGGGACGGGGCGGGACAGGACGGGACGGGGCGGGACAGGACGGGAGAACGAGCGGACAGGTTGCGGGCGGTGCCGCTCAGCGGGGCAGTTCGGCCTCGATGAGGTCGGCGGCCCGCGGGGTGCCGCCCTCCCGCACCGTCCGCTCGCTCAGGCGCTCGCAGCGGGCGGCCACTTCGGGATCGCCCACCAGGGCGAGCACCGCCTCGCGCAGGGTCGCGGCGTCGGCCTCCTCCATCGAAAGGCGCCGGGCCACGCCCAGCGACTGGAGCATGTCCGCGTTGCCGAACTGGTCCACCGCCTGCGGGACGGCGACCATCGGGGTGCCGGTGGCGAGTCCTTCCTGGCTTCCCCCCGCACCGGCGTGGGTGATGAAGGCGTCGGCCTGCTTGAGGACCGCCAGTTGCGGCACCCAGGAGCACACCTCCACGCTGTCCGGCACGTCACCGAGTTCGGCGGGGTCGACGTGCGCGCCGATCTGGAGCACCACGTGCCAGCCGGGCAGGTCGCCGAAGGCGTCGACGCACGCCCGGTAGAAGGCGGGCTGTTTGGTGAACGAGGAACCCAGCGACACCAGCAGGACCTTCTCCGCCCCGGCCGGCCGGGTCCACTCGCCCTGGTCGGCCCGGTCGCCCTGGCAGGCCCCGACGAAGGTGTACATCTCGCGGTTCACCCGGTCCGCGTTCGGCTGGAGCGCCTCGGGGATCAGGACGAGTCCGCGGCGCGGGCGGGCGACGAAGTCGTCGCTGGAGACATGGCCGAGGCCGTTCTCGGCGAGCCAGTCGTCGAAGCGCGCGTAGTACGCCTTGCCGCGTTCGGTCTGCTTCAGCTCGGCGGTCATCGGCTCCCCGACCTCCTCCTCGTACCCCTCCCAGGGGACCAGGTTGGGCCAGAGGGAGACGGCGGGGACGCCCCAGCGGTGGGCGAGGACGCGGGCGGGATAGGAGGTGATGTCGTGCAGGACGAGGTCGGGCTCGTCGCCCGCGAAGGCTTCGGCGAGTTGCGGGAGCGCCTGGAGCGCGTCGTCGAGGAAGGGTTCGATGTTGTCGATCAGTTCGGTCCCCCAGGCGTCGGGGTCGTCGTCGGTCGGCAGGGTCGAGGTGTAGATCACCGGCCGGGCGCCGGTTCCGGCGACCTTCTCGGCGAAGGAGGCCGGGATGGCGTAGCTGACACGGTGCCCACGGTCGACGAGTTCGCGGATGACGTCGAGGCTCGGGTTCACATGTCCGTGGGCGGCGATGGAGAACATGGCGATGTGGGCACGCGGTGATTCCGTCATGCCGCCTACCGTAGGCGAGACGATACGTCTCGTGCAACGTTTTTGCGCTGCTGGATCGGGTTGCGGTCGCGTCCGGATCGGGTCCGGTTCAGCGCTGGTACCGGGCCAGCACCCGGTTCCCGTCGTCCACCAGCCGTTCGCGCAGTTCGTCGGCGCCGATCGCGCCGCTGTAGTACTCCTGGAGCGCGGGGGTCGCCACCTTGTCCTTCCACTCGGGATAACCGCGCACCGACTGGGCCGGCGCGGGCCGCAGCCCCTTCGCGAGCGCGGTGCCGACGGCCCAGCCGTGCTCGGCGCCGCGCAGTGACGGGTCGGCCAGCGCCTCCGTTCCCGTGGGCAGCATCCAGTCACCCCGGGCCAGGCGCACCATGTTCGCGGGCCGCAGCAGGAAGTCGATGAACGCGACGGCCTCCTTCTTGTGCGGGCTCTCCTCGGCGACCGACAGCGTCTGCGGGCTCACGCCCTGGACCGCGCCGCCCGCGCCCGCCGGCATCGGCAGGACCGTCCAGTCGAATCCTTCGGGGGCCTGCTGGATGACCTGCTGGCGGTAGGAGAACCCGAGCGGAAGCATCGCGTACTTGCCGCCGAAGAACCCGGGCAGCGCGTCCGACCCGCCCATGCCCAGGGCGCCGCGGGCGGCACTTTCGTCGGTGTTGACCTGGTCGTGGATGGTGCCGGCCACCACCCCGTCGCCCCGCTCGAAGCGCAGGACCGCCTTGCCGTCCTCGTCACGGTGGAAGAGCCGCCCGCCGCCGGACAGGCCCAGGTTGAGCGTGACGGAGACCGGTTCCTTGAGCGGCCAGGCGACCCCGTACCGACCCCGGCCCGTCAGCTCCTCGGTGATCCGCCGGAACTCCTCCCAGCCCCAGGGACGCTCCGGGGTCGGGACGCGCGCGCCCGACGCCTCCAGCAGCTTCGTGTTCGCGATCAGGACCCGGGGCTCCTGGAGGAAGGGCACCCCGTGGATCCCCTCGCCGAACGTGGTGGTGCGCCAGGACCGCTCGGGGATGTCGGCCTTGAGCCGCTCGGGGAGCAGCGGGCGGAGGTCGGCGAGGTATCCCCCGTACGCGAAGTCGGCCAGGTCGTCGGAGGCGTCGTGGATGACGTCGGGGGCCTCGCCGCCCTCGAAGGAGGTGAGCAGCTGGTCGTGGACGCTGTCCCAACTGCCCTGGACGTAGTCCACCTGGATGCCGGGGTGGGCCGCGTTCCACTCCTTCACCAGTCGCTTGTTGGCGTCGACGGACTCCTTCTGCCAGGCCAGCGACTGGAACCGGAGCCGGATCGTGCCGTCCGCGTCCCGCCCGTCCCCGCCGCCGGAGCAGCCGGTGAGCAGGAGGGCCAGTACGGCGACCGCGGTCGCCGCCCGCCGGATCGGGGCGCGCATCAGCTCTTCACCGCCCCGGCCGCCATCCCGCCGGTGATCCGGCGCTGGATGAGGGCGAAGAGGACGAGGGAGGGCAGCGTGGCGAGGAACGCGGCCGCGGCGAGCGGGCCGAGGTCGGCCACGCCCTCCGCGCCGAGGAAGTGGGTGAGGACGACCGGCAAGGTCTGCTTCTCCGGGGTTTTGAGCAGGACGAGCGCGAAGAAGAACTCGTTCCACGCGGTGATGAACGCGAACAGCACGGTGGCGACGATCCCGGGTGCGAGCAGCGGAGCCACGACGGAGACGAGGGTCCGCACCCGGCCCGCGCCGTCGACGGCGGCGGCCTCCTCCAGCTCAACCGGCACGGCCCGGACGTATCCGGTGAGCATCCACAGCGCGAAGGGCAGCGACCAGACGACGTAGACGAGGACCAGCCCCCACAGGGTGTTGATCGCATGGAGGTTCTTCAGGACGAGGAAGAGGGGGATGATCACCAGAACGAACGGGAACGCCTGGCTGACCACGACCCAGCCGGTCGCCGCGGTGGCGAGGCGGCTTCGGTGGCGGGCCATCACATAGGCCATCGGGGTGGCGATCACGACGGCGATCACCGCCGCCCCGACGGCGGCGGTCAGGGAGTTGGCGGCGGCCTGGAACAGCGGCTGCTCGTCGAACGCCTGCCGGAAGTTGTCCAGGGTGGGTTGCTCGGGAATCCAGGTGGGGTGCAGCGATCCCAGTTCGCGGGCGGGCTTGAAGGCGGTGGAGATCAGCCACACGAACGGGAACGCCAGGAAGACCAGGTACGCCAGCAGGGCCAGGTACTGCGCGGCGCGCGCGGGCCTGCCGGTGCGCAGCCCCGTCGATTCACGCTCCGTCGACGCACGCGGCGCCGGCCCGCGCCCCGTCGATCGCCGCCCGGTCGGCCCTCGTCCCGTCGGTCCCCGCCTCATCGGTCCCCGCCTCCCTTGAGCCGGCCGACGAGGAAGAGGGCGAGGAGCACGGAGATCACCGCGACCATCACACAGCCCATCGCCGCCGCGTAGCCGAACTGCCCGTAGCGGAATGCCTCCTCGTAGGCGAAGAGCATCGGCAGCCGGGTCCGGCCACCGGGTCCGCCGCTGGTCAGGACGTAGACCAGGGCGAAGGAGTTGAAGTTCCAGATCAGGTTGAGGGCGGAGACGGCGAGCGCGATCGGCTTCAGGGCGGGCCAGGTGACCGTACGGAAGCGGCGCCAGGCACCGGCCCCGTCCATGGCTGCCGCCTCGTGCAGTTCGCGCGGGGTGTTCTGGAGGCCGGCGAGAAGGGCCACGGTGGTCTGCGGCATGCCCGCCCAGACGCCGACGAGGACCACGGCGGGCAGCGCGGTGGCGAGGCCGGTCAGCCAGTCCCGGCCGTCGCCGAGTCCGAGGTCGCGGAGGGTCTCGTTGAGGATGCCGGCGTCCGGGTTGTAGACGAGCCGCCACATGATGCCGACGACGACCTCGGGCATCGCCCAGGGGATGATCGCCAGCGCCCGGGCCAGCCAGCGCATGCGGAGGTTCTGATTGAGCAGCAGGGCGAGGCCGAGTGCCAGCAGGAACTGCGGGACGGTGACGCCCACTGCCCAGAGCAGGCCGATCCGGAACGAGTCCCAGAACAAGGTGTCGTGCAGCAGGTCCTGGAAGTTCAGGGTGCCGATCCACTGGGTGGAGCGGGTGCGGCCGGACTGCGCGTCGGTGAAGGCGAGGGCGATGCCGTAGAGGAGCGGTCCGACGCTGAGGATCAGGATCGGGATGAGCGCGGGCAGCACCAGGAACCAGGCGGCCCCGTCCCCGAACGCCTTGCGCTCCGGCCGTCCCGGGCGCCCGGGACGCGGCGGCCTCCCCGCGGGTCCGCGCCGGCCGCCCTGTCCGGTCCGCCAGCCCCCGTGCCCGTCCCGTCCGTCGCGCCCACCGTTCGGGCCGTCCGGTCCGGACCGCTTCGCCGCGGCCACCGATGTCACGAAGGGAACCTCTCCGTCTTTTATCTCACTGATGCGTCTAAAATATGCTTCTGTCCTGTTCTGGCCGCCCGGAAAGCCTCCGTCATCGTGCTGACGGCTCATCGGTTCGTCAAGGTGGCCTGCTGGGATGCGAAAATCGCATCCATGGACGAAAAGCGCGCACGCGACGTACTGACGGCCGCCGGGTACTCCGGCGCGGCGGAACTGCTCGCGCTGGGCGAGAACGCGGTCTTCGCGGCCGATGGCCTGGTGATCAAGGTCGGCCGGGACGCCACCGGACACCCTGAGCTCCGCGCGCGGGCCGAGCGGGAAGTGGCCCTCGCCGACTGGCTCGCCGCGTCCGGAGTCCCCGCCGTCCGCGCGGCCGAACGCCGGCCGCGCCTGGTCGAGGGCCACCCCGTGACACTGTGGCACCGGCTTCCCGACCCCGTGCGCCCCGCCGAGCCCCGTGACCTCGCACCACTGCTCTCCCTGGTGCACGCGCTGCCCGCCCCGGCCGGCCTCACCCTGCCGCGCCGCGAACTCCTGGGCGGCGTGGAGCGGTGGCTGAGCCTGGCGGGGGACGCGATCGACCCGGCGGACGCCGACTACCTCCGGGAGCGCCGCGACGCCTTCGCGGCCGCGGCCGCCGCGCTCGTCCCGCGGCTGCCCCCGGGGCCGATCCACGGCGACGCGCTCCCGCGCAACGTCCACGTCGGCCCCGACGGCCCCGTCCTGGTCGATCTGGAGACCTTCTCCGACGATCTGCGCGAACACGACCTGGTCGTCCTCGCCCTCTCCCGCGACCGCTACGGCCTCGACCCCGCGGCCTACGACGCCTTCACCTCCGCGTACGGCTGGGACGTCCGGGAGTGGGAGGGGTGCGCGGTGCTGCGCGGCGCCCGCGAGACGGCCAGCTGCGCCTGGGTCTCCCAGCACGCCCCGGCCAACCCGAAGGCGCTCGCCGAATTCCGCCGCCGGGTGGCGTCCCTGCGCGAGGACGATCCCGAGGTCCGGTGGTACCCCTTCTGAGCGGCCGGGGGACCGCAGTCCGGCGACCAGTGATCCTTCCGCACTATGCGTCGTGGCCGTCAGGCCGAACAGATGCGATTGCAACGGGGGTTGCCCATGGGTGCCGGAGAAGGCGGCGAGCAGAAGCTCGCAAGCTCGGCGCCGTGGGCTTCGAGTTCACCGTCGACCCGGGGAAGGTCGTCGATACGGTGGGCGATGCTGCCGGGGCCGTGGGCGATGCGGCGAGCTGGGTAGGAGACGGGATCGGCAGCCTGCTCTGACGTACGCCGGCGCGGACCCGCTGCCGTGAGCACACCGTTATCGTAAGGAGAGACCGGGATGACCACCACCCTGCCCGCACCGATCGCGTTCGAACTGCCGGACGGCTGGCGCGCCACGCCGCCGGACGGGGTGGGCGCGCCGGGCGCGGCGTTCGTCGCCCTGCACCCGCACCCGGATGCGGGATTCACCGCGAACATCACGGTCGACGGCGCGTTCCGCCCGGACCAGGCGACGCTCCCCGAGATCGCCGACGAATCGGTGGCGAACCTGCGCGGGCCCGCCGCCTCGGTCGACGTCGCCGAACGCCGGGAGGTCGGTTCCGAGGACGCTCCCGGCTTCACCCAGACCCTCGCGATCTCGGCGGTCGCCGGGGGAGCGCTCCGCGACCTCATCCAGTCGCAGGTCTATCTGTCCACGCTGGACGTCGACGATCCGAGCAAGCGGGCGGTGATCCGGCTGATCCTGACGGTGACCGCGGCCCAGCACGGCGACGTCGTGGAGGACTTCCGGGACTTCGTGCGCACGGTCCGCCCGGACACCGGCGCGACGCCCTAGGAAGTGCCCGCCGGAGCGACCGGCCCTTTCTTGCACCGCTGTTCCGACCACTCATAGGTTGACCTCATGGGATTATTCGACAAGTTGACCGGAACCAAGCACCCCGAGGCCGGGCTGGCGCCCTGTCCGGCCCAGGAGTTGCGGGCGGCTCTGCTCGGTCTCAACCGGCCGGATGTTCCCTACGTCATCAGCGACGGCTCGGCGCAGGGAGCCGATCTGGTGGCGGAGTGGCGGATCGACGAGCCCGCCTGGCAGACCTTCTTCATCGGGTCCCAGCTGACGCACGCCATCCGGATCCGGATGCGGCTGGCCGAGGACGTCCCCGAGGTGCGTGCCGTCGAGGAGAGCTGGGAAGTCACCCGCGTCGGAAATCCTCCGCGGCTCCAGACCTCGGCGGAGTACGGCCGCGGCGGGGGCAGGACCGTCTCTCGCCGCTACACCTTCCAGCGGGGGGAGAGCGGCCGTCTGGAGGCGACCGAGTCGTTCAGCTTCGACAGCGCGCAGCTGACAGCCCCCTTGCGGGGCACCGCCCTCAAGTCGGGCTGGACCTGGCGCGGAGTGATCTTCGGCAAGCTCTGATCGGCGCCCCGGCACCCTCCGGCGGCCTGCCGGCCGCACGGTGCCACGTATGCTTCCGCCGACTGTCCCGCACCTTGCGAAACGGATCCTTCCCATGCCCATAGCCCGCTCGACCGCAGTGACGTGGAGCCTCGCGGTCCTGGCCGCCGGAGCGCTGCTCGTCGGCTGCTCGGCCTCGGTCAGTGTGGGGAGTTCCGAGTCGAAGCTGTCCAAGGACAAGCTGTCCGCCACGGTCGCCAAGAAGCTCGCCGAGACGACGGGCCAGCCGGAACCGGACGTCACGTGCCCCGAGGACCTCGTCGGGAAGGTCGGCACCGAGACCCGCTGCACCCTCACCGCGGGCGACGGCAGCACCCTGGGCGTGACGGCGACCGTCACCTCGGTCGACGGCGGTCAGATCAACTTCGACATCAAGGCCGACGACACGGCCTCCCCCGCCGCCGACTGACGCGGAGAGGGATTCCGGCCCGTCGGCCCCGGCTCAGCGGCTGCGGGGGATCACCGGCCAGGACGCCTCGACCACGGCCGCGGGGTCCGAGCGGCGCAGGTATGCCTGGAGCGAGGCCGACTGCTCGGCGGCCGCCCTGATCTGAAGGGCGTGCAGTTCGGCGGGCGGCAGGGTGCCGACGGGCCGGTGCCGCTCTCCCATTCGGCGCACCACGCGCACCGCGGCCACCGCGTCGGCGCTCGCCTCGTGCGCTCCGTCGAGCGTGACCCCGTAGTGGTCGCACAGTGCCTGGAGGGCCCGCTTGCCCTTGCGGTACTTGTCGACGTGCTTGTCGATCACCAGCGGGTCGATGACCGGTGAGGGCGCCCCGCCGACCCGCTCCTCGACCGACGGCAGCCCGTGCCTGCGGCATTCGCGGTCCAGCAGCGAGAGGTCGTAACGGGCGTTCATCACCACCAGTGGGACACCCGAGCGCAGCACCTCGGCGACCGCGTGGGCGATCTCCTCGACCGCGGAGACGGCCCGCGCCCCGTGCTTGCGGGCGTGGTCGGTGCCGATGCCGTGGATCGCGGACGCCTGTTCGGGTATGACCACCCCCGGGTCGAGCAGCCAGGTCCGCTGCTCGGCGACCGTCCCGTCCGCGTCCAGCCGGACGAGTGCGGCGGTGACGATCCGGTCGTTCTCGACGTCGGTCCCCGTCGTCTCCAGGTCGAAGCCGACCAGTGTTCCCCGGTGCCAGCTCATCCCGATACCTCCTTCGTGGTGCGCTCCCCCATGTGCTGACCACCTTCGCACGGGCCACTGACAGAGCCCCGGGGAGGTCCGTGGCACCACAGTCCGTCAGAAGCCCGGGGCGGGCCCGGCAGGAGCGGGCGGGCCCGTCAGGAGACCGGCCGGGAGTCCGTCCAGACCGATTCGAACTCTTCGCGGTACGTCTCGAAGAGGCCGTGCTCGCTGTCTTGCCCCGCCCGCACCACCGTGCGCCTGCCCCCGCCGCGCAGCACCAACACCGGTGCCTCCATGCCCCGGGCCCGCCGCAGGTAGGGCTGGACGACGCCCACGGCGTCCGGGCCGTCGCCGTCCACCAGGTAGGCGGTGAAGCGCGGGGTCTCGTCGAACACCTGGATCTCGAACGCCCCCGGATCGCGGAGCTTGGAGCGCACCCGGCGCATGTGCAGGATGTTCATCTCCACCGAACGGCTCAGCTCGCCCTTCTTGAGGCCGAGCTCCCGCTCCCGGCGGCGCACCGCGCTGCTGGCCGGGTTGATGAACAGCAACCGGACCCGGCAGCCCGATTCGGCGAGCCGGACGAGCCGGCGGCCGGAGAAGTTCTGGACGAGGAGGTTGAGACCTATGCCGATGGCGTCGAGCCGCCGCGCCCCGCCGAAGAGGTCCTCGGCGGGCAGCTGGCGCTGGAGCCGGACCCGGTCGGGGTGGACGGAGACCACGTCCGCGTACCGGTCGCCCACCAGCTCCTCCACCGCGTCCACCGGCAGCCGGTCGGCCGAGGGCGCCCCGGAACCGCTGCCGAGGATGTCCAGGAGCCGGGCGGAGGCGCGTTCGGCCTGGGCGAGGACCGCCTCGTTCAGCGCGCGGTTGCGCGAGACGACGTTGCGCGCGACCTCCAGCTCGTCGAGGGCCAGCTCGACGTCGCGCCGGTCGTCGAAGTACGGCTCGAAGCAGGGCCAGTGCTGGACCATCAGCTCGCGCAGCTGCGGCAGCGTCAGGAAGCTGAGGACGTTGTCGTCGGCCGGGTCCAGCAGGTAGCCCTTGCGGCGGGAGACCTCGCGTACGGCGACGGCGCGCTGCACCCACTCCTGCCCGGCCGGTCCGGCCGCGGCCACCACCCACTCCTCGCCGTGGACCGGCTCGTAGATCGGCCGGAGCACCGCGGCGACGACGGCCCGCAGACGCTGTTCGACCAGATTCAGCCAGATATAGGCGCGCCCGGCCCGCTGGGCGCGGGTGCGCACCTCGCCCCACGCCTCCGCTCCCCACTCCAGCTCGGCACCGATCTCCATGGGCTGCGCGAGGGACACCGCCCCGGGCGGCGCATCGGTCGATTCCCCCTCGTGACCTGCGTCACCTGGGGGTAGCTCGAACCCTCCCGAGCTCACCCGCGTACCGCCTTCCACTCCCCCACCCAACGATCAAGGAAGGGTACTCCGGGAGCGTGATCCGACGCAGCCAGATGCGCAGGCGACTTTCTCAACTCCGCAGTGCGTGCGGCTTGTTCCTTGCGGCGAGATCGGGCGGAGTGAGCGGATTCATAGCGATTGGGCGCCCTGCTCCCGGTGCGGAACCGGACTCCGGTCGGGTGACGGGTTCCGGAAGCACGTCCGGGGCGGCACGGGAGTGTCCGAAGTTGACCGGTGCCGGCCCGAACCGGGCGACAGGACCCGGCCGCACCGCGCGACGTCCTAGGTGAGCGCCCCGTTTTCGGGGAGTATTCGGGGAGTAACGGGCCGAGGAACGCCACCGCACCCGGATCAGAAGTGGAAGAGTCTTCATCATGCAGGTCTGGCCGGGACACGCTTACCCCCTCGGCGCCACGTACGACGGCGCCGGCACCAATTTCGCGGTCTTCTCCGAAGCCGCTCACCGGATCGAGTTGTGCCTGTTGCACGACGACGGTTCGGAGACGGCGGTGGAGCTCCGCGAGACCGACGCCTTCGTGCGCCACGCCTATCTGCCCGGGGTGATGCCCGGGCAGCGGTACGGCTTCAGGGTGCACGGCCCCTACGAGCCCCAGCGCGGGATGCGGTGCAACTCCGCGAAGCTGCTGCTGGACCCGTACGCCCGTGCGGTCGCCGGGAAGATCGACTGGGGCGAGGCGGTGTACGGCTATCCCTTCGGCCGGCCGGACGCCCGCAACGACCTCGACTCGGCCCCGCACACCATGAGCTCGGTGGTGGTCAACCCATACTTCGACTGGGGCGACGACCGCCGTCCCCGGACGGACTACCACCGCACGGTGATCTACGAGGCCCATGTGAAGGGCCTGACGATGCTGCACCCGGGGCTGCCGCCCGAGCTGCGCGGCACCTACGCGGGCCTCGCGCATCCGGAGGTGATCGCCCATCTGACCGAGCTGGGCGTCACCGCGATCGAGCTGATGCCCGTCCACCAGTTCGTGCAGGACCACCGGCTGTCGGACATGGGGCTCGCCAACTACTGGGGCTACAACACCATCGGCTTCTTCGCCCCGCACAACACGTACGCCTCCTGGGGCGACCGCGGCGAACAGGTGCTGGAGTTCAAACAGGCGGTGAAGGCGCTGCACCAGGCGGGCATCGAGGTCATCCTCGACGTGGTCTACAACCACACGGCCGAGGGCAACCACCTCGGCCCGACGCTCTCCTTCCGCGGCCTGGACAACGCGTCCTACTACCGCCTGACCGATGATCAGCGCTACTACATGGACACCACGGGCACCGGGAACTCCCTGCTCATGCGGTCTCCGCACGTCCTCCAGATGATCATGGACTCGCTGCGGTACTGGGTGACCGAGATGCATGTGGACGGCTTCCGCTTCGATCTCGCGGCGACGCTCGCCCGGCAGTTCCACGAGGTGGACCGGCTCTCCTCGTTCTTCGACCTGGTGCAGCAGGACCCGGTGGTCAGCCAGGTGAAGCTGATCGCCGAGCCCTGGGACGTCGGCGAGGGCGGCTACCAGGTGGGCAACTTCCCGCCGCTGTGGACCGAGTGGAACGGCAAGTACCGCGACACGGTCCGGGACCTGTGGCGGGGCGAGCCGCGCACCCTGGCGGAGTTCGCCGGGCGGCTCACGGGATCCTCCGACCTCTACCAGGACGACGGCCGCCGCCCGCTCGCCTCGATCAACTTCACCACCTGCCACGACGGCTTCACCCTGCACGACCTGGTCTCGTACAACGACAAGCGCAACGACGCCAACGGGGAGGAGAACCGGGACGGCGAGAGCCACAACCGGTCCTGGAACTGCGGCGCGGAGGGCGAGACCGACGACCCGGAGGTCCTGGAGCTGCGGGCCCGCCAGATGCGGAACTTCATCGCCACGCTGATGCTCTCGCAGGGTGTGCCGATGCTGAGCCACGGCGACGAATTCGCCCGTACGCAGAAGGGCAACAACAACGCCTACTGCCAGGACAACGAGCTGGCCTGGGTGCACTGGCCCGACCCGGAGGAGGAGGCGGACGCCCCCGCCTCGGCGCTGCTGGAGTTCACCCGGGCCATGGTGTGGCTCCGCCGCGACCATCCGGTCTTCCGCCGTCGCCGCTTCTTCCACGGCCGGCCGGTGGAGGGCACCCACGACGAGCTGTCCGACATCGCCTGGTTCACCCCGGAGGGCGAGGAGATGACGCAGCAGGACTGGCAGGCGGCCCACGCCAAGGCGATGACCGTGTTCCTGAACGGTCACGCGATCTCGGAGCCGGGGCCGCGCGGCGAGCGGATCGCCGACGACTCCTTCCTGCTGATGTTCAACGCGAGCGCCGAGACGCTGGACTTCGCGATCCCGGTCGGCCACGGGGAGCAGTGGCAGGTCGTCGTCGACACCGCGCGGCCGGACGGGGTGGAGCCGGGGACCGGGGCGAAGGTGGCCGAGGGCGAGCGGGTCACGCTGATCGGGCGCAGCCTGACCGTGCTGAAGCGGCCCGCCTGAGCGGCGGGCGGCGGGCGGCGGGAGTGAGGTTCCGCCGGCGGTGACACGGAGCGCCCCGGGCGGGGTACGTAGGAGTCCATGACGCCCTCCGCCACGTACCGGCTTCAGCTCCAGCCCGACTTCCCGTTCGCCGCCGCCGAGAAGGCCGTGCCGTATCTTGCCGCGCTCGGTGTGTCGCACCTCCATCTGTCGCCCGTCCTGGAGGCGGTGCCCGGCTCCCCGCACGGTTACGACGTGGTCGACCACAGCCGGGTCCGGGCGGAGCTGGGCGGTGAGGAGGGGCTGCGCTCGCTCGCCTCCGCCGCCCGGGAGCAGGGCCTCGGCCTGGTCCTGGACATCGTGCCCAACCACATGGCGGCCTCGCCCCGGCACAACCGGCGGCTGTGGGAGGTGCTGCGCGAGGGCCCCGCCTCGCCGTACGCCCACTGGTTCGACGTCGACTGGGAGGCGGGCGGCGGGCAGATCCTGCTGCCCGTGCTCGGGGGGCCGCTCGGCCGGGAACGGGGCGACCTCGTCGTGGACGGGGAGGTGCTGCGCTACCACGACCTGGAGTTCCCGCTCCGCGCGGGCACGGCGGGCCTTCCGCTGCCGGAGCTGCTGGACGCCCAGCACTACCGGCTCGGCTGGTGGCGGCTGGCCCGCACCGAGCTGAACTACCGGCGCTTCTTCACCGTCTCGGAGCTGATCGCGGTGCGCGTCGAGCACCCCGAGGTCTTCGACGCCACACACGCCAAGGTCCTCGAACTGCTGCGCGACGGTGTGCTGGACGGGCTGCGCATCGACCATCCGGACGGCCTGGCCGCCCCCGCCGCCTATCTGGAGCGGTTGCACGAGGCCACCGGGGGCCGCTGGACGGTGGTGGAGAAGATCCTCACCGGCGACGAGCGCCTCCCGGCGGACTGGGCCGTCGCGGGCACCACCGGCTACGACGCGCTGCACCGGATCGACGGGCTGTTCACCGACCCCTCCGGGGCGGCGGAGCTGCTCGGCCACTACCGGGAGTTCGCGGACCCGCCCGGCGACCGGGGCGGCGACTGGACGGCGACGGTGCGCCGGGCCGCGTACCGGGTGGCGACGCACGAGCTGGCCGCCGAGACGGCCTGGCTGACCCGGCTGGCGGCCGGTGTCTGCCGGCGGGACCCGGCGCTGCGCGACCACGCGCCCTGGGCGCTGCGGACGGCGATCCGGGAGCTGCTGGTGCGCGTCCCCGTCTACCGGCCGTACGTCACGGCGGGCGAGCCGCCGACGCGGATCGCGCGGGAGACGTGGACCGACGAGGCAGTACGGGACGCGAAGGCGGTGTTCTCCGTGCCGGAGGAGGCGGCGGCCGTCGACGTCGTGCGGGAGCTGGCGCTCGGGCGGCTCGGTGGCGGGGAGGAACAGACGGCGTTCTGCGCCCGGTTCGCGCAGACCGCCTCCGCGCTGCACGCCAAGTCGGTGGAGGACACGGCGTTCTACCGGTACGTTCCGCTGGTCTCGGCGACCGAGGTGGGCGGGGACCCGGGGCGGCCCGCCGTGTCCGTGGAGGAGTTCCACGCCTTCGCCGCCCGGATCGCCCGTGACTGGCCCGCCACGGGCACGGTGCTGACCACGCACGACACCAAGCGCAGCGCCGACGTGCGGGCCCGGATCGCGGTGCTGTCCCAGTGTCCGCGGCGGTGGGCGGCGTTGGTGGCGGAGCTGACGGCGGCCACCGCCGTCCTGGCCCCGGACCCGCAACTGGCATGGGCGGCCTGGCAGTCGGCGTACGGCTGTGCGGATCTGCCGGCCGGGGAGCTGTGCGCGCGGCTGGAGCCGGCACTGCTGAAGGCCGTGCGCGAGGCGGGCCTGTTCACCAGCTGGACCGAGCCGGATCCGGCGTACGAGCGGGCGGTGTCGGACTTCGTGGCCGCCGGTCCGGGCAGCGGGTCGGGGGCGGCCCGGGCCCGGGTGGCCGAGTTCGCCGACGCGCTCGCCCCGCATGTGCGCGCCCAGGTGCTGGGGGCGGCGCTGGTGCAGTTGACGATGCCGGGGGTGCCGGACCTCTACCAGGGCACGGAGAGCGAGTATCTGGCCCTGGTCGACCCGGACAACCGGCGGCCGTTCCGGCGGCCCGCGGTCCCGGACGAGAAGCAGGCGCTGACGGCGGTCGCGCTGGGTCTGCGGCGGGAACTGCCGGACGTGTTCGGGGAGTCGGGGACGTACGCGCCCCTGGCAGCCCGTGGCCCGGCCGCCTCCCATCTGCCGGCGTTCTGCCGGTCGGGCGAGGTGGTCACGGCGGTGACCCGGCTGTCGCTGCGGCTGGCGGAGGGCGGCGGCTGGCGGGACACGGTGCTGGAGCTGCCGGACGCGGGCTCCTGGCGGGACCTGCTGTCGGCCACGCCCGGCCGGGCGTTCACGGGCGGCGCGGTGGCGGCGGCCGAGTTGTTCGCCGAGCGGCCGGTGGCGCTGCTGCGGCGGGTGCGGGGATGAGGCCGGTTCGGGGGGTGTGCCCGTCAGGACGGGCGGACGAGCAGGGTGCGCGGTCCGCGGACCAGCAGGCCGCTCGCCACCGGGCGGAAGCCGTCGGCCCAGCGGATGCCGGGCATCGCCGTCAGCAGGGCGCGCAGGCCGTGCTCGGCCTCCAGCCTGCCGAGGAGCGCGGCGGGGCAGCCGGCGGGGCCGGTGAGGAGCGGGTCGGCGTCGGCGCGCAGCGGGTCGAACCGGTCGGGCGCGCCGAACCGGGCCGGGTCGCGGCCCGCCGCGCCGATGAGGCAGGCGACGGGCGCGTCGGCCGGAAGTGTGCCGCCACTGACGACCACCTCGGTACGGGTGCGGCGCAGCACGATCTGGACCGGCGGGTCGCGGCGCAGGGTCTCGGCCCAGGCCCGCCCGAGCAGCGTCCCGGGCACGTCTCCGGCCGTCGCGGCGGCCAGCAGATCGGGATCGTCCAGCATGTTCGCGAGGAACGAGGCGAGGGCGCGCTCGCGGAGGGCGGTGGGCCCGGCGCAGTCACCGGGCTCGTCGCCGGTCCGCCGGTGGCGGGCGGGCCGGCGCGGGGCGCCGGGGTCCGGGGAGGGGAGCCCGGCCGCCGGGGCGGCGGCGGCGCCGGCGGGCAGCCACCGGCAGAAGTCGGCGACCAGGTCCGCCCGGTCGCGCCCGGCGATCCGGCGGGCCAGGACGTACGCGGTGCGCTCGACGGCGGGTTCGGCGGTGCGGCACGAGGAGGCGGGCGGGACGCAGACCAGGCTGCCCCGGCAGAGGCCGAGCGGGACGGGGGCCAGGCCGCGCGGCGCCCCGTCGTGCGGGTAGCCGGTGAACCGGGGGTCGGTGAGGGCCAGGGCCACGTCCCCGTAGCGGCTCAGCAGCCAGGCGCCGAGGCCGGGGTCGTAGCCGAGCGGGTAGTCGGTCCGCAGCAGGCGGTAGAGGCGCAGCCGGTAGGGGTCCGTCGTGGCGCCCGGCGCGAGCAGTCCCGGCTGCCCGCCCGCGAGACGGTGCGGGCGGCGGGCGGCCGGCAGGGCGTCGGGGCGTTCGACCGGCATCCCGCACCCCCTGGGATCGGTGCGCCGGCTGTCGGCGCGCACCCTCCCAGCGGACCACCGCCGGGGGCGCGCCGCAGTCGGCGTGCGGCCGTTCGGGTGAGGGTGCGGCAGGCTGCGGGGGCCTGCTCCGGCGGCGGGCAGAGGACGAGCGGTTCGGTGCGGGCCGCCGGAACGGTCCGCACAGCGACCCGGCAGCGCCGCCCCGGCGGGACCGGACAGGGGAATGCGGCAGGGGAGTCAGGCGGGCGGAAGGCCGGGGCCCCTCGGCGGCGGCTCGGGTGGGCGGGGGGACGCCCCGGGCGCGTGGGGCGGGCCGGGTGACGCCCCGGGCGCGTGGGGCGGCGGCTCGGGTGGGCGGGGGGACGCCCCGGGCGCGGGCGGCGGCAGTTCGGGCGGGCGTGCGGACGATCCGGGCGCGGGCGGCGGCAGTTCGGGCGGGCGAACGGAGGGGGCGGTGAGGCGGAAGCTCATCCGGCCGAAGCTCACCTGGTCCCCGTCCCGCACCGGGATGGAGCCGACGAGCCGCTGGCCGTTGACGCAGGTGCCGTTGGTGGAGCCTAGGTCGCGCAGTACCCAGCGGCCGTTCCGGGCGGAGAGTTCGGCGTGCAGCCGGGACACGGTCTCGTGGTTGAGGCGCAGTCCGTTCGCCGGGTCGCGGCCGATGAGCAGCGGGTACGGGCCCGGGGCGGGGAGCAGCAGCTTGGGCAGCCGCTCGGTCTGCCAGGCCCGGCGCAGCCGCCCCGGGAAGGCGGAGATCCCGCCCACCGCGCGGACCAGGCCGTGGGACCAGCGTCCGCCGGTTTCCAGGTCGGAGGTGAGGGCCGCCAGCTCCTCGGGGCGGCGGGCGACGAGGACGAGCTCCATGCGCCGCATGAAGGTGTCGTGCGACAGCTTGCCCTGCGCGGCACCCTCTCTGAGCACGCCGAGGACACGGTCGCGCTGGGCGTCCGACAGCCGCGCGGGATACGTGTGGAACTCGAAGGAGGACGTCACGTCGTCGATTGTCGGGCCGAGGGGCCCGGGGTGTCCAGACGAGGCCGTGTTTCCTCCCTCGCTGACCTGCGCCGCTCCCCGGCGCGGGCCCTTGCTGGGGTCTGGCGCTCATCCATCACGAGGAGACTCTGCGACCTGTGCTGCACCACGGTTGACGGTCCGTCCGCTGTCCGGGGCCGATGAACTCGGCCTGTTCTGCCGCCTTTCGTATGTTCTCGGCCACGAGCTGGCCGACGACCTCGCCACCGGACGCCGCGTCCCGGAGTGGATGTGGGTCGCCCTGGACGGTGAGCGGGTCGTCGCCAGGGCCGCCTGGTGGACCGACGCGGCGGGCAACAAGCCCCTCGCGCTCGACTTCTTCGACCTGGACGACGCCCTTCCGGCCCCGGAGCGCGTCGCGGTCGGCGTACGGCTGCTGGAGACGGCGGCCGTGCTGCCCGCCGGCGCCGAGCGGCCCGGGATACGGGCGGTCGTGCCGCCGGACTGGCACGAGGACCCGGTCGCCCGGGACGTCGTCGGGGCGCGGATCCGGGTGATGGAGGAGACCGGGGCCCGGATGCTGGTGGAACGGCTGCGGCTGGAGTGGCGGGCCGGTCCGCCGGTGCCGGAGGACTCCGGCCGGCTGGTGTTCCGTGCGGTCGCCGGCCGGGAGGAGCTGCTCGCGCTGATGGCGCCGGTGATGGAGGGCACCCTCTCCGCAAGCGCCGTGAGGCGCTGCGGCGCCGGAGCCGCCGCCAGGGGTGAGAGGCGGGGGCCGGGGCGCACCGCCGGGGAGGTCCGGCGAATATCGGTGGACGGCGGGCACGGAGGGCGGCTACGGTCGGCACCGACATCGGCACCGGTCGTGGAAGGGGGCGAAATCGTGCGCAGGAACAGCGGCACCAACACCCGCAGTACGTCACCTTCGCGCTCCCGCCCCGTCCGCCGGGCGGTGTCGGACCTCGTCTGACCGGGAGCGCGGCATTCCGCCCCGGAGGACATCACCATGACCGATACGGTCATCCGCGCGCTCACGCCGAGCGACGCCGCACTCTTCACCACGTTCCAGGACAGCACCCTCGTCGGCCGGGCCGCCTTCGGCCACGGCTACACCTCGACGGCCGACGGCGGCGAGTACCGCCCCGAGTGGTCCTGGGTCGCCCTGCGCGAGAACACCGTGGTCGCCAGGGCCGCCTGGTGGGGCGGGCCGGACGACACCGAGCCCGTCGTGCTCAACTGGTTCGACTTCGCGGACGGGGAGGCGGAGGCGGGCGCCGAACTCCTGCGCCGCGCCCCGTTCGACCAGGAGTACGAGCTGATCGCGCCCGCCGGCTGGCGGGACGACCCGGCGGTGCGGGCCGCCGTCGAGGAGCGGGTCGCCGCCGCGACGGCGGCCGGCATGAAGCCGCTCGTCGAGCGCTACCGCTACCGGTGGACGCCCGGCTGTCCGCTGCCCGAGCGGACGGGCCGGCTCACCTTCCGTGCGGAGCCGGACGACGCCGTCATCCTCGACGTGCTGCGCCGGGTCCACTCCGCCACGCTGGACGCCCACGCGCGCAAGGCCATCGAGGGCCCCGGAGGTCTGGAGGCGGCGGCCCGGGAGGAGTTGGACTTCTTCCACTGGTGCCCCTCGCCGAGGGAGTGGTGGCGGCTCGCGTACACGCCGGACGGCGAGGTGGCGGGCATCCAGGTGCCCGCGCACAATCCGTCGGGGCCCTGCGTCGGCTTCATCGGGGTCGTGCCCGAGGCACGCGGGCACGGGTACGGCTACGACCTGCTGGTGGAGTGCACGCGCTTCCTGGTCGAGCAGGGCGCCGAGTTCGTCGCGGGCGCGACGGACCAGGGAAACGTGCCGATGGCCGCCGCGTTCGCCCGCGCCGGATATCCGGTCACCCAGGAATGGATCCATCTGGTGTGAGGGCCCCGGCCTCCTCGGCCAGCCACTCCAGGCGGAGCCGCTGCTCGGCGGGGATCGTCGCGTCCTCGCCGCGCGGCCCCACGTTGAGCAGGACCCTCCCGCCGTCGGCTGCCGTGTCGCGGACCAGAGAGGTCAGCGCCTCGCGGCCGATGAAGGCGTCCGGCCCGGAGGCCCGGTTGTAGCCGAAGCTGTGGTCGACGCCCCGGGTGATCTCGTACGGGTCGGGCCCCTCGTAGCGGGCGTACTCCGGGGTGCGGAAGTCGAAGACGGGCGGTGTGCGCGGGACGAAGCCCTCGCCCTGCGCCACCGTCCGGCGGTCCCACCAGTTGTACAGCGCCTTCGCTCCCGGCAGGCCCAGGCCCCGCCAGTGCGGGGCGTAGGGCAGCAGCCGGTCGTTGACGACCCCGTGCGGGACGGTGAAGCGGTAGAAGTCGACCAGGGAGCGGATCTCGCCGGCGGAGGCGGGCCAGGCGATGTCGTTCCAGAGGATGTCGGGCCGGTAGCGGCGGATCAGCTCCCGCAGCTGCGCGTCGGCGTAGGCGGGGTAGCTGCCGCGCGGGACGGCGGAGAACATGTCGGCGGCGGTGCCGATGGGCCGGTCGTCGAAGGTCCAGTCGAGTCCGCCGGAGTAGTAGACGCCGAAGCGCAGGCCCTCGGCCCGTACGGCTTCGGCGAACTCGCCCACCACGTCCCGGGTGGTGTGCCAGCCGCCGCGGTGCGGGTTCTTCGTCTCCGAGGGCCAGAGGCAGAACCCGTCGTGGTGCTTGGTGACCAGGACCGCGTACCCGGCCCCCGCCTCCCGGAAGGAGCGGGCCCAGGCGGCCGGGTCCCAGCTGCTGAGCCCGTCCTCGAAGTCGCGGCCGAAGTCCGTGTAGGGGCGGGCGCCGTAGGTGGCGCGGTGGTGGGCGGCGACCGGGGAGCCGGGGAAGCGGAGCGCGTTCTCGTACCACTCCGCGTACGAGGTCCAGCCCAGTGGAGCGCGCCGGCCCGCCGCCGGGAGTTCGGCTGCGGGGACGTAGGGCGGGGCCCAGCCCGGGACGGAGGCGGGTGTCCAGTGAACGAAGATCCCCAGTTGGGCCCGGGACCACCATGAAGCGACCATGGCGGGAAGTATCGATCATCGGGGCGGCGCCGCGTAAGCCCCTCAGACCGCTTCGTTCCCCGTCTGCCGCTTCTGTGCGCGGATCAGGTCCCGGTACCAGGCGTAGGACCGCTTGGGCGTCCGGGTCAGCGTCTCGTAGTCGATGTGGACCAGGCCGAAGCGCTGCGAGGCGCCCTCCGTCCACTCGACGTTGTCGGTGAGCGACCAGGTGAAGTAGCCGCGCACGTCCGCCCCCGCGTCCATCGCCGCGCGCAGGGCGGTCAGATGGCTCTCCAGGTAGGCGATGCGGCGGTCGTCGGCGTGCGGTTCGTCCAGGGCGCAGCCGTTCTCGGTGATGTACAGCGGCGGGAGGCGGTCGCCGTAGCGGGCGTGGAGCGCGGTGACGATCTCGGTCAGCCCCTCGGGGACGACGGGCCAGCCGAAGCCGGTCTTCTCGTACCCCTCGATCTCCCGTATGCCGAAGGGGAGTCCGGCGGGCATCGTGAAGCCGGAGAAGGTGTCCAGGGCCTCGGGCCTGGGTGCTCCGACGAGAGTCGGGTTGTAGTAGTTGACGCCGTACCAGTCGAGCGGGGTGGAGATGACCTTCAGGTCGTCGGCGACCGGGCCCGGCATCAGGGCGGCGAGGTTCTCGTCCGGGTAGCGGCCGGTAAGGACGGGATCGGCGAAGAGCCAGTTGGTGAGCGTGTCGTACAGCTCCGCGCCGAAGCGGTCCTCGTCGGTGTCCCCGGCCGTCCAGACCGGGGCGTGCGAGAGGGCGGCGCCGATGTTGTCCGCGCCCGCCGCGCGCAGGGCGCGGACGGCGAGGCCGTGGGCGAGGAGCTGGTGGTGGGCGGCGGGCAGGGCGTCGAAGAGCAGGGTGCGGCCGGGGGCGTGCTCGCCCAGCGCGTAGCCGAGCATCGTGACCTCGGCCGGCTCGTTGATCGTGATCCACATCGGGACCCGGTCGGCGAGGCGTTCGGCGACGATGCCGGCGTACTCGGCGAAGCGGTAGGCGGTGTCCCGGTCGAGCCAGCCGCCCGCCTCCTCCAGCGGGAGCGGGGTGTCCCAGTGGTAGAGGGTCGGGGCGGGGGTGATGCCGTGCGCGCAGAGGGCGTCGACGAGCCGGTCGTAGAAGTCGAGCCCGTCGGCGTTGACGGCTCCGCTGCCGCCGGGCACCACGCGGGGCCAGCTGACGGAGAAGCGGAAGGCGTCGGCCCCGAGGCCGGCCAGCAGTGCCACGTCCTCGCGGTAGCGGGCGTGGAAGCCGGTGCCCCGGGTGGTGTCGGTGCCGTCCTTGATGCGGCCCGGCCGGGCGGCGAAGGCGTCCCATCCCGAGGGGCCCTTGCCGTCCGCGTCCACCGCCCCCTCGGTCTGGAAGGCGGAGGCGGAGGCTCCCCAGAGGAAGCCGGGCGGGAACATCGGCAGGGTCATCGCGGCCTCCAGCAGCCGTACGTGTGAGCGGAACCAGTACGTGTGAGCAAAACCTGTATGAGCGGGAACCCGGCCGGGCAATGATCAGGACCAGACCTTAATCGCCGGTGGCGGGCGGCAACAGAGCCCGTCGCGTGGATCGTGGAGCCCGCCCCCGGGCTGCCGCGCGCCCCGCCCAGGGACGAGGAGTGGTGGATGCAGTTCGAGGTGTGGGCCCCCGAGGCGGACTCGGTCGTGCTGGAGGCGGCGGACGTCCGGGTCCCCATGGAGCGTGCCGTGGGGCGCGAGGGCTGGTGGACGGCGGAGGCGGAGGTCGTTGACGGGGACCGGTACGGCTTCCGGCTGAACGACGGCCCGCTGCTGCCCGATCCCCGTTCGCGGCGACAGCCGGACGGGCCCGACGGCTTGAGCGCGGTGGTCGATCAGGGGGCGTACGCCTGGCGCGACGCGTGGGCGGGGCGGCGGCTGAACCGCGCGGTGCTGTACGAGCTGCACGTGGGGACGTACACGGCCGAGGGCACCTTCGACGCGGCGGCGGCGCGGCTGGGCCACCTGGCCGAGCTGGGCGTCACCCATGTGTCGCTGATGCCGGTCTGCCCGTTCCCCGGCGTCCACGGGTGGGGGTACGAGGGCGTCTCCCTGTGGGCGGTGCACGAGCCGTACGGCGGCCCCGAGGGGCTGAAGCGCTTTGTCGACACGGCACACGGGCTGGGGCTCGGGGTGGTCCTGGACGTCGTCCACAACCATCTGGGCCCGTCCGGGAACCACCTGCCCGCGTTCGGTCCGTACTTCACCGACACCCACCACACCCCGTGGGGCGCGGCGGTCAATCTGGACGCTCCGGGCTCCGACGAGGTACGGGCCTTCCTTCTGGGCAGCGCCCTGGCCTGGCTGCGCGACTACCGGCTCGACGGGCTGCGGCTCGACGCGGTGCACGCGCTCGCCGACACCAGGGCGCTCACCTTCCTGGAGGAGCTTTCGGCGGCGGTCGACACGCTGGCCGTCGAGGTGGGCCGGCCGCTGGGGCTGATCGCCGAGTCCGACCTCTGCGACCCGCGCACCACCACCCCGCGCACGGCGGGCGGCCTCGGGCTGCACGCCCAGTGGAACGACGACTTCCACCACGCCCTGCACACGGCGCTCACCGGCGAGTCGCAGGGCTACTACGCCGACTTCGCCCGCGCCCCGCTCGCCGCGCTCGCCAAGACGGTGACGTCCGTCTTCTTCCACAACGGGACCTACTCCACCTTCCGGGGCCGCACCCACGGCCGCCCGGTCGACGTCACGCGCAGCGCGGCGCACCGCTTCGTCGGCTACGCGCAGACGCACGACCAGATCGGCAACCGGGCCCAGGGAGACCGGCTCGCCTCCTCCCTCTCCCCCGGTCTCCAGGCGTGCGCCGCCACCCTCGTGCTGACGGGCCCCTTCACCCCGATGCTGTTCATGGGCGAGGAGTGGGGGGCGCGCACCCCCTGGCAGTTCTTCACCGATCACACGGACCCGGAGCTGGCCGAGGCCGTACGCACCGGCAGGCGGCGGGAGTTCGGGGCCCACGGCTGGGCGGAGGAGGACGTCCCGGACCCGCAGGACCGCGCGACCCGGGACCGTTCGTGCCTCGACTGGACCGAACCGGAGCGCGAACCGCACGCGCGGCTGCTCGCCTGGCACCGCCAACTGATCGCTCTGCGGCGTACGTTGCCGGATCTGCACGATCCCGACCTGGCCTCGGTGAAGACCGCGTTCGACGAGGACGCGCGCTGGCTGGCCTACCGCAGGGGCGATCTGCGGATCGCGGTGAACCTGGCGGACCGGCCGGCCGCCGTCCCGCTGGGCTCCGGCCGTCACCGGCGGGCGGTCGGACGGGTGGTGGCGGCCTGGGAGCCGGTGGAGGCGCCGGGTGCGGACGGCGTGCTGCGGCTGCCGCCGGAGTCGTGCGTGGTGCTGGCCGACGACTGAGCCGGGCGGACCCCGGGAGGGCCTTGGCGACCGGGCCGGCGCGACCCGGGAGGATCACGACGGCTGGGTCGGGGGCGGCCCGGCGAGGGCTGCCCCGCGGCCGCTACTCCACGACGGCGAGTTCGCGGGCGGTGGTGTTGAGCCGCCGTCCGCCGTCCTCGGTGACGGCCACGATGTCCTCGATGCGGACGCCGAAGCGGCCCGGCAGGTAGATGCCCGGCTCCACGGAGAAGCACATGCCCGGGACGAGCGGCTGCTCCTCGCCCTCGATCATGTAGGGCGGCTCGTGGGTGGTGACGCCGATGCCGTGGCCGGTGCGGTGGATGAACCGGTCGCCGTAGCCGAATTCGGTGATCACCGCGCGGGCGGCCCGGTCGATCTCCTGGCAGGCGACGCCGGGCCGGACGGCGGCGCAGCCCGCCTGCTGCGCCTCGCGGACGATGTCGTGGACCCGCTGCTCCTCGGCGGTGGGCTCGCCGACGTGGACGGTACGGGAGGTGTCGGAGCCGTAACCGTGCTTCAGACCGCCGAAGTCGAGAACGACCATGTCGCCGCGTTCGATGGTGCGCGTCCCCGCCTCGTGGTGCGGGTTGGCCCCGTTGGGGCCCGAGCCGACGATGGCGAAGTCCACCTGGGAGTGCCCGAACGAGCGGAGCAGGGCGGCGAGATCGGCGGCCACCTCGGCCTCCTGGCGGCCGGAGAAGCGCACCTTGAGGATTTCCTCGTACGTGGCGTCCGCAGCGGCGCCGGCGGCGGTGAGCAGCTCCAGCTCGGCCGCGTCCTTCACCGCGCGGAGCATCGGGAGCGCCTCGGTGAGCGCGGTGTAGGAGGTACCCGGCAGCTCCCGCTGGAGGCCGAGCAGATGCATCGCCCAGGCGTTGTCGCTGACGCCGAAGCGGCCCCGGGCGTCGAGCAGCGGGGCGGTAACCGCGTACGGGTCCTTGCCGTCGGTCCAGTCCCGCAGGGTGAGGGCGGGCGCGCCGGTGGCGGCGGCCGCGTCGGGGGCCTCCAGGGTCGGGACGACCAGGACCGGGTCCTCGCCGGCCCGCAGTACGAGGAGGGTGAGGCGTTCGGTGTTCGACGGGCGGTAGCCGGTGAGGTGGACCAGGTCGGGGCCGGGCGCGACGATCACCCCGGCGAGTCCGGCCTCGGCGGCGGACTCGGCGGCCCGCTCCATCCGGGCCCGGTAGTCGTCGGCGGTGAAGGGCGGGGGCGGGGCGGAGTGCTGGGCGGACGGGCTGGGGCTGGTCATCATGGCCTCCTGGCGGTGCGACACGGCACACAGCATCCTGCCCGCCCGGCGGGACGCACGCGACCGGCTTGATCAAAGCGTGTCGGGCGTTTTCGTCGCTCGTCCGGCGCCTCTCTCGCGCGTCGGGTGGCGGGAGCACCCGGCCGGTCAGAGGCGCACGATCAGGTCGGCCCGGTCGCGGACGCCCTCCACCAGCCGGGCGTTCGCCTCGTCGGAGCGGGCCACCCACTCCTCGGCACCGGACCGGGGTCTGCCGTGGCGCACATGGCGGTCGACGAGCCGGCGCACCCGGACGTCCGGGTCGAGGTCCAGGAACCACACCTCGTCCAGCAGCCCGCGTACCGGCGCCCAGGGCCCGTCGTCGAGCAGCAGGTAGTTGCCCTCGGTGACGACGAGCGGGACCCCCGGAGGTACGGGCAGCGCACCGGCGACCGGCTCCTCCAGGGACCGGTCGAAGGCCGGGGCGTAGACCGTGTGCACCGGGTCCGGGTCGCGCAGCCGCCGCAGCAGGGTCGCGTAGCCGGCGGCGTCGAAGGTGTCGGGGGCGCCCTTGCGGTCGGCGCGGCCGAGCCGGTCCAGCTCGGCGGCGGCGAGATGGAAGCCGTCCATCGGGACGAGGGCGGCGCGCCCGCCGAGGGCCGCGACCAGCCGGTCCGCCAGCGTGGACTTCCCGGCTCCGGGCGGGCCCACGACCCCGAGGACGCGTCGCCCTCCGGTGTCCGCGAGCGCGCGGGCCCGGTCGATCAGGGCGGCCAGGCCGCCGGTGCTCGTGCCGTCCAGAATGTCCATGCGGGGCATTGTGCGGCGGCGGAGGGCTCCGGCGTTAGTGTTACGTATAACCTCATCGATGGAAGGATTCCCCCGCCATGTCCCGTATCGCCCTGGTCACCCTGGTCGTCCGCGACTACGACGAGGCGCTCGCGTTCTACCGCGACGCGCTCGGCTTCGAGCTGGTGGAGGACACCGACCGGGGCGACGGCACCCGCTGGCTGGTGGTGCGCCCGCGCGGCGCCGCTCCCGGCACGGGGCTGCTGCTGGCCCGGGCGAAGGACGAGGCGCAGGCCACGGCCGTCGGGGCGCAGACGGGCGGCCGGGTCGGCTTCTTCCTGCACACCGAGGACTTCGCGGCCGACCACGAGCGGATGCGTGCGGCCGGGGTGCGGTTCCTGGAGGAGCCCCGGCACGAGACGTACGGCTCGGTCGCGGTCTTCGAGGACCTGTACGGCAACCGCTGGGACCTGCTCCAGCCGGCCGTCTGAATCTCCGGTCCCCGGCGCCGCTCAGCACCCGCCGCGGCCCTCCAGGCAGGCCGGCCCCGGCTTCGGGCGCGCGCCTCCCCCGCACCGTCCGTGCGGGGGAGGCGCTCACGTGCGTGCCAGGCCCGCTTCCCGTACGGCCACCGCCTCCATCGCGTCGAGCACCGGCCGGATCAGCGGATGGCCCTCGGCTCCCTGCCGTACGGCCGCGAAGACGCGGCGGGTGGGCGCGCTGCCCTCGACGGGGCGGACCACCACCCCGGTCAGCTCCATGCCGCGCAGCGCGGAGCGGGGCACCAGGGCCACCCCGGCGTCCGCCCCGGCCAGGGCGACCACGGCGCGGAAGTCGTCCGAGGAGTGTTCGAGGCTGGGGGCGAACCCGGCGAACTCGCAGGCCAGCACCACCACGTCGTGGCAGGGGTTGCCCGGGTAGGGGCCGATCCACGGGTCCTTGGCGAGGTCGGCGACCGCCACCTGGGCCTGGTCCGCGAGGCGGTGGTCCACCGGGAGCACCGCGTCGAACGGCTCCGAGTACAGCGGGACGCGGGTCAGCCGGCGATCGTCCTCGGCGGGTGCGCCCCGGTATTCGACGGCCACCGCCACATCGACCTGCCGGTCCAGCACCATCGGCACGCTCGCGTCGCCCTCCGCGTCCTGGACCTTGACCCGGATACCGGGCGCGGTGCGGGCCAGCTCCATGAGGGCGGGGGCCAGGACGAGGCCGATGCCGGTGGCGAACGCGGCGACCGTGACCGTGCCGGCGACGCCCGCGCTGTAGTCGGCCAGCTCCGCCTCGGCCCGTTCCAGCTGGGCCAGGACCAGATTGGTGTGGCTCAGCAGGATCTCCCCGGCGGCCGTGAGCCGGGCGCCGCGCGCGCCGCGTTCGACGAGGCGGTGGCCGGTCTCCTGCTCCAGGGCGGCGAGCTGCTGGGAGACGGCGGAGGGCGTCAGGTACAACGCGGCGGCGGCCGCGGTCACGGTGCGGTGGTCGGCCACCGCACGGAGGATTCGCAGCCGCCGAGCATCGATCATGTACCCATTGTCCCAGGTCCCGGCCGAGGCCCGGCCCGGTGAGCGGTGCTAAGCCTCCAGCGCCGCCCGGGCGTCGACGAACGCGTCCACGGCACGGTTCACGTCGGCCGTGGAGTGCGCGGCCGAGAGCTGGACCCGGATGCGGGCCGCGTCCTGCGGGACGACCGGGTAGGAGAACCCGATCACGTACACCCCGCGCTCCAGGAGCAGCTCCGCCATCCGGCCCGCCCTGCCCGCGTCGCCGATCATGACGGGGGCGATGGCGTGGTCGCCGGGCAGGACGTCGAAGCCCTCCTCGGTCATCCGGGTGCGGAAGAGCGCGGTGTTGGCGTTGAGCTGCTCGCGCAGGTCTCCGGCGGACTCCAGCAGGTCGATGACCTTGAGGGAGGCGGCGGCGATGACCGGGGCGAGGGAGTTGGAGAAGAGGTACGGGCGCGAGCGCTGGCGCAGCAGGGCGACGATCTCCGCGCGGGCCGCGACATAGCCGCCGGAGGCTCCGCCGAGCGCCTTGCCGAGGGTTCCGGTGATGATGTCGACCCGGTCCATGACGCCGTGCAGTTCGGGCGTGCCCCGTCCGCCGGGGCCGACGAAGCCGACGGCGTGGGAGTCGTCGACCATGACCATGGCGTCGTAGCGGTCGGCCAGGTCGCAGATCTCCTGGAGCGGAGCGACGTAGCCGTCCATGGAGAAGACGCCGTCGGTGACGATCAGTCGGCGGCGGGCCCCGGACGCCTCCTTCAGCTGCGTCTCCAGGTCGGCCATGTCGCGGTTGGCGTAGCGGTGGCGCTTCGCCTTGGAGAGCCGGATGCCGTCGATGATGGAGGCGTGGTTGAGGGCGTCGGAGATGACCGCGTCCTCGGGGCCCAGCAGCGTCTCGAAGACTCCGCCGTTGGCGTCGAAGCAGGAGGAGTAGAGGATCGTGTCCTCCTGGCCGAGGAAGGCCGAGAGCCGCTGCTCCAGCTCCTTGTGGACCTCCTGGGTGCCGCAGATGAAGCGGACCGAGGCCATCCCGTAGCCCCAGCGGTCCAGCGCCTCGTGGGCGGCGGCGACGACCTCGGGGTGGTCGGCGAGGCCCAGGTAGTTGTTGGCGCAGAAGTTGAGGACCTCGCCGGCGCGTCCGCCGGAGGTGACGGCCACGGTCGCGGACTGCGGGGTGCCGATGACGCGCTCGGGCTTGTGCAGCCCGGCGGCGCGGATCTCGTCGAGGGTGGTGCGCAGGTCGTCGCGTACGGAGTCGAACATGCGGGATTCCTTAAGAGGTGCGGTCGGAGGGTCAGACGGTCCAGTCGAGGATGACCTTGCCGCCGAGGCCGCTCGCGGCGTCGTCGAAGGCCGCCTCGAAGTCGCGGAAGCCGTACCGGCCGGTGATCACGGGGGCCAGGTCGAGACCGCCCTCCAGCAGGACGGACATGGCGTACCAGGTCTCGTACATCTCGCGGCCGTAGATCCCCTTGACGGTGATCATCGAGGTGACGATGCGGGACCAGTCGACGGCGAACTCCTCGGCGGGCAGGCCGAGCATCGCGATCCGGCCGCCGTGCGTCATGTTCGCGACCATGTCGCGCATCGCCTCGGGGCGGCCGGACATCTCCAGGCCGATGTCGAAGCCCTCGCGCAGGCCGAGTTCGCGCTGTCCGTCCGCGATGGTCCGGTCGGCGACGTTGAGGGCGAGGCTGACGCCGACCTTGCGGGCGAGGGCGAGGCGGGCCTCGCTGACGTCGGTGATGACGACGTTGCGGGCCCCGGCGTGCCGGGCGACGGCGGCGGCCATGATGCCGATCGGTCCGGCGCCGGTGATCAGGACGTCCTCGCCGACCAGCGGGAAGGACAGGGCGGTGTGCACGGCGTTGCCGAACGGGTCGAAGATCGCCGCGATGTCGAGGTCGACGGGGGTCCGGTGCACCCACACGTTGGAGGCGGGCAGGACGACGTACTCGGCGAAGGCCCCGTCCCGGCCGACGCCGAGGCCGACGGTGGAGCGGCAGAGGTGGCGGCGGCCGGCGAGACAGTTGCGGCACTTGCCGCAGACGAGGTGGCCCTCGCCGCTGACCAGGTCGCCGGCCGCGATGTCCGCGACGTCGGAGCCGGTCGCGGCGACCTCGCCGACGAACTCGTGGCCGAGGACCAGCGGGGTGGTGACCGCCTGCTGGGCCCAGCCGTCATAGGCACGGATGTGCAGGTCGGTGCCGCAGATGCCGGTCCGCAGGACCTTGATCAGGACGTCGGTGGGGCCGTATTCCGGCTCCGGCACGTCCATGAGCCACAGCCCGGGTTCGGCCTTCTGCTTGACGAGTGCCTTCACGGCTGTGGCTCCCTGACGTCGGTACGCGAGTGGGTGCCCCGGGCCTCGGGGCAGGGCTGATGGACCCTGCGGCCCGGGTGGAATCTTCGGGGCACCCCCCATGGTGGGGGTTCGGCGGGGCGGGACGGGGCATCTCGTGAGGCTCCACGCGCCGTCCACGGCCCTCACGCAGAAGGCTGCCGTACGGCGAGGTCCCGGGTCCATCGAGGATTTCTTAAGCGCCGCAGCAGGAGATCTTCACACCTGGCCGTGGCTTCACCGCGCGCTGCGGTCCGCGGCTTCACACGGAGAGCTCACACCTCGCCGAAGGGGCCCAGGAAGCGGGGGCGGCCCTTCTCGATCCGGTAGAGGAAGATCCCGTTCTCGTAGCGCACCTGGCGGATCGAGGGCCGGAAGGCGAGCGGGCGCACGATCCCCCGGTGTTCGGTACGCAGGAGGTGCCGGGCCATGCCGCCGCGCACCTGTTCCCGGGCGCCGACGGCCCCGGCGGACCCGGCGGCGCGGGCGATCAGCCCGACCGCGTCGTACGCCTCGGCGGCCCAGGTGGCCGGTGGCGCCCGGAAGCGCTTGCGGTGGGCGGCGGTGAACGATCTGGCCGAGTCGATGGCCGCGGGGTCGGCGTACGCCTCGGCGAAGACCCAGCCCTCGGCGGCCCGGCCGGCACCGTTGAGGAAGGCGGGGCCCAGGGCGGGGCCGGCGGCGACCCGGGAGCCGGTGAAGCCCTCGTCGGCGAGCGCGGTGGCCAGGCGGGCGGTCCGAGACGCGTCGCCGCCGGCGAGGACCAGGGTGTCCGCCCTGCTCCTGACGGCCTTGCGGGCCGCCGCCCCGTAACCGGCGTCGCCCCGTGGGAGGGCGTGCTCGATGAGCGTGGTGCCGACCGGTGGGGCGTCGCGGAACGCGCTTCCGAGTTCTGCGCCCAGGCCGGTGCCGCCCCTGTCCTGGACGAGGAGAACGCGGTCGGCGGCGGGGCGGGCGCGGACGACGTAGCCGACGAGGCCCGTGGCGAGCAGGCGGTCGAACGGGCGGGTCACACAGAGGTGGCGGGGTGTTTCGGACAGCGTGGTGGAGCCTGCCGCGACGACGACGAGGGCGAGCCGCTCCTGGCCGTACCGCTGGACGACGTCCGCTGCCAGCACGTCGCCGGTCGGTCCGATCGCGGCGATGACGCCGGGGTCGGCCCCCAGTCGTCCGGCGGCCCGCAGCGCCTGCCGCGGGTCCCCGGCGTCGTCCTCGATCCGCACGTCGAGGCGGAACGCCGGGTCGGTACGCGCGTTGTGGTCGGCGACCGCGAGCCGGACACCGCGCTCGTGCGCCAGGCCGGTGCCCCGGCCGGGCCCGCTGAGGTCGGCGTGGAGGCCGATCGTGTACGTGGGCGGCTCGCCGGAGCCGGACGGGGAGCCGCCGCTCCCGGCGGACCGCCGCCCGGCGAACCACGCCGCGGTGGATCCGCCGGTGACGAGGACGGCCCCGACGGCCCCGGCGGTCAGGAGCCGTCGCCGGGTGAGGCCGGCCGCCGGGGCCGCCGCTTCGTCGTCCGGGACCAGCGTGACGGGCAGCGGCTCGGGGTCCGGCAGTGCGAGGGCGGCGGCGGAACGTTCGGCGATCAGCGCGGCGAGTCCGGGCGGGGCGGGCCACGAGCCCGGGGGCGCGGCGTCCGGCTCCACGGCCCGGTCCCGGCCGGGGGGCCCGCCGGGGCCCCGGTCCCGGTCCGCGCCGGGGTCCCGGTGAGGAACTCCGGCGGGAGCCGCCCGGGGCTCCCCGGCCGAGGCCGGCCGGGGAGCCCAGGCCGCACGCGGGTCCGGTGCCCGCAAGCCGGCCGGCCCCGCGCTCGGCCCGGGACCGCCGCGATCCGCCGCCCCGGCCGCCTCCAGGGCGTCGCCGATCCGGCTCGCCGGCGGCCGGGTGGCCGGGTCCTTGCGGAGGCAGGCAGCGATGAGGGGCAGCAGCGCGGCCGGCACACCCGTCAGGTCCGGCTCCTCGTGGACCGTACGGAACAGGACGCCTGCCCCGCCGCCCTCCCCGAAGGGCCGCCGGCCCGTCGCCGCGTACACCAGGACGCAGCCGAGCGAGAACACGTCGCACGCCGGTCCCACCGGCCCGGCCGACGCCTGTTCGGGGGCGAGGTAGCCGGGCGTGCCGATCACCGCGTCGGTGGCGGTGAGAGCGGTGGCGCCCGCGTCGCGGGCGATCCCGAAGTCGATGAGGCGGGGCCCGTCGAGGGCGAGGAGCACGTTGCCGGGCTTCACATCACGGTGGATCAGCCCGGTCGTGTGCACCGCGGCGAGCGCGGCGGCGAGCCGGCTCCCGAGCGCCCGCACCGTGGCGGGCCGCAGCCCGCCCCCGGCTGCGACCACCTCGGCCAGCGAGGGCCCGGGGACGAAGGCGGTCGCCAGCCACGGCTCACGGGCCTCGGTGTCCGCGCCGAGCACCGGGACCACCCACGGGCCGGTGATCCGGGCGGCGGCCTCGGCCTCACGGCGGAAGCGGGCCCGGAACCCCGGGTCGGCGGCGTGCTCGGCGCGGATCACCTTGACCGCGGCGAGCGCCCCGCCCGTCGAACGCCCCAGATAGACCACTCCCATGCCGCCCGCGCCGAGCCGGGCGAGCGTGCGGTACGGGCCGACGGCACGGGGGTCTTCGGTGATGAGGGGGCGCACGTCAGCCCTTCGGCTTCGGGGCCGCGCCGAGGTAGCGGAACCGTCCGCCCTTCACCCGGTACATGTGGGCGTCCTGTCCCACGAGTTGCTGCCGATCCTTGTCGAAGGCGTAGGTGCGGGAGACGCCTTCGTACTGGGAGGCGGCGATCGCGGCGGTGAGTTGCGCACGGGTGGGGCGACCGCTTCCCGAGGGCCCGGCGCCCGGCTTCGCGCTCTTCGCCGCCGGCTCGGCCAGGGCGGCCAGTTCGCGGGCGACGAGCCCGGCGACGTCGTACGCCTCGGCCGACCAGGCGGCGGGCGCGGCGCCGAAGCGTTTGCGGTGGGCGGCGGCGAACGTCGCGGCGGCGGGGGCCCCGGCGTCGGTGAAGGGTGTGATGAACTCCCAGCCCTCGGCCGCCGGGCCCGCCCGCTCCAGGAACTCCGGTCCCATGACGGTGTGCTGGGCCATGCGGGGTCCGGGGAAGGAGAGGTCGGCCGTGACGCGGGCGACCCGGGCGGCTCCGGCCGCGTCACCGGCGTAGAAGAGGGCGTCGCTGCGGTGGGAGAGGAGGTCGGTGACGACGGGGTCGAATTCGGTCGTCCCGGCGGGCACCACGCGGGGGTGGGTGGTGCCGGTGGTGAGGTTGGGGGTCATCAGGTTGGTCGCATAGCCCGCCTGGTAGGCCGCCTGCCCGCCGGACCGGTCGATCAGGATGCCCAGCCGCTCGACGTCGGGGCGCAGCAGGAGGCGGTGGATGATGGGGGCCGAGAGGGAGGCGTAGGAGGGACCGGCCTGGAAGAAGGAGCCGTTGGCCCGTGGCGGGAAGGTGATCTGCAGGGCCGACACCGTCAGCACCGGCAGGACGGCGTCGTCGTACGTGGCCAGCGCCGCCCCGGTCGTGGCGTTGTCCGTGGGACCGACGACCGCGGCCACTTCCGGATCGCGGGCGAACTCCTCGGCGACTCGGGCGGAGCGGGTGGCGTCCCCCGCGTCGTCGAGGACCTTCACGGCGAGCCTGAAGGGCCGGCCCTCCTGGGCGTTGAAGCGGTCGACGGCGAGCCGGACACCGCGCTCCTGTGCGCGTCCGGCGGCGCTCCGGGGCCCCGTCAGGTCGGCGTGCACGCCGATGATCCAGCGACGGCCGCCGGGGGCGCCGTCCGAGCCGTCGCCGCCGGACCCCTCGGCGCCGATCCGTACGGCGGCGAAGGCGCTCGCGCCGAGGGCCACCGCGCCGCCGGCCGCGAACAGCAGGAACCGCCGTCGTCCGGGGGCGGGCTCCGGCGGGCCGGCCTCCTCGGTGACGGTGGCGTCGATGCCGGGCAGGGCCAGCACGGCGGCGGTCTTGTCCGCGATGACCAGGACGACGTCCTCGGGCAGCCAGTCGGTTCCCTCCGCGGCCGGCGCCTCCTCGGTGATCAGCCTGTCGAGGTCGGCGGCCTCCGGGCGGGCGGCCGGGTCCTTGGCGAGGCAGCGTTCCAGCAGTGCGCGCAGCCCGGGCTCCGCTATGCCGTCGAGGTCGGGCGCGTCGTGGACGGTGCGGTAGAGCAGGGCGTCGACGGCTCCGCTGCCGAAGGGCGGCCGGCCCGTGGCCGCGTACGCGAGGAGGCAGCCGAGCGAGAAGACGTCGCCGGCGGGCCCGGCGGTGTTCCCGGACGCCTGCTCGGGCGGGAGGAAGCCGGGGGTGCCGACCACGAGTCCGGTGGCGGTCAGGGCGGTGGCGTCGGCGGCGCGGGCGATCCCGAAGTCGATCAGCCGGGGGCCGTCGGCGGTCAGCAGGACGTTGCCGGGTTTGACGTCGCGGTGGACGAGTCCGGCGGCGTGCACGGCGGCCAGGGCCCGGGACAGCAGCCTGCCGAGCACCGTGACACTGCGTACGGGCAGCGGTCCGCGTCGGGCGACGACGTCTGACAGTGTCGGCCCGGGCACGAACTCCGTGGCGAGCCACGGGCGTTCGCCCTCGGTGTCGGCGCCGGTGACGGGCACGGCCCAGGGGCTGTCGACCTGGCGGGCGGCCTCCGCCTCGCGTCGGAAGCGGGTCCGGAAGTCCTCGTCCCCCGCGAATTCGGGCAGGATCACCTTGACGGCGGCGAGCGCGCCGGCGTCGGTGCGCCCGAGGTAGACGACGCCCATGCCGCCCGCTCCGAGGCGGCCCAGGAGCCGGTGTCCGCCGATGCGGGCGGGATCAGTGGATCGCAGGTCGTCCATCGCCGGCCTCAACTCTGCTTCTCGACGGCGTTTTCGAGCCGGGACAGCATGGTGCCCTGGGCTTCGCTGACGAAGGTGTCGATCTCGTCCTCGGTACGGCCCTTCGCTCCCTTGCCGGTCACGGCGACGGTGAACTGGAGTGTCTGCGCCTGCTGCCAGGCGTAGTAGTGCGGCCCGCCCAGCTCGGCGCTCCGGAATTCCCCGACCTCGCTGAGAAAGTCCTCGGAGTGGTCCTGGGCGCTCTCACCGCCGAGGAGCGCCGCGGCGACCATGGATCCGATCGTCTCGCCCTTGCGCAGTTGCTGGGTGGGGCAGCGCATGGTCTCCTCGATCGACTCGGCCATCTCCCAGGTCGCGTCCTCGCGGGTGCGGTGCACGGTGACGACGGCGGCGAGGCGCACGGGCCCCTTGCCCGGCTCCGCGGGCGCCTCGAACGACCGGGTGAGAGTGGCCAGGACGCTGTGGCCGGGCTTCCGCTGCTGCCAGACACAGTCGGTCCCGAGCACGGGCCAGGTGGCCGGGTCGCTCTCGTACGGATTCCGCTTCACCACGCCGGGCCCGAAGCTGTCCGGGCCGGCGATGACGCGGCCGATGAGGTCGCGTGCCTCGGCCCGGGTCTTCGGGAGCCGGGCGGGGTCGGGCTCGGATGCGTCCTGGTCACTGGCCGAGGGCCCGGGCCCCTTGCCGCCGGGGCCGGGACTCGCGCTCGCCGAAGCGTCGCCCTTCTCCACTCCGCCGGGTTCGTCCGACGTGCCGGAGCAGCCGGCGAGCAGTACGGTCGCCAGGGCCAGGGGCAACGCGAACCGGGCCCCTCCTAACGGCATATGACAGGTCACAGCGTTTCCCCGTTCTTCCTCGACGCCGCATCGATCATAGGTTTGAGCGGCGTGGCGGGCAGGGGTCGTCGGGGGGACTGTTACCTCGTCGGGACATGGGCGGCGCCGCCTCCCGGGGCGCCGGGCCGGGCGTCGGGCGGTTTCCGCCGGGAAGGCGCCGATGTGCTCGACGAGGGCGTCCGGCCGGTCCCGAGGGGTCAGCGTGCGGCGAGCCGCCCATGGCCACCCGTGCGGGAGGACGACGGCGGGCCCGCCGCCACCGGTGTCGTGGTGCTCGATCACCCCCGCGGACAGCCTCACGTCGCTCATGCGGTCAACGCAGGGCGAGGGTCCTCGGGGCAGCGCTTGACGCAGCGTAGGGATTGGGCCCCCGTCCTTGATAACGTCGCCCAGCGGCTGCGGACTTCTCCCCCGACCCCAGCCGTACGGGGTGGGCACGGGGACCGGGCGCGGCAGGACGAAGAGGGCCGACAGATGAGCCTTGCACAGGTGCACTACACCTCCGCCGCGCCGGGGGACGGGGACACGGCGGGCCGGTTCACGGCGGTCGGCCCGGGGGTGTCCGGGGCCCTGTTGGCGGAGATCGAGCCCTTGGTGCGCTACGAGCTTCCCGAGGGCGTCCCCGACCGGCCGTCCGACGGCGAACTGCGCTCCCTGCCGCAGATGTTCCTCTCCGCCGTACTGTCCGACGGCAGCAGGCTGGTGTGCCGGTCGGTCCCGGTGCGGGTCGCCGGCGCGGGGCGCGTCGGGTTCCACGCGCACGCGGTGCGTCTGCCGCCGGGGGTTCCGATGCCGGGCGGCCGGCTGCCGGTCGAGGCGTGGCGGTCGCCGCACTGGGTGGCGGTGACGCCCGGCGGGGCGATACCGGACCCGCTGGCGCTGCCGCCGGGTCCGGCGGCGGTCTCCGAGGGTCTCGACGACTTCGCCGTCTCGCGCGGCCCCTGGCTCGCGGCCGTCCTGGCGGATCTGCGCCGGGCGAGCGACGCGGAGGGGGCCGACGGGCTGCCTGTGGTGCTGGTGGAGCGGCGGTGCGCGGACGTGGCACGGTGGCTGGGTCTCGCTTCCGTCACCCTGCCGAGGGAGAGCGCGGAGCGGCTGACGTTCACCACGTACACCCGGCGGCCGGGGAGTTCGGGCGCCCGGGTGGCGGGGGTGCTGCCCGAGGACGCGGAGGCCGCACGGGCCGCGGGGCTGCGGGTGCACACCTGCGCGGGCCGGGCCCCGGTGGGCGGCACGGAAGACCTGTGGGCGACGACGGCGGCGCGGGTCTGGCGGAGCCGGTCGCCGGAGCTTTTCCGGCAGGCGCGCGAACTCCCCGGACCCCCTTTCGCCGCGGGTCCGTTGGCGGTGACGGCGCTGTGCGCGGGGATCACACTCGGGCCCGGCGGGCGCGCGGCGGCGGCCGGCTGGGCCGCCGAACGGCCGTACGCACTGGACGCCCAGCGGACGGGCCAGTTGGTGGAGGCTCTCGCCTCCCCCGGGATCGACGACCGTACGGGCCTCGAATTCGACGCGTTGGGGCGGTTGTTCGGCGCGCTGGAGGGCCGCTGCCCGGCGTCCGTGACGGCCCCGCTCGCGGCGATGCTGGTCACGGAGGCGGTACGGGGCGGCAACGGCTCCTTGGAACTTCCGCGCCGGGACGCGTTCACGGGGCCGGAGGGGGCGGAGGTCGCCGCGGTGCTCGGGCCGGAGGCCCTGACCGAGCTGAGCGAACCGGCGGACTCCCGTTCGGTGGCCCGGACCGTGCAACTTCTGCGCGTGGCCCGCCTGTTGGACGTGGACGTCACGGAGCTGCTGCCGGACGTCACGGCCAGGCTGGCTCCCGCGCTCCTGGCGGAGGCCGCGGCCGGCGACACGGAGCCGTCGGCGGGGCCCGCGGGGCCTCCGGCGTTCGCACCGGCCCTGCTGGAGCTGCTCGACGAGCAGTTCGAGGTGCGGACGGCGCTGCTCGGTGCGCTGGACAGGACCGCGCCGCGGGACCCCGGGGCGGTGGCCCGGTTCCTGGAGCGGGTTCCGCTGCCGTTCACGGGGACGCAGACGCTGCCGCAGCTGCGGATGTGCGCCGAGGTGCCGGGGGCGATGGCCACGCTGGGCGGTGACCGGGCGGCGGTGTGGCACCGGGTGTTGCGCGCGGCCGGCATCTCACCCTTCGCCGAGCCCCTCGTGCTGCGCACGGCGGCCGGCCTGGTCTGGGAGGACCGGGCCCCGACGGTCGAGGAGGCCCGGCTGCTGCTGGACGCGGCCACCTCGGACGCGCACCGGGCGGCCGGAACCTGGGCGCGCCTGGTCGACGCGGCACTCAGCGCGCCCGCCGCCGCCACGGACGAGGCGGCCGGGCTCGCCCACGACCTGCTGCGCGGTTTCCCCGCGGAGATCGACGGCCGCGAACGGGCCGGCCTCCTCCTGCTGGACCTCGTCCGCGAACTGCGCACGGGGGCGCCGGAGCCCGGCTGGGCGGAGCGGGTCCGCACCCTGTGCGCCCAGGCGGAGCCGGTCGAACCGGCGCTGCGGGAGCGGGCGTACGCCGCGCTGGTCGAGCGGCTGCTGGCTCCCGACCGCCCCGGGGCCGAGCTGTACGACTTCGTCCACGGCGCGGACGCCGAACTCATCGCCGCCTACGACCGCACCGCCCGCGCGGAAGCGGTGCGAACCCGACTGCGCACCCAGCCGGCCTACGCGGCGGACTGCTTCACCGTCTGGACGGCCCATCCGCACGCCGGAGCCGCCTGGACGACCACGGCCGCCGCCCTCCTGGACGAGGTGCTGCGCCCCGCCGTACGCGGGATGACGGCGCAGGCCGTCGCGGAGGTGGCGGAGACGGTGGGCCGCACGGGCAGCAGCGGCCGGGCCGACGCCTTTCGGGACTGGAACCGCGTCAGCGCCCTGGGCCGGCTGGGCCGCCGGATCGCCGGGCGGGTGCGGCGGGGGTGAGCGGGCGCGGTCGCGGCGGGTGATCGGGGACGGGCGCCGGAAGGGGCGGGCCTGGCCGGATCGAGGGTGGGCCGGACCGGGCCGGGCCGGATAGGGGGACGGGCCGGGAGCGGCGGGGGGCGGGGCGAAGCGCTGAGCTCTGCGACGGGCGGGCGCCCACACATCCTTCGCGTACGCCGAGAAGATCCTGATGGCCCGACCGGGCGAAGCGGTGGGGAAGCGGACGCAGGCGTTCGCCGCTGGACAAGGTGCGCGGGCGCCCGGTCGGGAGCGCACGGTCCGCCCGCCGGGCCCGGCAGCGCGGCGGAGCCTCGGCAGTGCTCCTGCCGGGCACCGCCGCCCGGCGAGGCGGTCAGCTGGGCTGGTCGCCGGTGTAGCGGTAGATGTTCCCGCCGGAGTTCACGCCCCACACGGTGCCGTCGGCGGCCGCGCCGATGTCGCTGAGGGACCCGGCGACGTTCTCCCACGGGTCGGCGTCGTTGTTGGTGTACCGATAGATCCCGCCGCCGGAGTTCACGCCCCAGACAGCGGTCCGGGAGCCCACGGAGATCCGGGACAGCGAGCCGCTGATCTGCTTCCAGTGGGTGGCGCTCTGGTCGCCGGTGTAGCGGTAGATGTTCCCGCCGGCGTTCACGCCCCACACGGTGCCGTCCGCCGCGACACCGATGTCGCTGAGGGACCCGGGGATGTTCACCCAGGGTGCGGCGTCGTTGTTGGTGTACCGATAGATCCCGCCGCCGGAGTTCACGCCCCACACGTTGGTCCGTGAACCGACAGCGATGCGGGCCAGCGAACCGCTGATCAGCTTCCAGTGGGTGGCGCTCTGGTCGCCGGTGTAGCGGTAGATGTTCCCGCCGGCGTTGACACCCCACACGGTGCCGTCGGTCCCGGCCCCGATATCGCTCAGAGCGCCGGGGACGGAGACCCACGGCTTGCTGTCGTTGTTGGTGTGACTGTAGATCCCGTCACCGGAGTTGACGCCCCACACGCTGGTCCGGGACCCGGCGTCGATCGCCTTCAGCGACCCGGAGATCTGCTTCCACTCAGCCATGTCGAACCCGTTCTTCTTGCCGGATGTTGCAAGGAGGTATTTGGCGGGCGGGAAGACGTCCCAAACGGTTCAATATCCCGATCAGCAACCCAGATCATCTGAAAAGCGATGTTTGATTCGATGGCGCCTCCGCTCCGCCGGGCCGGTGAGCCCGCGTCCGGGAAGACGGTTGTCCGGAACCCGGTGCCACCCAGGAGGGATGGACACCGTCGGCCCGGTGTGCCGCGAACCGGCCGGGCCGTCCGGCCGGACAAGACCCTTCCGGGCGGGCGGCCCATGGCCGGCCGTCCCGCCCGCATCGCCGGCCGGACGGTCCCCGACCACGCGGGCGGAACGGCCGGACGGCCCCCGGCCCTGCCGCCCTCTGCCGTCAACTCCCCCACCCCGCCAGTCACTCGTTCGGGTGCCCCATGCGCCGTACGTGGTTTCGGCACTGTCCGCGTGATCATGATGGACCCACGTCGAGTCGGGGCTGAACGGCCAGGACGGCCAAGGACAGTCAGGGATGGCATCCGCGCCGCGCCGCGTCCGGAGCACCGGAAACAAGGCCGTGGAGCCTCCCGGGCAGTGGTTGCGCGTGGGGCCGCGTCTCCTACTCGCGGCCCAGGACAGGAGTCCTGGGCGGAAGCCGATGCAGGGACTTATCTGTGCACCTCACCCCACACGAACAAGAACGCCTGATGATGCACGTGGCCGCCGACGTGGCGGAGAAGCGCCGGGCCCGCGGCGTGCTGCTCAACTACCCCGAGACCATGGCGCTGTTGATCGTGCATGTGCTCGAAGGGGCGCGGGACGGCAGGACCGTGGCCGAGCTGATGTCGTCCGGCCGCAAGGTGCTGTCGCGGGAGGAGGTCATGGAGGGCGTCCCCGAGATGATCGAGAACGTCCAGGTGGAGGCCACGTTCCCCGACGGGACGAAGCTGGTCACTGTTCACGGCCCGTTCCCGGAGGCGGGCCAGGACGAGGAGCCTGCCACCTGGCCGGGGAAGGTCGGCTTCTCCCCCGCGAAGGAGGACGAGGTGGTGATCTTCAACGAGCGCAGCAGGCAGCAGGGCCGGGTGACGGAGCTGATGGTCGCCAATCCGACCGACCGGCCCATCCAGGTCGGCTCCCACTACCACTTCGCCGAGGCCAACGACGGGTTGTCGTTCGTCCGCAAGGAGGCGTGGGGCAGGCGTCTGAACGTCCCCGCCGGCAGTTCGGTGCGTTTCGAGCCCGGCATCACCGAGAAGGTCCAGCTCGTCCCCATCGAAGGCGCCCGTGTGGTCCACGGTCTGCGCGGCAGGGTCGAGGGCCTGCCCGAGAAGGTCAACGGCTCGCTCGACAAGGTCAAGGGTTCGTTCTCCAAGGAGCAGGTGTGAGTACCACCGCGCAGTGCCCGGACTGCTCCTGCTGCCGGGAGGAGCCGACGGCCTTCGATCCGCTGACGCGCCCGGCTTACGCGGACCGGTTCGGGCCGACGACCCGTGACCGTATCCGTCTCGCCGACACGGCGCTGAGCATCAAGATCGAGGACGACTGGTCGGGCGGCCCCGGACGCAGCGGGAACGAGATGGTCTTCGGCGGGGGCAAGGTGATCCGCGAGTCGATGGGGCAGTCCGTCGTGCCGCGCGACCCGATGACGGCCCCGTCCGGGAAGCCGGCCGGCCCCGCGATGGCCGGCCCTCCGGACACGGTCATCACGGGCGTGGTCGTGCTGGACCACTGGGGCATCGTCAAGACGGACGTCGCCCTCCGCGACGGGAACATCGTCGCCCTGGGCAAGGCGTACAACCCCGAGACCATGAACCCCCTCCACGAGGGCGCGGAGCCGCACAACGGCATCGGCCCCCGGCCCACCGACTTCGTCGTCGGCCCGGACACCGAGGTCATCTCGGGCAAGGGCAGAATCCTCACCGCCGGCGGGATCGACACCCACGTCCACTTCATCTGCCCCGACCAGGTCCGCGAGGCACTGGCGGCGGGTGTCACCACGCTCATCGGCGGCGGCACGGGCCCGGCGGAGGGCAGCACGGCGACCACGGTCACTCCCGGCGCGTGGCACGTCAGCCGTATGTTCGAGGCGCTGGATAGCGCACCGGTCAACATCGGACTGCTCGGCAAGGGCGCCACCATGTCGAAGGAGTCGATGCTCGCCCAGATCGACGCCGGTGTCCTCGGCCTGAAGATCCACGAGGACTGGGGCGCCACGCCGGCGGTCATCGAACGGTGCCTGGAGGTGTGCGAGGAGACCGGGGTGCAGCTCGCCCTGCACGCCGACTCGCTGAACGAGGCCGGGTTCGTCCAGGACACCATCGGCGCCATCGACGGCCGCTCCATCCACGTCTTCCACGTCGAAGGCGCCGGAGGCGGCCACGCTCCCGACATGATCAAGATGGTGAGCGAGCCGAACGTACTGCCCGCCTCCACCAACCCCACCCGCCCCCTGACCGTCAACACGGTCAAGGAACACTTCGACATGGTGATGGTCTGCCATCACCTCAACCCGAAGGTCGAGGAGGACCTCGCCTTCGCGGACTCCCGCATCCGGCCCTCCACGATGGCCGCCGAGGACATCCTCCACGACCTCGGCGCCATCTCGATCATGTCCTCGGACGCCCAGGCGATGGGCCGCATCGGTGAAATGGTCATGCGTACCTGGCAGACCGCCCACGTCATGAAGGTCCGCCGCGGCTTCCTCGAAGAAGACCAGCCCCGGGACGAGCCGGAGACCGCCCCGAAGGCCGAGGCGGCGCGGGACGCAACGGCGGCGGACACCACCCCGGAGCCCCGGCCGCCCCTGGCGGACAACCGGCGCGCCCGCAGGTACGTCGCGAAATACACCATCAACCCGGCGCTCGCCCAGGGCATCGACGCCGTCGTCGGCTCCGTGGAGACCGGGAAACTGGCCGACCTGGTCCTGTGGGAACCGAAGTTCTTCGGAGTCAAGCCCCACCTGGTCATCAAGGGCGGCCAGATCGCCTATGCGCAGGTGGGCGACGCCAACGCGTCCATCCCCACCCCTCAGCCCGTCCTCCCCCGCCCCGTGTGGGGGGCCACCGGCCTGGCGCCCGGTTCCCTCTCCTACAACTTCGTCACCGAACGGGCCATCGGGAACGGCCTGGCCGAGGGCTCCAAGCTCAACAAGCGGTTCAAGGCGATCACCGGTACGCGCGACGTCAAGAAGGCGGACATGAAGGAGAACCACGCCACTCCGCACGTCCGCATCGATCCCGACACCTATGAGGTCGTCATCGGCGGAGCGAAGGTGACCGACGTGACGACCTTCGTCGACGGCCACATCGTCGACCGCTCCTATGTCACCGAACTCCCCATGGCTCAGCGTTACTTCCTCTTCTGAGCCTTCCGCGGCACAGGAGTACCGCGCCTCCCGGAGCCAGGAGGCGAGCCGTCAACCAGAGGAATGAAGCATGAACCGCGCCGCGCTGCTCATCCTGGCCGACGGGCGGTTCCCCGCCGGCGGTCACGCCCACTCGGGCGGAGCCGAACCAGCGGTGACGGCCGGCCGGATCAAGGACGCCGGCACGCTGGAGGAGTTCTGCCGGGGGCGTCTGCACACCACCGGGCTAGTCGCGGCGGCACTGGCCGCCGCGGCCGCCGCCGGGCACGATCCCGTGGCCCTGGACCGGGCGGCCGACGCCCGCACTCCTGTGGCCGCTCTGCGGAACACCGCCCGCAAGCTGGGCCGGCAGATGATGCGGGCGGCCCGCGCCACATGGCCGTCGGCCGAACTCGACGCGCTCGCGGCGGCCCGCCCCCGGGGCGCACACCAGCCGGTGGTGCTGGGCGTGGCCGCCCGGTCGGCCGGACTCGAACCGGGGGACGCCGCCTACGCGGCGGTGTACGAGACCGTCAGCGGGCCGGCCACCGCGACGGTCCGGCTGCTGAGCCTGGACCCGTTCGACGCCACTACGGTGCTGGCCCGCCTGGCTCCGGAACTCGACCGCGTCGCCGCGGCCGCCACCGCCGCGGCCCGACGCGTCCCGGCGGACGGAATCGACGCCCTGCCCGCGGCCTCAGCGCCGCTGCTGGACATCAGCGCCCAGTCGCACGCCACCCGGCCCGCACGCCTCTTCGCCTCCTGACCCCACCCGACGCGACACGAGACATCACCCAAGGAATCCGGATGCACCTCGACCACGACCTCGACGCGAAGTACCCGCACCGCCACACCTACAGCGCCCCCTCCCCCGAGCGCCCCGACGGCACCCGCCGTGCCCTGCGCATCGGCCTCGGCGGCCCTGTCGGCTCCGGCAAGACCGCCACCGTCGCCGCCCTCTGCCGGGCCCTGCGCACCGAAGTGTCCATCGCCGTGGTCACCAACGACATCTACACCCGTGAGGACGCCGACTTCCTGCTCCGGCAGGCGGTCCTGCCGCCCGAGCGCATCCAGGCCGTCGAGACGGGGGCCTGCCCGCACACCGCGATCCGCGACGACATCTCCGCCAACCTCGAAGCCGTCGAGGAACTGGAGGAGACGGTCGGCGCCCTCGACCTGATCCTGGTGGAGTCGGGAGGGGACAACCTCACCGCCACCTTCTCCAAGGGCCTGGCCGACGCCCAGATCTTCATCATCGACGTGGCCGGCGGCGACGACATCCCCCGCAAGGGCGGCCCCGGCGTCACCACCGCCGATCTCCTCGTCGTCAACAAGACCGACCTCGCCCCCTACGTCGGCTCCGACGTGGAAGCCATGGCGCGCGACGCCGAGGCCCAGCGCGGCGGCCTCCCGGTCGCCTTCACCTCGCTCAAGGAGGAGGGCGGTGTGAAGCCCGTCGCCGACTGGGTCCGCGAGCGGCTCACCGGCTGGGCCGCAGGCTCCGCATGACCCTCGCCACCGCACCCTCCGCGCCGACGGACCCCGTCGCAGCCGCCATCGGCGTACGGGCCACGGCCCGCATCACGGCCGCCGCGAGGGGCGGCGGCACCGTCCTGCCCGTCCTCGACGGCGACGGTCCCTTCGAGCTCCGGCGTCTGCGTTCACGAGGCTCCGAAGCGCGGGTGTGCGTCGTCGGGGCCATGAGCGCCCCGCTCGGCGGCGACCGGCTGCGCATCGAAGCCACCGCCCAGCAGGGCGCCTCCCTGCACGTCACCTCCGCGGCGGCGACCCTCGCCCTGAGAGGCCCCACCGCCGCGCCCGCCACCTATGACGTACACCTGACCGTGGCGGACCACGCGGAACTCCGCTGGCTGCCCAAACCCCTGATCAGCGCCGCCGGCAGCAATCTGCGGCAGAGCTGGACGATCGACCTCGCCCCCACCGCACGGCTCGTCCTGCGCGAGGAGCAGGTGCTCGGACGCACGGGCGAGCCACCCGGCCGCGTGACCACCCGGCTCACCGTCCGTCGCGGCGGAGACGTACTCCTCGACCAGGAGGCGGACTACGGGCCGGGGGCCGTCGGCTGGGACGGCCCGGCGGTGCTCGGCCGACACCGGGCGACCGGCCAGGTCCTCGTCGTGGACCCCGCCCTCGACGCGGAACCACGCGCTGCCCAGGTCCTCGCCGACGCCTCGCAGGACGGACTGGCGATCCTCACCCCCCTCGCGGGCCCCGCCGCGCTCGTCACCGCCGTCGCCGCGGACGGCCTGCGCCTGCGCCAGCTCCTCGACGCCGCCCACGCCGCCCGCTCAACGCGCTGACCCGCCCAGGACCGCCGGGACCGGCCGCACGGCGGGGCGGCGGCGCCGGCCGGGCCGGGCCTCCGCCGTCCGCGCATCTCTGCTCGACCGGCACTTCGGGCGCGGTCGTGGAGCGTCACCTGGCAGCCGTCGGAGTCGGCAAGGGTGAAGGTCCGGCCGAAGGGGCCGACGATCGGCGCGGAGGCGATGGTGGGACCGGCGGCGACGAGAGCATCAACCGCAGGGACTGAGCCACGTCTGCCCCATGCTGATGGCTGTCCCGTAGGAGGTCGTCTCGTGCGGTGTGCCGCTCACATGCCGCGCTCCGGGCCGTGGGCGTCGCGGGTGTGCTGGCCCGGCCCGGTCGACGGGTACTCCAGCAGGACGGGCCCTGGGTAGAAGGTCGCGCTGCCCCAGCCGGTCATCTCCTCGCCGATCAGGTAGCGGTACAGCCACTCGGCGAAGGTCATGGAGTGCCCGGCCCAGTCGCCTTCTTCTCCCTGTACCACCACACCGTTTGAGGACCCGTGGACCTGCCGGGCTCCGAAGACTGCGGCTCCCTGATCGGTGGCGGCGAGGAGGACCAGGCCCTCGGCGGTGCCGAAGCTGAGTTGTGGGAGATGGCAGAAGACGCGTGGATCGTCGTCAGGCCCCGTCACGTGGGACTCCCATGCACTCTCCGACCAGGACTTTGACGCCCGGCGGATCTCCTCGCCCAGATTCCACCACTCGGACGCCGGATGCGAAAGGCAGAGGTGTCCGTTGATCTGCACGGGTGCGTAGGCGTCGACGATCTGCTTGTAGTCCGCCGGAAGCTTCCTGCCGAGTTCCTCCTCCAGACTGAGCCAGGCCGCAGGGTCGGCGAAGCGTTCCGCTCCCGGCCCGAGCATGGCGAAGACAGCCTGCAGGTAATCGGTCATAGCCCCTCGATGATGCGTACGGGAAAGACGTCCATGCCGGCATCGGCCACATCCCCTGCCCACGGCCGGCCGGGGCCCTCGTTGTCATGGCATGGAGATGGTGCAGCAATGCGGTCGAGTGTCCGGCGCCCCATTCTGCTCATCGTCGGATCGCTCTCGACGTAGTACCGGACAAGACCCGTCGCCTGCGCGAAGGCCCATGCGTTGCCACGCTCCCACTCCAGATCGTCGCATGCCGGCGCCCGCCGGAGCACTTCCCGTGGGCCCGGTTGCAACAGGTGCCAGGCGCTGGTCAGATCCGGCGCAGGGCCGGCCGGGCCGAAGTCGCCGGTGTCGAGTACGCCGCTGAGCCGCTCTCCCGTGACCAGTACGTTGCCGGGAATCAAGTCACCATGGCTCATCACGTTGGCGGCCGTGCGTGGCAACTCCCGGCGTTTACCGCATACTCGGTGCAGCCTGGGCACGTCGAGCAGCCCCACACTCTCCTCGAAGGTCTTCGCCGTCCCATCGTCGTGGTGAGCGGGAACGCCGCCACGGTTCTCGCCACAAAAACGCCGCCCCCACGTCTCGGCGTCCCACAGTATTGCGATGAAGGCCGCAAGGTCCTCGGCGAAACGGTCCGACCCACTCGGGTCGGCATCAGAGGCGACCGTTCCCGGCAGCCATGCCTGGACCGACCCCGTGTCCGCGCCAGGACGACAGCCGCCGTGTCGTCTCGCAGGCCGGGGCGGTCCTGCTGATCGAAGCGGTCCGTGAGACCGCCCTCGACCGGACCATGTCCCAGGCATGGAGCCCGTGGCGGAAGCCGTGGGGCGTCCACGATCCCGACAAGGCCCTCCGCATGCGACTGCTCGCCCGAAAGGAACACCCCCACTCCGGGGCCCAGTTGGGGAACACGGACACGGACGGTATACGGATCACCCGCTTCCTGACCAACAGCCCCGTCCGGCCGATCGCCGAGCTCCAGCCCCGTCACCGGCTACGGGCCCGCACGGAGGACCGGATCCGGGCCGCCCGGGCCGCCGGCCTTCCCACCACCGGCCCCGGAAAGCGAAAGGACCACCCGTTCCGTCTGCGGATCCTCACGCAAGATCGAGGCTAAGATGGAGGACCCTCAAGGAACACGGCAGCTACATATGAATTCTCCTCAAAAAAGGCGGAGCCGCATGATACGTACGAGATTCGCCGCAACAGCGGTGGCTGCACTTATGATTGCGTCCGGCTGCACCATGGGGGACACGGCACCCGAGGAAGCCGGCACCTCTATCTCAGCGAGTCGCGAAAAGGCAATGCCAGCCTTCTCGGACGGCTTTTCCTACATGGCTAAGGATTTTTACAAGATCGCCTGGACAGAAGACGGATACCCGGGCAAGGATGCGGGCGACGGAACTGTCTACGAGCACCCGATCTACCCGACCTACGTGCTCCAGGATTACCTGAAGCAGTATCAGGACAATCCCACACCCGCCCTCAAGAAGGCTCTCAGCACAGTCGCCCACGCTGCCGTGGAAAGAATGGTGCCGCACGAGAATTCCCTTGTATTCTGGTATGAACCGGGAGGCGGCAGCCGACTCTACGAGCGCCACTACTCCGCGCTCACTCAGGGCTACTACGCCAACCGCCTGCACGATGTCGGCGCACTCCTGAAGGACCAGGAACTGCTGGACGCGGCGGAGAAGGCATTCCTTGCGCTCACCGTCCCGGCAGAGAAAGACGGCGTGCTGTACCGGGACTCGCATGGTGTCTCCATCGCCGAGGTACCGCAGCAACCCAACAGCTATATCCTCAACGGGTGGCAGTCAGCACTGGCCTCCTCCTGGCAGTACTGGCTCGCTTCCGGAGACGAACGCGCACGTGATCTCGTCCTGGAGTCCTCCCGGACCATGGCGAAACTACTGCCGCTCTACGATGCGCCAGACGTGGCGAATTCCCGGTACGGTCTGACCGGGTTCCTCTACGTCCGCACAGTGGGCAGCGATCTTGAGGATGTCACCGTTTCCGTGCCAGGAGAAGGCGATTTCGGTCTCGCCTCTGCGAAGGAGCCGTCACGGTGGCAGAACCATCGCGTTGATAAACGGCAGGTCAACCTGGTCTTGTCAAAGGCATCCTTCCCGAAGAAGAACACCCTGTCGATCGACGTCTCGAAAAGCACTGCCGTCGAGGCATACGTCGGAGAGTACGATCCCTTGTCGTCGTCCCCTGTGAAGGGCGAGTGGATTGAGATCGGACAGGTAGGCCCGGACTCTCCTGATCTTCAGGTCCCCTGGGACGTGGTGAACAAAACTGTCTACCCGACGAACTTCGTCAAGAAGATCGACGGCAAGAACACCAACGTGTATCACTCGGTCCACGTAAAGCGCCTTACCGAGCTCGCCGAGGCCACCAAGCTCCAGGAGCTGCAGAAGTGGGCCGACCGTTGGGCCGACGCCATGTGCCGCTGGGACAGCTTGCCCCAGTATGAGGGCCTGTACGCCAGGCCAGTGGCGGGGATCCACGAGCCGGGCACGGAACGCGCAAGTCTTCCCGTCGAGGACATCTGCGCCGACCACTGAGGTTCGGCTCGTGGTGTCGTCGGAGAGCCGGCCGCGACGCAATGGGGAGCAGATGCCTTCGGCGGGGTGAGGTCGGGTGCGTATGCCTGCCTGGCAGACAGAGGACGGTCAGCCAGTCCCCGGGTGTGGTGCGCTCGCGCAGTACACCAGTGCCACCATCGCGCGCTGGGGCCAGCGGCGCGTACGGCTCCGTCCTCGGCGTCGGCCGAGCCAGCGCGGGCCCCGCCGATCCCGCCCCGCCGCGCCCGGCCACGTCTTCCCGGACGGCGCGCACCCCGCGAAGCCGGGTCCCACGCCGTCCCCGTCGCCATGAACCTCGACGCGCTTCGAAGCTCGCACCGACCGGCGGAAGGCCCGGTCGGTGCGCCGGTGCCGGGCGGGTAACGTAAAGAGGTACTGACTGATTGACTCATGGGCCTCCTGGCGGGCTGCGTGAACCCAGGAGGAGCAACATGACGACCAACCGTGGACGCAAGGACGTCATCCGTGACCGGATGACCGCCACCGGCGAGTCCTACGTCGTCGCCGCCCGCAACCTCAAGGCCATGAAGGACATGGGCGCGACCCGCGAGGCCGTCCTCGTCCAGCGCTGGACGCCCGCGGACTCCTTCGACGTTCCCTGTCCGTGCGGCGGGACCTGTGAGCCGGGCGAGACCTGCGACCGGTGTCACGCGACCCACCGCCATGTGAAGCGCTACCCGGGCTCCACCACCGAGGTCGAGACCTGGGCCGACCGCTACGAGTGCACCGGCTGCTCCGCCTTCTACACCCTGACCGTCCACCTGGCCGGGCGGCCCTGGGGGGTCGCCGAGACCGTCGTGCGGGGCGGGTCGGCCGAGGAGGTCGTACGGGCCAGGGTCTTCCCCGGCGTGATCCACCCGCTCCTGCGCTCCGAGGCGGCCGGGAGCGGCGACGGCGAGGGGTGACCGTCCGGTGGCCGCGCCCCCGGACGGCAGCGTGCCCCCGCCCTGTGTTCCGGGGCGGGGGCACGCTGCCGTCCGGGCTCAGCTCTCGTCCGGCGCCAGCGTCAGCGAGATCGAGTTGATGCAGTAGCGCTGGTCCGTGGGCGTCGGGTAGCCCTCGCCCTCGAAGACGTGGCCCAGGTGCGAGCCGCAGCGGGCGCAGCGCACCTCGGTGCGGACCATCCCGTGGGCACGGTCCTCGACCAGTTCGACCGCGTCGGTGTCCTTCGGGTCGTAGAAGGACGGCCAGCCGCAGTGGGACTCGAATTTGGTGTCGGAGCGGAACAGCTCCGACCCGCAGGCCCGGCAGGAGTAGACGCCCGCCGTCCTGGTGTCGGTGTACTCACCCCTGAACGCGGGTTCGGTTCCGGCCTGGCGCAGCACCGCGTACTCGGCGGGGCTCAGCTCGGCCCGCCACTGTTCGTCCGGCTTCTCGACGTCGTACGACACGTCCCGCTCCTCAGCTCGACAGGTGGTCCAGGATGCGCGGGCCGAGGTCGGTGACGTCGCCCGCTCCCATGGTGAGAACGAGATCGCCGGGCTTCGCCATTCCCGCGACGGCGGCGGGGACGTCGGCCTGGTCGTGGACGGCGGTGACCTCGGCGCCCGCCGCCTTCGCCGCGTCGATGATCAGGGCGCTGGTGATGCCGGGGATCGGGTCCTCGCGGGCCGGGTAGATGTCCAGGACGACGGAGGAGTCGGCCAGCGCGAGGGCCTGGCCCATCTCGGTGCCCAGCTCCTGGGTCCGGGAGAACAGGTGCGGCTGGAAGACGACCAGGATGCGGGCGTCCGCGGCGGCGCCGCGCATGGCCTCCAGGTCGGCGGCCATCTCAGTGGGGTGGTGGGCGTAGGAGTCGATGACCTGCACGCCCGCCGCCTCGCCCTTGAGCTGGAGGCGGCGCTTGACCCCGGTGTAGCTGCCGATCGCGGAGGCCAGGTTGTGGGCCGGGATGCCGAGGGCGACCCCGGCGGCGAGTGCGGCGACGGCGTTGTGGGCGTAGTGGCTGCCGGGTACGGAGACGGTGAACGTGAGGAGCTTCCCGTTCAGCAGGACCGTGACCTCGCTGGTCAGGCCGCGCGGGGTGACCTTGTGCACGCGGACGTCGGCGTCCTCGGCGGAGCCGTAGGTGACGACCTTGAGGTCGGAGAGGTCGCGGACCCGGCGGGTCAGCTCGACCGCGCCGGGCTGGTCGGCGGAGACGACCAGGGTGCCGCCGGGGACGACTTTGCCGACGAAGGTCTCGAAGGAGTCGTAGATCTCGTCCATCGAGGCGTAGTTCGCGTGGTGGTCCAGCTCGACGTTGAGGACGATCGCGACCTCGGGGTCGTACTTCTGGAAGCTGCGGTCGCTCTCGTCCGCCTCCGCGACGAAGATGGGCCCTTCACCGTGGGTGGCGTTGGTGCCGGGGCCCTCCAGGTCGCCGCCGATGGCGTAGGAGGGGGACAGGCCCAGCGAGGAGAGGGCGACGGCCAGCATCGACGTCGTGGTCGTCTTGCCGTGGGTGCCGGCGACCGCGATGGCGCGCAGGCCGTTCATCAGGGAGGCCAGCGCGTCGGAGCGGTGCACCACGGGGATCGACAGCTCGTTCGCCCGGAGCAGCTCCGGGTTGTCCGCGCGGATGGCGCTGGAGACGACCACGCAGGACGCGTCGTCGGCCAGGTGGGCCGCGGCGTGTCCGATGTGCACGGTCGCCCCCAGCGCCCGCAGGGACTCGGCGGTGGCGGACTCCTTCGCGTCGCTGCCCGCCACCTTCGCTCCGCGCTGGGCGAGGATCTTCGCGATGCCCGACATTCCGGCGCCGCCGATGCCGATGAAGTGGGGTCGTTCCATGGCGGCGGGAATGCCGGGTGCCATCTGTGCTCCTGCGTGGTCGCTGCGGTTCGGACGTGCGGCCGGGGGCCGACCCGGACCGCGCGCCCAGCCTATTCGCTGTGCGCGAAGAGCTTGAGCACCGGGACGCCGACCTTGTGCCGGGCGCGGGAGGCCCAGTCGCGGTGGAAGAACTCCTCCACGTAGTGCGGGGCGGTCAGGACGATGACCTCGTCCGCGCCGGCCTCCTCGACGACGGTCGTCAGTTTGTCCAGAGGGTGATCCTCGATCACTTGTCCGACCGCTTCGGAGCCCGCCTCGCGCAGGGCCCGTAGAGAGTACTCAAGACCGATCTCGGCGGGTTCGCGGGCCTCCTTGCCTTCCGGCTTCTCCGCCTCGCGGACCGCTTCCTTCAGTTCCCCCATCGCCACGTCGTCGATCGCGCGCAGCAGGACATCGGCCTGGTCGCCGCGCGGCTGCAACAGAACGACGAACGAGATCCGCTCCTCGCCGTGGAGGGTGGTGACGAATTCCACGTCCTCGGGAGTGAGCGGCTTCTCGATCATCAAAACGCTTGTGAACACGACAGGCGCCCTTCCGCTTCTTCGTCTCGTCGACTGCCGGCTCGACCGTCGACGGTCGTTTGCTGAAACCATCCTTCCCCGTGGTTCCACGGGGACTGCAGGGATAAGTGTGCCCAGCCGGAGCTAAGCGGAACGGGAAATTCCGCTAACTGTCGGTCCGACGGTACCGAGTGAAGAGGAACCCGGCCTCTTCCAGCAGCGATGCCAGGAAAAAACGTTCCGGCACCGCGACCCCGGGGCCCCCCGCAATCCGCTGGGCGCCGCCGGCGGTCAGCATCGGGGAGACGGTCAGGCACAGCTCGTCCAGCACACCGGCCGCCACGAACTGGCCGAGCAGCCGGGGCCCGCCCTCGGTGAGCTGCCGGGTCAGCCCCCGGTCCGCCAGCTCCCGCACGGCACGGGCCGGGTCCACCCGGGCGCCCTCGCCCGCGATCACCACCTCGGCGCCCGCCTTCCGGGCAGCCTCGATCCGGTCGGCGGGGGCCCCGGCCCCGGTCACCACGAGGGTCGGGACGACCGGTTCGGTGAACAGCGGCAGCGAGAAGTCGAGGTCCAGGGAGCCCGTCACCACCGCCACGGCGGCGGCGGGGCCCTGCCCGGCTCCCGCCCGCCGCGCGGCGAACGCCTCCCGGGCGCGGGCCGGACGGTACCCCTCCAGGCGTACGGTCTCGGCCCCGGCGATCACCACGTCGGCCAGGCCCCGCAGGGTGCCGAAGATCCGCATGTCCGCCGCGCAGGAGATGCCCTGCGAGCGGCCGTCGTGCTGGGCTGCCCCGTCGAGGGTGGAGACCATGTTGGCGCGCAGCCAAGGGGCGCCGGCCTTGGGGCCGACCGGGTAGGCGTAGGCGTCCGCGAGCTCGTCGAGGCTCCACTCGCGGTCGGCCGGCGGGCCGGTGCGGACCTCGCCGCCGGGGGCGCCCGCCGGGTTCGTCGTTGTCAGGTCCGTCACAGGGAACAGGCTTCGCATGGGATGCAGTCTGGCATGGGCCTTAGGGTGGACCGTTGTGTCGTCATCCACCGCGTTTCCGGGGCAGAGCCCCCTTGCCGAAGCGGCCCCGCTGTCCCTGTGCGCCCGCGAACCGCACGTCCCCGCAGACCGTCTGGTCGCCGAGATGGTGCCGCCGCCGCGCTTCGACTCGGTGCGCTTCGACACGTACGTCCCCGACCCGAACCAGCCCAGCCAGAGCGAGGCGGTCACGGTCCTGGCGGACTTCGCCGCCGGTCTCGGCGGGGCCCACGCGACGGGTTCCGGGCGCCGCAAGTGGTTCGGCAGGAAGCCGGCCGCCCCGACCGGGCCGCGCGGGGTGTATCTCGACGGCGGCTACGGCGTCGGCAAGACCCACCTGCTGGCCTCCCTCTGGCACGCCACGCCCGCCGAGCCGTCGCTGAAGGCGTTCGGCACGTTCGTGGAGCTGACGAACCTGGTCGGCGCCCTCGGCTTCCAGCAGACCGTACGGACCCTCAGCGGGCACCGGCTCCTGTGCATCGACGAGTTCGAGCTGGACGACCCGGGCGACACCGTGCTGGTGTCCTCGCTGCTCAGCCGGCTCGTGGAGGCCGGGGTGGCGCTCGCCGCGACCTCGAACACGCTGCCGGGCAAGCTCGGTGAGGGCCGGTTCGCCGCCGCCGACTTCCTGCGCGAGATCCAGGGGCTGTCCGCGCACTTCCGCCCGCTGCGCATCGACGGCGAGGACTACCGGCACCGCGGTCTGCCCGAGGCCCCGCCGCCGTACGACGACGAGCAGGTCACCCGGGCCGCGTACGCCACGCCGGGCGCGTCCCTCGACGACTTCCCCGGGCTGCTGGACCACCTGGCACGGGTCCATCCGAGCAGGTACGGCGCGCTGACCGACGACATCGGCGCGGTCTGCCTGACCGGGGTCACGGCGGTGCCCGACCAGTCGACCGCGCTGCGCCTGGTGGTGCTGGCCGACCGGCTGTACGACCGGGAGGTCCCGGTGCTCGCCTCGGGGCTGCCGTTCGACCAGCTGTTCAGTGACGAGATGCTGAACGGCGGGTACCGGAAGAAGTACTTCCGGGCGATCTCCCGGCTGACGGCGCTGGCGCGTGACGCGAAGGGGCTGGTGGCCCAGTAGGTTCGGGGGCGTAACGCGATGGGGCACAGCGCACGCCGGTGCGCCCCGCACATCCCGTACAACCGCATGTCCCGTACAACCGCGCACACCGTTCGAAGGGATCCAGCATGGCTACCACGCGTCAGGCGCACACGGTCTGGGAAGGCAACCTGATCGAGGGCAAGGGGGTCGTCACCTTCGACTCCTCCGGCATCGGTGAGTACGACGTCTCCTGGCCGTCCCGCTCGGAGAAGGCGAACGGCAGGACGAGCCCCGAGGAGCTCATCGCGGCGGCGCACTCCAGCTGCTTCTCGATGGCGCTGTCCAACGGCCTCGCCACCGCCGGCACCCCGCCGACCAAGCTGAACACGCAGGCCGAGGTCACCTTCCAGCCGGGCACCGGCATCACCGGCATCCACCTCACGGTCCAGGGCGAGGTCCCCGGTCTCGACGAGGCGGGCTTCGTGAAGGCCGCCGAGGACGCCAAGGCGAACTGCCCGGTCAGCCAGGCGCTGACGGGCACGACGATCACCCTGTCGGCCTCGCTGGCCTGACCTGCCTCGGACGGCCGCCGGCGTCGGGGCCGTCCCGGCAACGACACGGGCGCGGGGGCGCGCATGGTTCCCCCGCGCCTTTGTGCGTGCTACACACGTGCGGGTCACTTCACCTGTCCGCCAGCAGGGAGTCACCTCATGTCATCCGCACCCCGCCCCACCGCCACCCGACGCCAGGTCCTGGCAGGCAGCGGCGCAGCCGCCGCGATCGCCTTCACCGGGGCCTTCTCCGAACTCTTCGCGGGCACGGCCGCCGCGCGCGGCCACAACGGCTACGGTCCTCTCGTCCCCGACCCGGACGGCCTGCTCGACCTGCCGAAAGGTTTCCGCTACCGGGTGCTGTCCCGGGAGGGCGAGCCTCTGCGCTCCGGCGAGGGGCCGGTGCCCGGCAACCACGACGGCATGGCCGCGCTGCCCGGCCGCCACGGGCGGGTCCACCTCGTCCGCAACCACGAGAACCGGCACACCGCCAGGACCGGTGTGCCGACCGTCGAGGGACTGACCTACGACCCGATGGCCAAGGGCGGCGTGACGTCCCTGGAGCTGGACGGCCGCAACCGGGTGCTCGGTGAGCGCGTCGCCATCGCCGGCACGGCGGTGAACTGCGCGGGCGGGCCCACGCCGTGGCGCACCTGGCTGACCTGCGAGGAGAACGAGGACAGGGCCGGGAGCAACGGGTACACCAAGGACCACGGCTTCATCTTCGAGGTGGACGGCGCCGATCCGCGCCGCACCGGGGCCGTCCCGCTGACCGCGATGGGCCGCTTCCAGCACGAGGCGATCGCCGTCGACCCGAGGTCCGGGATCGTGTACGAGACGGAGGACGCGTTCGACAAGCCGTTCGGACTCTTCTACCGCTTCCTTCCCGAGAAGCCGCTCGGCGGCACCGGTTCGCTGCGGGCGGGCGGGGCGCTGGAGGCGATGCGGGTGCCGGGCGTACCGGATCTCTCCGCCGTCCTGGAGACCGGCACGAGCTTCGACCGGATCGAGTGGGCCCCCGTACCCGATCCGCTGGCCGCGGAAACCGCGATCCGCTTCCAGGACTTCGGCCCGAAGGGCATCACGCACGCGCAGAAACTGGAGGGCTGCTACTGGGGCGGCTCGTCCGTCTACTTCGTGTCCAGCTTCGCCCGCAGCGACGACGGCTCGGCGGCCGACCACTACGGCCAGGTGTGGCGCTACGAACCGCGGAGGCGCCGCCTCACGCTGGTCGTGGTCTTCGGCCCGGACACCGACATCCAGCTGCCCGGCGAGTCGCCCGACAACATCTGCCTGGCGGCCGACGGCGGGCTGATGGTCTGTGAGGACGGCGGCGGCGCCCAGCACGTGCTCGGGGTGACCCGGCGCGGCGAGGTGTACCCGATGGCGCGCGGGCGGCAGAACATCGGGACGCCCGAGGAGCCGGAGTGGGGGGAGTTCGCCGGGGTGGCCTTCTCCCCGGACGGTTCGACGATGTACGTGAACTGCTACACGCCGGGGACGACGTTCGCGGTGACGGGGCCGTGGTGCTGAGGTAGCCGCGGCGCTCCGGTGATCCGGGGTCCGCCCTGGATCACCGGAGCGCCGGAGCGCCGTCAGAAGATATGACTGGAATGTCGGATATTTTCCGTGAGTGATCACTACTGCACGGAAGACGACGTTCCTGGCGGTCGCGGGGGTGCTGGCCTGCGCCGCCCTGGCCGGGTGCGGGGGCTCCGCCCCCGCACCCGCTCCCCCGCCCACCCCGGGGCCCGCCACGCCCGCGCCGCCGAGGAAGCCGCCCACGATGGCGCCGGGTCCGGCGGGCCGCACTCCGGTCTTCGAGAGGCGACCGACGGGCGGGGGCGCGGCGGGCGGCGCGGCGGAGAAGGCCGCGGCGGACAAGGTCGTGGCGCTGACGTTCGACGCCGATATGACGGCCGATCAGGGCCCCCGGGCGGCCTCCGGCGAGCGTTTCGACAATCCGGAGCTGATCGGGCTGCTGCGCCGGCTGAAGGTGCCCTCCACCGTCTTCATGACCGGGCGCTGGGCCGAGGAGTACCCGGCACAGGCGAAGGCCATCGGCACGGACCCGCTCTTCGAGATCGCCAACCACTCCTACAGCCACCACGCCTTCAGCACCCCCTGCTACGGCCTGCCCGTGGTGGACAGGACGGCGATGACCCGCGAAGTGGAGCGCGCCTTCACGGCGTTCCGGGAGGCGGGGGCGCGGAACGTGGTGCCGTACTTCCGCTTCCCCGGCGGGTGCTACGACGACACGGCGCTGCGCGCGCTGGCCCCGGCGAACGTGACGGCCGTGCAGTGGGACGTGGTCAGCGGCGACGCCTTCGCCACCGATGCGGACGCGGTCGCCGAACAGGTGCTGGACGGGGTGCGGCCGGGGTCCCTCGTGGTGATGCACTGCACCCGCAGCGCGGCTCCGGCCACCGAGGCGGCGGTACGCCGGATCGTGCCGGAACTGCGCGAGCGCGGCTACCGCTTCGTGAAGGTGTCGGAGTTGATGGAGGACAGCCCCTGAGCGCCGTCCGGACGCCCCCGCCGGTCCGGCTGACGAGCTCCTCAGCCGGAGCAGGCCGTGCGGCTCGCCTCCTGCCAGGCGCAGACCGGGCAGAGCGTGGCGCCCTTCGTCGACTCCGGGTGGGCGGTCGGCTCGCGGCACAGCACGCACTCCGCGTACGGAGGGCCTTCCGCCCCGTCCGGCGGGGCCGGTGCGACGGGCTCCGGAGCCTCGCAGTACGTGTCGTCCATGTCCATGTCCACCAGGCTACTCACCGCGTCGGGCGGCGATCCGGCAGACGAGGCACGCCGCCGCCGCGGCGAGGGCCACCGCCCCGCGCAGCACCCAGGCGCCGCGGAGGCCCTACCGGTGGCCCGCACCTCGCGGGTTAAGGATCAGTTGGAGGTCTTCTCGGGCCTGGCCTCGCTGGGGCGCACGATGACGAAGCCCTCGCCCTGGAGCATCAGCTGGACGGCCTCGCCGGATCCCCCGCGCACCATCGAGCCGACGCTCTGCGAGCGGTTCAGGCTCGTCGTGAGCTGCTGGCTCCAGCCGACGACCGCGTCCGTGTCCACGTACACCGGCTGAGCGGCCGTCACGGGGATCACGATGGGGGTGCCCTCACACATCAGCCCGAGCTTGCCGTAGCCCGTGAAGACGCTGTTGAAGAGGCCGCCGCCGACCATTCCGGCGCCCTTCACCGTCTTGATCTCGTAGGAGAGCGTGGGGTCGAAGCACAGGACGTTGCGGCCGTTGATGGTGATGGAGTCGCCCTGGTCCAGCTCCACGATGAAACAGTTCGCCGCCTCGTGCGCGAACCACGCCTCGCCCTGCCCGCGGACGGCCATCAGCGCGAGGCCCTCGCCGGTGACCGCGCGCTTGAGCATGCCGCCGATGCCCTGGCCCTTGCGTTCGAACTGGAGATTGCCGCGGAAGGCGATCATCGAGCCCTGCCGGGCGTGCATCTCCCCGTTCACCGCGTACTTGATCGATTTGGAGTTCTGCAGGGTCATTCCGGGGGCGGTGGCCGGCTGGGCCATGTGCTCGCTGGAAAAGAGGTCGCTCTTCATGCGGAGCATCCTCACCCGGACCCGGTCGTTCCGCCAAGAAGGTGCCCCGGAGGGTGATCCGTCCGCCTGGCAGACTGGGACGGTGACCAGCAACGACACTCCCGCTCCCGAGAACCCGCTCCCCGGCGGCCCGGACGACCGCGACCAGGCTCGGCAGTTCGTGCTGCCGCTGGTGCTCCACCTGGAGAAGACGGACCCGCCCGCCCGCACCGACGCGCTGCGGGCCGCCGCCCGCGCGGTGCTGACGATCCTGTCCGACGAGCGGTCCCTCGGGGGCGGCGCGTGGGCGGAGGCGATGCGCGACTGGCAGGACGCCCGCATCCGCAAGGTCGTACGCCGGGCGCGCGGTGCGGAGTGGCGCAAGGCGGCGGCGCTCGACGGCATCACGGTGACGGGCGAGGAAGGCGCGGAGGTACGGGTGTTCCCGCCGATCCCGCTGGACGGCTGGCCCAAGGAGCTGGCCAAGCTCCAGGTGTCGGGCACCGACCTGGAGGACCCGGAGCCGCCCGCCGCCCCCGGCCCCTTTGGCCCGGTGCTGTGGCTGAACCCCGATCTGGACATGTCGGCGGGCAAGACGATGGCCCAGGCGGGGCACGGGGCGCAGCTCGCGTGGTGGGAGCTGTCCGACACCGCGCGCAAGGCGTGGCGCGAGGCCGGGTTCCCGCTCGCCGTCGCCACCCCCGGTGCGGAGCGCTGGCGGGAGCTGACGGCGAGCGGGCTGCCCGTGGTGCGCGACGCGGGGTTCACCGAGATCGCCCCGGGGTCCTGCACCGTGGTCGCCGACCATCCCGCACTGCGCCGCTGAGCGCCCGCCGCACCGGGCCGGGGAAGTCCGCTCCCGCCCGCGCCGACGCTCCAAGGCGGGAACCCCGGAACCTCAAATCCACCTCTGAACGTCCCAGGGGTCGGGTTCATCACCGCCCGAAGGGGCTATGACCCCGACAGAGCACGGTGAAGCGGGGGGACACCATGGAACTGGGCATCGGCATCGGCTGGCGGCCGGAGATCGCGGACGGCGTAGAGGCGCTGAGCGGGATCGACTGGGTCGAGGCGGTCGCGGAGAACCTCTGCGCCGACCACCTCCCGGACTCCCTGCTACGGCTGCGGGAGCGCGGCGTGCGGGTCGTGCCGCACGGGGTGGCACTCGGCCTGGGCGGCGCCGACCGGCCGGATGCGGCCCGCCTCGCCTCGCTCGCGGCGCGCGCCGAACTGCTGGGGGCGCCGCTGGTCACCGAACACATCGCGTTCGTCCGGGCCGGGGGGCCGCTGACCGCGTCGCCGAGGCTGGAGGCGGGGCATCTGCTGCCGGTGCCGCGCACCTGGGACGCGCTGGACGTGCTGTGCGAGAACGTGCGGATCGCCCAGGACTCGCTGCCGGTGCCGCTGGCCCTGGAGAACATCGCGGCGTTGATCACCTGGCCGGGCGAGGAGCTGACCGAGGGCCAGTTCCTGGCGGAGCTGGTCGGGCGGACCGGGGTACGGCTGCTGATCGACGTGGTCAACCTGCACACCAACCACGTCAACCTCGGCCACGACCCGGCGAAAGCGCTGGACGAGCTGCCGGTGGAGGCCATCGCGTACGTCCACGTGGCGGGGGGCGTCGAGCGGAACGGCGTCTGGCACGACACGCACGCCCACCCGGTGACCGCTCCCGTCCTGGAGGTGCTGGCCGAGCTGCGCTCCCGGGTCGACCCGCCGGGCGTGCTGCTGGAGCGGGACGACGCCTTCCCGCCGGCCGCGGAGCTGGCGGGCGAGTTGGACGCGATCCGGGCGACGCTGCGGCAGTCGGCTGATCCGGCGGGCCCGCCGCCGGCGCCACTGGGCGGGGAGGGCGGCGCGGCCCGCGCGTCGGCCGCGCCGCCCGGATCGTCGGGAGGGCGGGCGACGGCTGTGCCCGGGCCTTCCGGTGCGGGTGACCGGGCGGCGGCCCCCGTGCCGGACGGCACCCGGGACCGTACCGCCGTCGCGCAGGCCGCCCTGCTCTCCGCCCTGGTGGCCGGCACGCCGGCCCCCGAGGGCTTCGACAACCGGCGGCTGCGGGTGCAGAGCCGGGCGCTGGCCGCCAAGCGCGCGGACGTCGTCGCCAAGGTCGCACCGGAGCTGCCGGAGATCCTCGGCGAGGGCTACCGCCCCGCGTTCCTCGCGTACACCGGGGGCCGCCCGATGTACGGCGGGTACCGGCGCGACGCCCTGGACTTCGCGGAGCATGTCCTGATCGCGGGCGGGCCCGCCGATCCGGCGGCGCGGCGGCGGCTGACGTCCTGGTGGCAGGACCGGTCGGGGGCCCGCCCCCCGCGTCTGGCCACCCGGCTGGTCCGGGCGGCCCGTGCCGCCCTCGTGGGGAGGTGATCCGCCGTGTACGCGGCGGCTCTGCTGGTGACCGTCGTGGTCGTCGTCTCCTCGGGGGTGCTTCTCGTCAAGGCCGTGCGGGAGCGGGCCCGGCGCCCCCGCCCGGCCCCCGGTCACGCGCTGCACGACCTGTACGAGGCCGCGTTCCTCAACGGCGGCCCGGCCAGGGTCGTGGACACCGCCCTCAGTGCCCTGCACGCGGACGGCCGGCTGGTCGTCGGCGGGCCCGGCATCGTCGCCGTGGCGCGGGCGTGGGCCGGCGGCCCGGTGGAACGCGCGGTGTTCCAGGAGCTGGCCGCCGCGCCGAACGGCGCCCTGCACGTGCTGCGGGACGCGGTGATGCGACACCCCGCGGTCCAGGAGATCGGCGACGGGCTCGCTGCGCGCGGGCTGCTCGTGTCGCCCCTGGAGACCCGGCCGCTGCGGCGGTGGGCGATGATCCAGGGGCTGGCGTGCGTCGCCGCCCTGCCGCTGAGCGTGGTGCTGACCTTCTTCCAGGTCGCCACCCACGACCGGCCGTTCCCGTTCGTGGTGCTGATGGTGCCGCCGATCCTGATCGGCGGCTTCAGCGGGCTGATCGTCGCGGCGTCCACCGCCGCCCGCGTCACCGGGGCGGGCCGCCGGGCCGCCCTGGGGTTCCGGAACGCCTACGCCCACGTGATCACCCACGCCCATCTGGTCGCCGCACTGGGGCTCCGCGCCCTGCCGGACCCGGTGCTCCAGGCCCAACTGGTCGCGGCGGCGCGGCTGAGCGGTCCGCACGGCGTTACGTCGGTGTACGCGTCGGGGAGCAGCACGGCGCCGGTCGCCGTCGGCGCGACGGCGGTCTGGTGCGCCGCCTCCGGTCCGGACGGCTCCAGTCGCGGCGGGACCAGCGGGGGCGGGAGCGGATCGGGCTGTGGAGCCGGGTCCGGCTGCGGGGGCGGGGGCGGGTCGAGTTGTGGGGGCGGCTCGGGCGGCTGCGGCGGCGGGGGCTGAACCCGGCCGCTCGTCGCCCTCGCTGACGGCCCATCGGGGTCACGGTGGCGGACATGCCGGGGCGGTGCTGGACATCGCCGCCCGTCCGCCCGACCATCCCTCTCCGTATCCGCAGAGAGGCACCGCGCGTGAGAACTGCTGCGCTGTACACATCGATCGGCTCCCTGGTCCTGTCGGCCCTGGCCGCTCCCGCCGCGGCCGGGGAGGTCCGGGGGTCCGCCGAGGCCCGGGGCACCGCGATCGCCGCCGCCCGTGCCACGGCCGCCGGGATCGACTTCGTCGCCTGCCCGGAGGAGGAGATGCTCCCGGACTCCCTGAAGTGCGGCACGGTGAAAGTGCCCCTCGACTACGCCGACCCGGACGGACGGCAGCTCGAACTGACCGTCAGCCGTACCCCCGCCACCGGCCCGGCCGCGAGTCGGCAGGGAGCGTTCGTCTACAACCCGGGCGGTCCCGGCGCGTCCAGCATCACCTTCCCGCTGGCCGGAGAGCTGCCGGAGTGGAAGGAGATCGCCGGGGCGTACGACCTGGTCGGCTACGCCCCGCGCGGGGTCAACGGCTCCTCCGCCCCGCTGACCTGCCAGGACCCCGCCTCGTACACGAAGGGTCCGACGGACGCGCCGATCCACCCCACGCCGGAGTACAAGGAGCGGCGGGTCGCCCGCGCGAAGGCGTACGCGGAGGGCTGCGCGCGGCACGCGGGCGACACGCTGCGGCACTACACCTCGCTGAACAACGCCCGCGACCTGGACGTCCTGCGGGCCGCGCTCGGCGAGCGTCGGCTGACGTTCATGGGGGCGTCCTACGGGACCTACTTCGGGGCGCTGTACGCGACGCTGTTCCCCTCCCACGTACGCCGCATGGTCTTCGACTCGGTGGTCGACCCGGACCCGGAGCAGATCTGGTACCGCTCCAACATGGGCCAGTCGCTGGCCTTCGAGTCCCGTTGGGAGGACTTCCGCCGCTGGGTCGCCAAGCACGACGACGTCTACCGCCTGGGGACCACGCCCGCCTCGGTGCAGAAGCACTACGACGAGGTGCGCGCCGAGCTGGCGGTGAAGCCCGCGGGCGGCACGGTGGGGCCGGGGCAGCTGCACGCGGCGTTCCTGGGGGCCGGTTACTACGACGACTACTGGGCGATGCGGGCGACGGCGCTCTCGGAGTACGTCCGGGGCAACCCCGAGCCGCTGGTCACGCAGGCCACTCCGCGTGCGGTGGCGGCCAGGGACAGCGAGAACGCCCGGGCGGTGTACACGGCCGTCGAGTGCAACGACGCGCCGTGGCCCGAGGACTGGGAGGTGTGGGACCGCGACCACACCGAACTGGCGCGCGTCGCGCCGTTCGAGACCTGGGACAACGCGTTCGCGAACCTGCCGTGCGCCTTCTGGCCCGCGCCCCGGCAGCGGCCGCTGGAGGTCGGGACGCGGTGGGGCGAGCTGCCGCCGGTGCTGATCCTGGCGGCGGAGCGGGACGCGGCGACCCCGTACCGGGGGGCGCTGGAGCTGCGGAGGCGGCTGCCGGGTTCGTCGCTGGTGACCGAGCGGGACGCCGGTACGCACGGCATCGGCGGGGCCGGGAACGCCTGCGTCGACGACCATCTGCGCCGGTACCTGCTGACCGGCGAGACGCCCGGGCGGAGTGCGGACTGCGCCGCGCACCCGGAGCCTAACCCGGTCTCGCTGGACTGATCGCGCCGGCGGGCGGCGGACGGGACGAAGCGGGGGCCGCCGCACCTCACGGTGCGACGGCCCCGAAGCCGAACCCGGTGTCGCTGGAACGGCGGGCGGCACGGTCGGTGCCCTGTGCCCGCCCTTCTGATCTTCCGGGTTGGGGTGGTGCGGGACTCGCTGGCTATGCGAGCCCGGCCACCAGGTCTGCGACGCTCTTCCTGCGGCCCGTGTAGAACGGGACCTCCTCGCGCACGTGGAGACGTGCCTCGGAGGCGCGCAGGTGACGCATCAGGTCGACGATGCGGTACAGCTCGTCCGCCTCGAAGGCGAGGACCCACTCGTAGTCGCCCAGCGAGAACGAGGCGACGGTGTTGGCGCGGACGTCCGGGTAGCCCCGGGCCATCTTGCCGTGGTCCGCGAGCATACGGCGGCGGTCCTCGTCGGGCAGCAGGTACCAGTCGTAGGACCGGACGAAGGGGTAGACGCTGATGTAGTCGCGCGGCGTCTCGTCGGCGAGGAACGCCGGGACGTGGGACTTGTTGAACTCGGCCGGCCGGTGCAGCGCCATGTTCGACCAGACCGGGTCGAGTGCGCGGCCGAGCCTGGTGCGCCTGAAGAGGTTGTACGCCTCCTGGAGCTCGTCCGACGTCTCGGCGTGCCACCAGATCATGAGGTCGGCGTCGGCCCGCAGACCGGACACGTCGTAGGTGCCGCGGACGGTGATGTCCTTGGCCGCGAGCTGGTCGAACAGCTCCTGGACCTCGTCGGCGTACCCCGCGCGGTCCAGCGGGAGGACGTCGCGCAGTCTGAAGACCGACCACAGGGTGTAGCGGATGACCTCGTTGAGGTCCTTGGCCTTCTTGCCGGCGTTCGGACTCTTGCTTGATGTCACAGTCTCAGGAGCACTCATACGGCTATTGTCCCGCCTCGCTCCCCGTGCCCCGAACCAGGGTCGACGTGGCGATGATCTCTCCCGCGATCTCGTCGGCCGCGCGGTGCGCGCTCGCGACGCAGGCGGGGATGCCGACTCCGTCGTAGACCGCGCCGCAGACCCGCAGGGCGGGCAGCTTTGCCACCTCGTCGCGGATCCGGGCGACCCGGTCGAGGTGGCCGACCGGGTACTGCGGCAGGCCGCCGATCCAGCGGGTGACCTCGGTGTCGACGGGCCGGGCGGTGAGCCCGGTGGCGGCGGCGAGGTCGCGCAACGAGACGGCGACGAGTTCCCCGTCCTCGCGGTGCAGGTGGTCCTCCTCGCCGTAGCGGCCGACGGAGGTGCGGAGCACGAACAGGTCGGGGGCGCTGCCCGCGACCCACTGCCATTTGTTGCTGGAGAACGTGGACGCCTTGATCGTGTGGCCGTCGACCGGTGGCACGAGGAAGCCGGAGCGGCCGCGCAGGGCCTCGTACCGCTCGATGTCGGCCCGCCGGAAGGCCAGGGTGACCAGGGCCATCGAGGCGTACTCGACGCCGGACAGCTCGGCAGAGGCGGCCGGGGACTCGGCGGCCAGCAGGGTTCCGGCGGACCAGGCGGGGGTGGCCAGGACGATGCCGTCGGCGGCGATCGTCCGGGCGTCGGTGCGGACGGCCCAGCCCGATTCCGTGCGGGTCAGGCCGAGGACGGGGGTCCGGTCGAGGATCTCGCCGCCGCCGGCCCGTACGGCGTCGGCCACGGCGGCCGGGAGGATGCCGATACCGCCTTCGAGGCCCTGGAAGACGGGTCCGGTCCGCTGCCGGGCGGCGGCCCGCTCCTGGATGCGGCGTACGCCGTCCAGCAGCGGGCCGCCCTCCTTCACCGCCTCGAAGAGCTGGGGTACGGCCGCGCGCATCGAGATCCGGTAGGCGTCGCCGGCGTAGACCCCGCCGAGGAGGGGCTCCACCAGCCGGTCGACGACCTCGCGGCCGAGCCGGTCGGCGACGTACGCGCCGACGGCGACGTCGTCGCCGACGGGGGTCGGGGTGAGGTCGCGCTCCTCCGCGATCCGGGCCAGGCCCTCGGGGGACAGCACCTCGCCGAGCACCGCCGGGTCGCCGGGGACGCCCATGACGTGCCCCTGGGGCATCGGGCGCAGCGCGTCCCGCGTCCACAGCGAGGCGGTCGCGGTGGCGGGCGGCTGGAGCCGGTCGGCGAGGCCCACCTCGCGGGCCAGGGCGACCGCCTCGGGGCGCCGGGCGAGCATCGACTCGGCCCCCAGGTCGACCTGGACGCCCGCGACCTCGCCGGTCATGAGCTTGCCGCCGAGCCGGTCCGTCGCCTCCAGGAGGGTGACCCGCAGTCCGGTGGCGACCAGGCGGTGGGCGGCGGCCAGGCCGGCGATGCCGCCGCCGATGACGACGACGTGGCCCGGGGGCGTTTCCGCACGCTGTTGAGAACGCTGCATGGGACCACTCTCTCAAATCCCCGCCGCGTCGTGACCGTGACCACTTCGAAACCGGTGTCCGGCAACCGGTCCCGGAGCCGCCACGTCGAACGGACACCATCAACCACCTTCCTGGGGGGACCAGTTATGGATGTGGACAGCGCTGCCGGTCGGTCCGCGGTCCGGCGGCCCGTCATCGCGCACCTCCGCCGGGCGCGCGCCCGCCGCCGGACGGCCCTGGCGGCCGGGGCGCTCGGCCTCCTGCTCGCCGTCGGCGGCTGCGGGGCGGCGGACGACGCGTCGGACAGCGGTGCGCGGACGGCGGACGCCGAGCACGCCGGGCCCGAGGGGCGCGCCGACGAACGGGCCGGGACGGGACCGGCGGACGCCGACGGGGCCGCGTCGTCGGCCGAGAAGCGGGCGGACGGGAAGCCGTCCGGGGCGAAGGCCCCGCCGAAGCCGGGTGCGACGGCCTCCCACGTCATCCGCACGGCCGTTCTGTCCGTCGAGGTCAAGAGCGTGCCGAAGGCCGTCGCCGCGGCACGCGCCGCGGCGGAGGGCGCGGGCGGTCTGGTGGCGACGGAGAACACCGAGCGGCTCGACGACACCTACGAGACCTCGCACCTGGTGCTGCGGGTGCCGCAGGACCGGTTCCAGGAGGTGCTGCGGGCCCTGAGCGGTTCCGGCAAGCTGCTGTCGCGCACCTCCGACGCGAAGGACGTCACCGACCAGGTGGTCGACGTGGACAGCCGGATCGCCACCCAGCGCGCGAGTGTGGCGCGGGTGCGGGAGCTGATGGACAAGGCGGAGCGGATCAGCGATGTGGTCGCGCTGGAGGGCGAGCTGAGCAGCCGTCAGTCCGATCTGGAGTCGCTGCTCGCCCAGCGGGCGAGCCTGAAGGACCGTACGTCACTGGCGACGATCACCCTGGACCTGACGCCGCCGGACGCCCCGGGCGACGACGGCGGGGAGGAGGACACCGGGTTCCTGGACGCGCTGGGCGGCGGCTGGGACGCGTTCGTCACGATGCTGCGGTGGACGGCGGTCGCGTTCGGGGCCTCGTTCCCGTTCCTGGTCACCGGGGCCCTGGCGCTGCTGGTGCGGCGGGCGCTGCGCCGCCGCACGGCGGCCCGTACGCGCTCCGGCACGGCGGTCCCGGCGGTCGCCGAGGAGCAGGAGGGCGCACCGGCGCCCGGAGGCGCTCCAGCGCCGTAGCGTGGGGACGAAATCGCCGGATCGGCGAAGCGGCGAAAGGGGACCCGGCATGGCGGCGGAGCGACTGGTGGTCATCGGAGGTGACGCGGCGGGCATGTCCGCCGCGTCGCAGGCGCGCAGGCTGAGGGGGCCGGACGCGCTGGAGATCGTCGCCTTCGAGCGCGGCCACTTCACGTCCTACTCGGCCTGTGGCATCCCGTACTGGGTGAGCGGCGACGTCGAGGCGCGCGACGACCTGATCGCCCGCACTCCGGAGGAGCACCGGGAGCGGGACATCGATCTGCGGATGCGCACCGAGGTGACGGAGCTGGACGTGCCGGGGCGGCGGGTGAGGGCCCTGGACCGGGAGAGCGGGCGGACGTACTGGACGGGCTTCGACAAGCTGGTGATCGCCACCGGGGCCCGCCCGGTGCGCCCGGCGCTGCCCGGCATGGACGCGGCCGGCGTGCACGGGGTGCAGACCCTGGACGACGGGCAGGGACTCCTGGACTCGCTGGACGCCCTGGGCTCCGACAGGGGCCGGCGGGCGGTCGTGGTGGGCGCCGGCTACATCGGCGTCGAGATGGCCGAGGCGATGCTCAAGCGGGGTTTCGAGGTGACCGTCCTCAACCGGGGCGAGCAGCCGATGGCGACGCTCGACCCGGACATGGGGCGGCTCGTCCACGAAGCGATGGACGGACTGGGCATCACCACGGTCAACGGGGCCGCGGTCACCGGGATCACGACCGGTGCGGACGGCCGGGTGCGCGAGGTGGCCACGGAGGCGGGGACGTATCCGGCGGACCTCGTGGTCCTCGGCATCGGCGTGGAGCCGGAGACGGCGCTGGCGCGCGCCGCGGGGCTGCCGGTGGGCCCGCACGGCGGGCTGCTGACGGACCTGTCGATGCGGGTGGCGGGCCACGAGAACATCTGGGCGGGCGGCGACTGCGTGGAGGTCCTGGACCTGGTGGCGGGCCGTACCCGGCACATCGCGCTGGGCACGCACGCCAACAAGCACGGCCAGGTCATCGGCTCCAACGTCGGGGGCGGCTACGGCACGTTCCCGGGTGTCGTCGGTACGGCGGTGAGCAAGGTCTGCGACCTGGAGATCGCCCGGACCGGGCTGCGGGAGAAGGACGCGCGTGCGGTCGGGCTGCGCTACGTCACGGCGACCATCGAGTCGACGCAGCGGGCGGGCTACTACCCGGGGGCGAAGCCGATGACGGTGAAGATGATCGCCGAGCACCGCACGGGCCGGCTGCTCGGGGTGCAGATCGTGGGCCGCGAGGGGTCGGCGAAACGGGTGGACGTGGCGGCGGTGGCGCTGACGGCCGGGATGACGGTGGAGCAGATGACGGCGCTCGACCTGGGTTACGCCCCGCCGTTCTCGCCGGTCTGGGACCCGGTGCTGGTCGCCGCGCGCAGGGCGGTGGCGGCGGTGCGGGGCGCGGTGAGCTGACGAGTCCGCCGGGGCCGGCCGCCTTCACGGGCCGGCCCCGGACCTCCTCCGGTTCAGCGCGCGGTCTGCGTGTGCACGTACTCCACGAGCCGGGTGAGCGCGTCCGGGTCCATGGTCGGCATGACGCCGTGGCCCAGGTTGAAAATGTGGCCCTCCAGGCCGGCGGCGGCGTCCAGCACCTCGCGGGCCTTCTCCTCGACGGCCGGGGTCGGCGCGTACAGCACCGCCGGGTCGAGGTTGCCCTGGAGCGCCTTGCCGGGGCCGACGCGGCGGGCGGCCTCGTCCAGCGGGACCCGCCAGTCGACGCCGACGACGTCCGCGCCGGCCTCGCCCATCAGGCCGAGGAGTTCGCCGGTGCCGACGCCGAAGTGGATGCGGGGGACGCCGTAGGGGGCGACGGCCTCGAAGACCTTCGCGGAGGCGGGCAGCACCGCGCGGCGGTAGTCGGCGGGGGCCAGCGCGCCGACCCAGGAGTCGAAGAGCTGGACGGCGGACGCGCCGGCCTCGATCTGCACCTTGAGGAAGGCGCCGGTGATCTCGGCGAGCCGGTCGACGAGGTCGGCCCACAGCTGCGGGTCGCCGTACATCATGGCCTTGGTGCGCTCGTGGTTGCGCGAGGGGCCGCCCTCGACGAGGTAGCTGGCGAGGGTGAAGGGGGCCCCGGCGAAGCCGATGAGCGGGGTGGCGCCCAGTTCGGCGGTGAGCATCCCGATGGCCTCGGTGACGTACGGGACGTCCTCGGGGGTGAGGTCGCGCAGCCGGGCCAGGTCGGCGCGGGTGCGGATCGGCTCGGCGATGACGGGGCCGACGCCGGGCTTGATGTCGAGGTCGATGCCGATGGCCTTCAGGGGCACGACGATGTCGCTGAAGTAGATCGCGGCGTCGACCTTGTGGCGGCGTACGGGCTGGAGGGTGATCGCGGCGACCAGCTCCGGCATCATGCAGGAGTCGAGCATCGCGATGCCCTCGCGGACCTTCAGGTACTCGGGCAGCGAGCGCCCCGCCTGACGCATGAACCAGACCGGCGTGTGGGAGACGGGTTCGCGGCGGCAGGCCCGCAGGAACGCCGAGTCGTGGGTGGCGTGGCGGACCGCGTCGAGGCTGGCGGAGGTCGTCGTCTGCTGGCCCGAAGGGCTGTCGTTGGCACTCACGCACAGAATCTTCGCACGCGTGCCGAAGGAGCCCGCCCCCGCACGGGTGTCTCTCCCTGCGCGAGGCCCGCCTTCCGCCTACTCTTCCCCGCATGGCTCCGGCTCAGGGACAATTTTCCGATCATTCCGATGGCGTCGCAGGCAAGGACCGCGCGGAGGAACCTTCCGTGCCGCCCGCGTTCCTGGCGGCGGTCGACGCACTGCGCTCGGCGCGCCCGCGCCCGGAGCTGGAGGTGGAGGCGACCAGGCCGCCCCAGCGCCTCGCTCCGCACGCGTACGCCCTGGAGGCGGCGGTGGTGGACGGCGAGGACGATCTCGCCGACGGCAGGCTGGTCCTGCTGCACGATCCGTCGGGGCACGACGCCTGGCAGGGCGCGTTCCGGCTGGTGACGCTGGTCCGGGCGGAGCTGGAGCCGGAGATGGCGGCGGACCCCCTCCTCCCGGAGGTGTGCTGGTCGTGGCTGACGGGTGCGCTGGACGCGCGGGGCCTGTCGTACGGAGAGGCCGGCGGAACGGTGACACGCGCCGGATCGCACTACTTCGGCGCGCTGTCCGCGCGCCGTCCGGCGACGCAGATCGAGATCCGCGCCTCGTGGACGCCGCGCGAGGGGCGGGGCGGGGTGCCGGACACGGCGTCACACCTGATGGCCTGGGGCGATCTGCTGTGCCAGATCGCGGGACTCCCGCCGTCGGATCCGGCCGACGCGGCCGTGGTGACGCTGCCGCAGCGGCGCGGGCCGCAGGTTCCGTAACGCTGCGTCACTCGCATCGCACAAGCACCGGCTCTCTTTTCGTGCAATCGATCGCGCGTCCTATTTGCCCGAATTGTTACTTACCAAATCGCGATCTTCCCCTAAAGGAGGACGGGTCCGCTGCCGAAGAGGTCAATGACCCTTCAAGCACGGTTCGCCCCCGGCTTCATCCCCCGAGCCGGCCCGTCCCGCCACTCCCCCCAGGAGGCCTGGTGTCCGTTCTCCTTGAGCAGCCCGCAAGCCTGGTCGCCTACCGCCCGAACAAGCCGACGGCCATGGTCGTCGTGGCCGACCCGCGCGTCCGATCCACCGTCACCCGCCATCTGTGGGCCCTCGGAGTTCGCGACGTCATCGAAGCGTCGTCCATCGCGGAGGCACGCCCCCGCGTCGGCAATCCGCGCGACATCTGCATTGCCGACGTCCACCTGCCCGACGGTTCCGGGCTGACCCTGCTGTCCGAGACCCGGGCCGCCGGCTGGCCCAACGGCCTCGCCCTCTCCGCCGCCGACGACATCGGCGCCGTTCGCAACGCCCTCGCGGGCGGCGTGAAGGGCTACGTCGTCACCGGCACCCGAACCAACATCGGCCACCCCACCCGCCCCGGCGTCGCCCCCATCGGCGCCAACGCCGCCCGTATGCACCGCCGGCCTCCCGGGTCCCCGAGCCACCCGGGCGGCTACCGCGAACTGTCCGGACGTGAGGTGGAGGTGCTCCGCCTGGTCGCCGAAGGCCAGTCCAACAAGGCCATCGGCGTCTCGATGGGCCTCTCCGCCCTGACCGTCAAGTCCCACCTCGCCCGGATCGCCCGCAAGCTCGGCACCGGAGACCGTGCCGGCATGGTCGCGGTCGCCCTGCGGACGGGCATCATCCACTGACCGCACCCCCGCCGGGACGTGCACCGATGCGCCTCCGGCTGGAATACGCGCATGGCCGCCCGTCGACGGAACATTCCGTCGACGGGCTCCGCGCATACACAGATACCCTTGACACGTGACCGACGCCCAAGAGACCGCAGCAGACACATCACTGCGAACCACCGGGGGCGCTCCCCCGGACGACGTCGCCCCGGCGCCGATCCCCTTGCTCGAACCACGCGAGGGCGTTCCCCCGGTGGTGACGTCCCACGACGCCCTCGCCGAGGTGATCGCGGCCTTCGCCGCGGGCACCGGCCCGGTGGCCGTCGACGCCGAACGCGCCTCGGGGTACCGCTACGGCCAGCGCGCCTACCTCGTGCAGCTGCGCCGCGAGGGCGCGGGCAGCGCCCTGGTCGACCCCGTCGGCTGCCCCGACCTCTCGGGCCTCGGCTCCGCGCTGACCGGCACGGAGTGGATCCTGCACGCGGCGACCCAGGACCTGCCGTGCCTGCGGGACATAGGCATGACGCCCACCTCGCTGTTCGACACCGAGCTGGCCGGTCGGCTCGCGGGCTTCCCGCGCGTGGGTCTCGGCGCGATGGTGGAGAACGTCCTCGGATACGCCCTGGAGAAGGGCCACTCCGCGGTCGACTGGTCCACCCGCCCGCTGCCCGAGCCGTGGCTGCGTTACGCCGCGCTCGACGTGGAGCTGCTGATCGACCTGCGCGACGCGCTGGAGGAGGAGCTGGAGCGGCAGGGCAAGCTGGAGTGGGCCCGGGAGGAGTTCGACGCCATCGCCTCCGCGCCGCCCGCACCGCCCCGCAAGGACCCCTGGCGCCGCACGTCCGGCATGCACAAGGTGCGCCGCCGTCGGCAACTGGCGGTCGTCCGGGAGCTGTGGACCGCCCGTGACCTGGTGGCCCAGCGCCGTGACGTCTCGCCGGGCAAGGTGCTCGGCGACGCCGCGATCGTCGAGGCCGCCCTCGCGCTGCCGGTCGATGTGCAGGCCCTGACCGCGCTGCCGGGATTCGGCCACCGCATGGGACGCCGTCAGCTGGAACAGTGGCAGGCGGCCGTGGAGCGGGCCAAGGCGCTGCCCGAGACGGAGCTGCCGCAGCCCGGGCAGCAGCCGGCCGGACCTCCGCCGCCGCGCTCCTGGGCCGACAAGGACCCGGCCGCCGCCGCCCGGCTCTCGGCCGCCCGCACCGCCGTCTCCGAGCTGGCCGAACGCCTCCGCATGCCCCAGGAGAACCTGATCACCCCGGACACCGTGCGCCGGATCTGCTGGGAGCCGCCGAAGAACCCGGCCCCCGGCACCGTCGAGGACGCCCTCGCCGGGTACGGGGCGCGGAACTGGCAGATCCAGCAGGTCGCCCCGCTCCTGGTCCGGGCGCTGAACGCCTCCTGATCCCGTGACGCAGCGGACACCCCCGGTCACCGACCGGGGGTTTTCCGCGTCCCGGGCCCCTTGGGCGCGCCGGACCGAGGGTCGAAATCGCGCCAGGTTCACGCGCCCTTCCTCCGTCCCGCAGCGGCTTCGGCGGCCCGTACCGGGCGCCGGGGCGGTGTGACCTTCGACGCTCCGGCCGTGGGGGGTGGGCAGTCTGGTTACCCGCAAGTAGCATGATGACCGGCGGTACGTCCCCGTGACGCACCCCGCAGCAGTGCCACCCCGCACCCTGGAGGAGAGCCACCGTGCCTCGTACCATCCGGGACGTCGTCTTCGTCGACGGCGTCCGCACCCCGTTCGGCAAAGCGGGCCCCAAGGGCATCTACCACGAGACCCGCGCCGACGACCTCGTCGTGAAGGCCATCCGGGAGCTGCTGCGCCGCAACCCGGACCTGGACCCCAAGAAGATCGACGAGGTCGCCATCGCCGCGACCACGCAGATCGGTGACCAGGGCCTCACCCTCGGCCGTACCGCCGGCATCCTGGCCGGTCTGCCGCAGTCCGTCCCCGGCTACTCGATCGACCGCATGTGCGCGGGCGCGCTGACCGCCGTCACCTCGACGGCCGGTTCCATCGCGTTCGGCGCGTACGACGTCGTCGTGGCCGGTGGCGTCGAGCACATGGGCCGCCACCCGATGGGCGAGGGCGTCGACCCGAACCCGCGCTTCGTGTCGGAGAAGCTGGTCGACGAGTCCGCCCTGTTCATGGGCATGACGGCGGAGAACCTGCACGACCGCTACCCCACGATCACCAAGGAGCGCGCCGACGCCTACGCGGTGCGTTCGCAGGAGAAGGCAGCCAAGGCGTACGCCAACGGCAAGATCCAGCAGGACCTCGTACCGGTCTCGGTGCGCCGCACCGACGCCGAGGCCGGTGAGACGGGCTGGGGCCTGGCCACCGCCGACGAGCCGATGCGCCCGGGCACCACGATGGAGTCCCTCGCGGGCCTGAAGACCCCCTTCCGCGCCCACGGCCGTGTGACGGCCGGAAACGCCGCGGGCCTCAACGACGGCGCGACCGCCTCGCTGCTCGCCGCCGAGGACGTCGCCCGCGAGCTGGGCCTCCCGGTCAAGATGCGCCTCGTCTCCTACGCCTTCGCGGGCGTCGAGCCGGAGGTCATGGGCTACGGCCCGATCCCGGCGACCGAGAAGGCGCTGGCGCAGGCCGGTCTCTCCATCTCCGACATCGGTCTCTTCGAGATCAACGAGGCGTTCGCCGTGCAGGTGCTCGCCTTCCTGGAGCACTACGGCATCGCCGACGACGACGCCCGCGTCAACCAGTACGGCGGCGCGATCGCCTACGGCCACCCGCTGGCCTCCTCCGGTGTCCGGCTCATGACGCAGCTGGCCCGGCAGTTCGAGGAGCAGCCCGAGGTCCGCTACGGCCTGACCACCATGTGCGTCGGCTTCGGCATGGGCGCCACGGTCGTCTGGGAGAACCCGCACTTCAACGCTGACGGAGGCAACAAGTGAGCTCCACCACTGAGCTTCTGAAGGGTGCGGCCGAGCTGTTCCCCGGCGAGGTCGTCACCCAGGCGCACGTACGCCACCTGGAGCTGCCGTACGGCGCCGGGCGGTTCGCCCTCATCACGCTGGACAACGGCCTGGACCACACCAAGCCGACCACCTTCGGACCGCAGTCGCTGGCGAACCTGAACGCCGCGATCGACCAGGTCGAGAAGGAGGCGTCCGAGGGGACCATCACAGGCGTCGGCATCACCGGCAAGCCGTTCATCTTCGCGGTCGGCGCCGACCTCAAGGGCGTCGAGCTGCTGAGCCGCCACGAGGACGCGCTGGCCATCGGAAAGGGCGGCCACGACGTCTTCCGCCGCCTGGCCGGCCTCGCCGTCCCCACCTTCGCGTACTACAACGGCGCGGCCATGGGCGGCGGTGTCGAGGTCGGTCTGCACTGCACCTACCGCACCGTCTCCAAGGCGGTCCCGGCGTTCTCACTGCCCGAGGTCTTCCTCGGCCTGGTCCCCGGCTGGGGCGGCTGCGCGCTGCTGCCGAACCTGATCGGCGCGGACCGCGCCGTCTCCGTGATCATCGAGAACTCGCTGAACCAGAACCGCCAGCTCAAGGGCAAGCAGGTCTTCGAACTCGGCATCGCGGACGCGCTGTTCGAGGGTGCGGACTTCCTGGAGCAGTCGCTGATCTGGACCGCGAACGTACTGAAGGGCTCGGTGACGCCTCAGCGTGCCGAGGTCGACCGCGGTGACGCCTGGGACCAGGCCGTCGCCCGCGGCCGGGCCATCGCCGACGCCAAGGTGCACGGCGCGGCCCCGGCCGCGTACCGCGCGCTGGACATCATCGCGGCCGCGAAGGACGGCGACCTGTCCGCCGGCTTCGACGCCGAGGACCAGGCGCTGGCCGACCTGATCATGGGCGGCGAGCTGCGCAGCGGCATCTACGCCTTCAACCTGGTCCAGAAGCGCGCCAAGCGCCCGGCCGGCGCCCCGGACAAGAACCTGGCCCGCCCGGTCACCAAGGTCGGCGTCGTGGGCGCGGGTCTGATGGCCTCGCAGCTGGCGCTGCTGTTCCTGCGCCGCCTGGAGGTCCCGGTCGTCCTCACGGACATCGACCAGGCGCGCGTCGACAAGGGTGTGGGCTACGTCCACGCCGAGATCGAGAAGCTGCTCGGCAAGGGCCGCATCAACCAGGACAAGGCCAACCGCCTCAAGGGCCTGGTCTCCGGCGTCCTCGACAAGGCCGAGGGCTTCGCGGACGCGGACTTCATCATCGAGGCCGTCTTCGAGGAGATCGGCGTCAAGCAGCAGGTGTTCGCCGAGGTCGAGGCGGTCGCCCCGGCGCACGCGATCCTCGCCACCAACACCTCCTCGCTGTCGGTGACCGAGATGGCGTCGAAGCTGAAGAACCCCGAGCGGGTCGTCGGCTTCCACTTCTTCAACCCGGTCGCGATCCTCCCGCTCCTGGAGATCGTCCGCGGCGAGCAGACCGACGACGCCTCGCTGGCGACGGCGTTCGGTGTGGCGCGGAAGCTGAAGAAGACCGCGGTCCTGGTGAAGGACGCCCCGGCGTTCGTCGTCAACCGCATCCTCACCCGCTTCATGGGCGAGATCCAGAACGTCATCGACGAGGGCACCCCGGTCGAGGTCGCGGAGAAGGCCGTCGAGCCGCTCGGCCTGCCGATGTCCCCGCTGGTGCTCCTGGAACTGGTCGGCCCGGCCATCGGCCTGCACGTCTCCGAGACCCTGAACCGCGCCTTCCCGGAGCGCTTCACGGTCTCCGAGAACCTCGCGGCGGTCGTGAAGGCCGGCAAGCGCGGCTTCTACGTCTACGATTCCGGCGCGCCGGTCCTCGACCCCGAGGTCGCGGCCCTCCTCAAGCAGGGCGACACCGTCCTCACCGAGGAGCAGACCCGCGACCGCGTGCTCGACGCGATGGCGCAGGAGATCGGCCTGATGCTGGACGAGGGCGTCGTCGCCGAGGCGCAGGACATCGACCTGTGCCTGATCACCGGTGCGGGCTGGCCCTTCCACCTGGGCGGCATCACACCGTACCTGGACCGCGAGGGCGTCTCCCAGCGGGTGAACGGCAAGCCGTTCCTGGAGCAGGGCGTGGCGAGCGTGCCTGCGTAACCATGGTGTAGAAGTGGTCCCGGAGCGGGCCGCACGGCCGAGAGGCTGTGCGGCCCGCTCCGTCATGCCGAGGAGAGGCCGGGAGATGCCAGGACGACGAACGGGCTCGCCACACGGCGCACGGCTCGGGCTGCTGTGGGTGGCGGGGGCCGGGCTCCTCGCGGCGCTGGCGGGACTGGCCCTCGGCCTCCGGCTGTTCGGCGGGACCCCGCCGGCCCCGGACGCCGCCGGGCGGCCGTATGCCGACACGCCGGGCACCCTGTCCGTCGCGACGTGGAACGTCTGCGGGGTACGCCAGTGGAACTGTGAGAACACGGGGTCGGCCGAGGAGAAGCGGGCGCGCATCGAGGCCCTCGTACGGGAGTCGGGGGCGCGCGTCGTCCTGCTCCAGGAGATGTGCTCCGAGGACCTGGCCACCGTGGAGACGTCGTTGGGCGGCGAGTGGCACAGCCTGTTCCGCCCGTACACGGCGGTCCGGAAGGAGCGCGGCACCGCGACGGCCCGCTGCACGGGCGACGGGCGGGGCACGGCGGGTTACGGGATTCTCTCCGCCGTGCCCCTGGATCGGGTCACCGACGTCTCCCTGCCGCAGCCGGACGCCGGTATGCGCCGGTCCGTCCTCTGCGCCACGGTCCCGGAGGACGACGTCCGGATCTGCACCGCCCACCTGAATCCCCAGAGGGACGGGGTCGGTTCGGTGACGTCCGAACTGCGCGCGGAGCAGTTGCGGGCGCTGGTCGGGGCGGCGGGACCGCGCACCGTGTTCGGCGGCGACCTGAACACCGGCCCGCCGGAGCAGGCCGGATCGCGAGTCTGGGCCCGGGTCGACGGCCCGTACGGCGTCTACCGCGAGTGCGACCAGTCCGCGTCGTCCGGGGAGGCCCGGAAGACCCATCGCAGCGGGTACAAGATCGACTATCTCTTCAGCGATCTGCCTCGGGAGGAATGTTCCGTGGTCCGTTCCCCGGCCTCGGACCACTGGGCCCTGCTGATGCGGGTCACCACCGGTTGACCGTTCAGTAGCGGAGACCCGCAGGCGCGGCATCGGCGTTCACGACGCTGAACGCGACCACGGCCGGCGGGGACAGGTTGCCGTGCGGGTCGACGGCGTGGCACTCCACGGTGTGCGGCCCCTGGGTCCAGGACCACCCCGACTCCCATGACCATCCGCCGTCGGGACCGACCGGGGCCGTGCCAAGCCGCAGCCCGCCCTCGACGAACTCCACCCGCACCGCGCCGACGGCGTGGCCCAGGAGGCCGATGACCGGCCCCGGCACATGCTGCCCGGGGGCAGGGTGGACGACCACCGGGCCCGGAGGCACGGCCACGGCGGGCGGCGACGGGAACGCGGCCCCGGCCGGCGCGGCTTCGGCCATCTGCCCGGACGCCGGTTCCGCCCGACCGGCCACGGTGAAGTTCGCCTCGGCCCAGGGCGAGTGGTAGCCGGCGGCGTCCACGGAGAGGATGCGCACGGGATGGTCGCCCACGCTCCACGCCCGCTCGGCCTGCCAGCTCCAGGACCCGTCCGGGGCGACCTCGGGCGATGCCAGGAACTTGCCCCGCTCCCAGACGCTGAGCCGCACCGCGCCGGGCGCACTCCCGCGGAACACGACGCTCTGCTCGTACACAGTCCCGCCGGAGGCCGGCGTGAAGACCACCGGAGGGGCGAACCCCGGCTGGACCTTGGCGGTCGCCCGGAGGAACGCCTTGATCCCGGACCGGTCGGCGTCCGGACGCTCCCCGCCGTTGCGCACGAACCCGAGCCGCGGGGCCACACCGTCGATGAGGAAGTTGAGGAGACCCATGAGCATGGGTACGTTCCTGCTGGTCACACGAGCGTGGTCGGAGATGTGGGGAGAGTCGCTGAAGATGAAGTTGAAGTTCTCGTAGCCGGCGAAGAGCGGCAGGAAGGGCTCCACCTGCTCCGGGTACTGCTCGTCCTGGGGGGAGGAGAGAACGTAGATGTTGGCATCGCGGTTCGCTCCCGCACGCACCAGGTTCGCGATGACGTCGTCGATCGCCCGGGTGTTCTGTTCCGTCACCTCGCCCATGATGTGCGCCGCCACGGAGGGGTACTTGAGGATGTAGGTGCCGATCCGGAACTGCGGAACGATGGCGACGATATTCCGGTAGCCGTACTTCAGACCGAAGTAGAGCGCGGCGCTGCCTCCCTTGGAGCCGCCCCACATCGTGCACTGGTCAGGCGTCAGGCCGAGTGAGCGCAGCACGTTCGAGATGAGACCGGCGACCGACTGCTCCAGGCCGAAGTCCATGCCCTTGCACAGGTAGTAGCTGTTCTTCCCGTGAAAGCGGTCACGGATCCACAGGACGTTCGAGCGCAGCTTGTCGAACACCCCGTTGGACCAGCCGAAGTCGCCCGGGACGGAGAAGTTGGCGAACACGACGACCAGGTGCTGGCTGCCCTTGGTGGCATGGGAGAACCGGTACTCCACGGGATACGTCCCGGAGGCGTCGATCCCGTTCTCGAAGGGACGGGTCGGGGCTGCTTTTGGCACGGCTCAAGGTTCCAATCTGGTGCGGCGGAGAGCCTGGTCGCCGGTCCGGCCAGGACCGGCCCGGGGCGTCAGTATCGGGGGGCCTCGTGCGGGGCCGCCGATGGGATGAAGGCGCTGGCCACGTGGAAGCCGACCTGGCTGCGGTGGGACTCCCCGCCCTGCCCGTCGATCGCGTAGCACTCGACCCGGTGGGGCCCCTGGGGCCAAGCCCAGCGCGCGTCCCAGGTCCAGGTCCCGTCGGCGGCCACCACGGTCGCTCCCAGTGACACGCCCCCTTCGGCGAACGCCACCTGGAGCGCGCCCGGGGCATACCCGGCGATGACGACTCCCGGCCCCGGCAAGTGCTGGTCCGGCGCGGGCTGCGTCACCACGGGGGGCGCAGGAGCCAGGGAAGGCGCGGGAGTCACAGGGGCGGTTCCCCCCGCGGCGGCCGCGGAAGCCCCCACGGCCGCCGGCCGTGCCGGTGCGGCCGTGCCACCGGGGGGAACCGTGAACCGGACCTCTGTGCGCGGCGAGTGGAATCCGGTCGCGTCCACCGCGAACATGCGGATGACGTGCTCACCCGCGGACCAGCCGTGTTCCCGGGTCCAGACCCACCTTCCGTCCGGGCCGACCTTCGGAGACCCGATGTACTTCCCCTTCTCCCAGAAGCTCAGCCGCACCGCTCCCGGCGCCGCACCGCTGAACTCCACGACCCCGGTGTGCACGTGTTCGCCGGGCGAGGGGCTGTCGACCGAGGGAGCCGCGAAGGAGGCACGCACCTGCGACGTCGCCTTCAGGTACCCGTCGATCCCGGACGTGCCGACGTCGGGCTGCTCATGACCGTTGGTGACGAATCCGATCCGGGGGGCGATGCCGTCGACGAGGAGGTTGAGCAGCCCCATCAGCGCCGGAACGTTGCGCCGGGTCACCGTCGTGTGGTCGGTGATGAAGGGGGAGTCGCTGTAAATGAAGTTGAAGTTCTCGTAGTTCTGGAAGAGACCCAGGAAGGGTTCCACCTGGACCTGGTAGTTCTCGTCCTGGGGCGAGGACAACAGGTAGAGATTGGCCGAGGGGTTGGCTCCCGCTCGCACGAGGTCGGGAAGAACGCTGTCGAGGACGCGGATCTTCTCCTCGGTGACGTGGCCGCCCATCATGAAGTCCGCGATGACCGGACGCTTCTGCACCGACGTGCCGATCCGGAACATCGGCACGATGGAGACGATGTTCCGGAATCCGTACTTCAGGCCGAAGAACAGCGCCGCGCTGCCGCCCTTCGAACCGCCCCACATCGTGCACTGGTCCGGGGTGAGGCCGAGGGAGTTCATCACGTTCGAGATCAGTGTGATGACGGACCGCTCGAGCTCGAAGTCCATGTCCTTGCAGAGGTAGTAACTGTTCTTGCCGTCGAACATGTCCCGCACCCAGAGGATGTTGGCTCGCACGTTGTCGAAGACGCCGTTCGACCAGCCGTAGTCGTCCGGTGCCGAGAAGTTGGCGAAGACCACCACCAAGTGCCGGTTGCCGCTCTTGGCGTGGGAGAACCGGTAGTGGACCGGATAAGCGCCGGAGGCTTCGATCCCGGTGATGGTCGTGCGGCTCGACACTGCTTTAGACATGAAGGGAGTCCGTCCTCGCGGAGTACTGCGCTGCGGTCACGGTGTAGGTGGTCGGCCGCGAGACGGACGGTTCCGGTCGCTGCCCGTGGTCGCCGGGGACTGCCTGTACGAGGTGCTCACGCGGCTGGTGCGACGTGACGTGCGGCTCTCCCGCGCGGGCCTGGTCCGGTTCCAGATCCCCTCCGGCCACCAGGATGCGGTCCGTCAACCGGGCGGAGGCGTATCCGTCGTCCAGGTCGCAGAACTCTCGCTGGAACCAGCGGTAGCGATCGGTGTACTCCATCTCGATGCGGTCGATGTTCCGGATGGCGGAGATCAGTTCGGCCGATTCGTAGAGCAGCGGGCCCGGGGCGCTCTGCTCGAAGTCGAAGTAGAAACCGCGCAGGGTGTCCCGGTAGTGGTCCAGGTCGTAGGTGAAGAACAGGATCGGCCTCCCGGTGTTCACGTAGTCGAACATCAGGGACGAGTAGTCGGTGATCATCACGTCACTGATCAGCGACAGGTCCGCCATGTCCGGATAGTCGGAAACATCGAAGACGAAGCCGTCGCCCGCGCCGGGAACGGGGTCCACGACGTTGGGGTGGCGGCGGACCATGAGGACGTGGTCGTCCCCCAGCCTCGCCCGGGCGTCGTCGAGGTCGATCCTGAAGTCGAACTTGTACTTCCCCGGCGCGTAGAACTGGTCGTCGCGCCAGGTGGGGGCGTACATGATGATGCGCTTGCCGTGGGGCAGGCCGATCCGCTGCCGGATCTCCGCGGCGCGGCGCTCCATGCCGGGGCGGCGCAGGATGTCGTTGCGCGGGTAGCCGCACTCCACCATTTCGCCGGGGAACTTGAAGGCCCGCTGGAGGATCGGGGTGGAGAAGCTGTTGGGCGACACGAGCATGTCCCAGTTCTGCACCTCCTTCTCCACCCGCTCCAGATATCGCTGGTCGGCGAAGTGCACCGACTCGATATCGTGGCCGATCTTCTTGAGGGGGGTGCCGTGCCAGGTCTGTACGACGATCTGGTCGGGGCGCTTGGCGAACCAGTCGGGGAGGTGGTTGTTGGCCACCACGTATCGGGAGGTCGCCAGCGCCTCGTACCAGTCGGGCGACCACATGCGCACGGGTCGTGCCGTCGGCGGCACGTCGACCTGGTCGTCCCGTACGACCCAGAGGTGTTCGAGGTCCACGCCCCGGCGGATCATCTCCTCGTGGACCGCGCGGGGGCTGTCGGAGTACTGCGTGCCCTTGAAGGCGTCGAACAGCACGGCGGGGCGAACGGGCTCACGCCGGGCCTGCGGGTACGCCTTGGTCCGCAGCAGTTTCTGCCGGTACGGCCCTCGCGCGTCCTCGGGCATCGCGGAATGCACCAGCATCGACAGCCTGTCGTACGCCTCGGCCTGGAGCTCGTAGCGCCGCTCCCCCACCTCCAGGCTCTGGGGCATGGACGGGATGATTCCCTGACCGATCTTGACCATGAGGTCCGGGGAGCGGTCTTCCGGGGCCACCGCCGACGGGTCCTGGCGGCGCAGGAAGAAGTCCCAGCGGCCGGCGGCGAGCGGAATGCCTCCGGCGAGGGTACGCATGGCGGCCGGGGTCAGCACCGAACGGAACCGCCGCCCGTCCCACTGGATCGGCACCGCCCGTTCGGCTCCGTGTGCACGCGAACGTACGACGAGGTGGGCGCTGATCCGCTCGGCGGGTGGAAGCAGGTCCGCTCCGGCGTAGTCGCAGACGAGTTCCAGCGAGCCGTCCGCGAGCCACTCGCCGTCGCTGAGCAGTGGCAGGGCGGCGCGCTCGAAGATCACCACGTAGCCGGAGCCGTTGCGGTGGACGACGACCTCACGGTCTCGCTCCTCGGTCTGGAGCGCCGTGGGCATGCGGTAGTGGCCGTCCTCGACGTCCTGGGCCATCACCGGGTAGAGCGGCGTCTTCCGCCCCTCCAGGTGGAGGGTGACCTTCCAGCCGTTGCTGCCCATCGTCCACGCCTGCGGGACGGTGTCGCCGGTCGCCCGGGAGCCGGGGACGAGACTGGTGAGCGGAATACGGGTGGCGAAGGTGCACCAACCCTCGCCGCCGGGCTGGAACGTCATCCGGGCGTCGTGCCGGCCGGCACCGTTCATGCTGGTGACACGGAACTTGCCCCACTCGGGGATGCCGGGGGCCAGCAGGACCCCACCGATCTCCAGATGGTTTCCGACCACCCGGTGGCGGGTGATGCGGCTGCGGACGATCTCCACGCGGAGCTTCAGACTGCCCTGCATGAAGAGAGGGAGAATACGGGTGTTCTTGTCGACATAGCGGTATGCCGGATTGGCGGCCGTTCCGGCACTGCCCCGGCCGATGCCCTTGTACCGGAACAGGCCCCGGCTGAACACGCCGGCGGCGACGTCCCAGGTCCCTTCGACCCACTGGCCCTTCCGCTGGAGCCGGGTGACGTCGAAGCGGCTCTCGAAACCGGCCCAGTCGTAGCAGTACCGGCTCTGGTTGGAGTATTCGGTGGCCTGCGGGAAGTAGGTCGTCCTGGCCAGGTTGACGAGCTTACTGCCGGACTTCTTGTTGCGGAGGGCGAGCATCTTGGTAGACATGTGCCGCTTGTGCACATTGATGAACCTGATGTAGGCGGAGCCCCTGAGGACCAGGGAGTCGCCGTCCCATTCCGCCTCGGAGAGCGAACTGTAGGGGGAGAGCTCCTTGTCGAGCCGGTAGTCACTCTTGTAGAGACCGGTCTTTCGGTTCTCCAGGTGCGGATAGTTGAGGTAGCGGCGCAGCCGTCGGCGGACCGGCAGCGGACCGCCCTTGCGCTCGAACTCCAGGACATCGAGGAGTTCGTCGAGCCGACCCTGGTGGACGAGGAGCCACTTGACACGGGCGTCGGCGGGAAGCTCCTCGATGATGTCGTAGTCCGCCTCGGCGAGGAACTCCTGGGCCCAGTGCATGAACGCGTCGCGGTAGTCGTCGTCCGCGTCCGGGAGCACCTTGAGGTGCAGCATGAGGTCCGACTTGAGGCAGGCGAGATCGTACTTGCGCTTGTGCTCCCGGAACTGCCGCGAGCGGTGCTGCCCGAGGAAGCGGCTCACCGACTGTACGGCGGCGACACGGTCGCGCAGGTTGGACACCTCGGTGTGGCGCTGGGTGATGGACGGGGCCGCACCACCGTCGCGGCGACGCCAGAAGTAGACGATGTCCGTGATGACGTCGACCTTGCTAGCCCGGAAGTGCGCGAACATGTTCACCCACGAGTCCTCGTAGAGGACGCCCTCGGGGAACTCGATGAAGTGGTGGTCCCAGAAGGACCGGCGGAACACCTTGTTCCACACGGTTCGGTCGTAGATCAGGGCCTCGAAGCGCGTTATGTGCGTGCCCTTCCGATCCCGCTGCATGGGGCCCTTGTGGAGCGGCGACTGCCACTTCCTGGTGGAGTTCATCATCTGGACATTGCCGGAGACGAAATCCGATTCGGATTCGGTCAGCGTACGGACGAGCAACTCGTAGGCGTATTCGGGGATGACGTCGTCGCCGTCCGCGAACACGAGGAACTCGCCGTCCGGATGCATGGCGCGGAGCCCGGTGTTGCGGGCGTGCCCGGGGCCGTGCGACTCCTGCTGGATCAGCCGGAAGCGCGGGTCAGCCGCGCAGAACCTCTGAGCGATCGCGGTGGAGGTGTCGGTGGAACCATCGTCCACCATGATCACTTCGAAGTCACGGAAGGTCTGGCGCGCGATGGACTCCAGGCACTCCGTGAGGTACGTCTCAACGTCCTGAAAGGGAACGATGACACTCAAACGGGGCCCGGCGACCATACTTCACACTCCAGTTCGACGCAGGGCAATCACCTGCGCAATGACAACTTCCCGACCACCGCACACTGCCCCCGACGAATCCCCGTCGACTCGAAGATCGGGCACACCCCCGTCGATCGCCTGCGGCCCAGCTCTCGAACTGTTGCGTCAGACGCAAATCTTAAGTGAACGTTAAAAGATGTCAATGTGCAGATCCTGCGCATAGCTCAACGATGCACTCGACACTTCCGCGTGACATGCGCCATACTGCGCCGCGCACAACCTTCGACGGGTCTCGGCGATCTGATATCGCCGGCCTTTGCGCGCGAGAAAGCGAACGTGGGGCCGATGGCCCGCGTGCGGAGTGCCCGCATCAGAGTCGTCGCCACTCCGAGAGCGTCAGGCCCGGGCCGTCCGTCTGCCGGGCCACTCGCGGAACCCCGTCCTCGTCGACGACCGCCATCACCACCCGGCCGAAGACGTCCAGCGCCAGAGCCGGCGTCCCCAGGCACTGCACTCCCGTGTCCGACCACCAGACCCCGTTCCCCTCGTCCTCGGTGACGCCCACTCCGACCACGGCGCTTCCGTCGACGCCGCGATGGGCCAGCACCGTGCAGTCGTATCCGTCCAGGAGTACGCGGAGCGCGGCGTGCGGGCCCTCGCCCGGGGTCCCGCCCAGGGCCGTCGGCCAGGCCCCCGCCCGGTAGGCCACGACACCGTGGCCCGCGGGGTCGGTCCAGTAGTAGGTGGGCCGGTCGGGCCCCGTCTCCAGGACCGCCACGGTGCCCGGCGCCGCCGCGAGGCGCGCCGGATGCCCTTCCCCGAGCGCCCCGCCCGGGGTCCGCTGCGACCAGTGCAGGATCCCGTCCGTCGTGGTCGCGAACAGCTCGATCCGACCGGACGCGAGGGCGATCGCCGCGAGCGTCGACGCGATGCCGCTGCCTCGGCGGTCGTCCCAGGGCCGCCACTTGCCGTCGCTCTGCTCCCTGCGCAGGGCCAGTCCGCCGCCCGCGTTCCGGACGAAGATGTGCACCATTCCCGAGGGCGTCACCACGACCACGGGCTCCCCGAGCCGGCCGGCCGACTCCGCGTCCTTGTGCGGATTCCCCAGCGAGCGCCACTCGGAGACGGGGCGGCCCGTCTGGTACTGGATGGCGTATACGACATCGACGATGGTCCGCCCGTCGGCCTTCTGCCGTTCGCGGCGGCCGACGAAGTGCACGTACGCGTTCGCGTCCTGCGTCACGGAGAGGTGGGTGAGGCCGGCTACCGGGACGAGGGCGGGCTGCCCCCAGTCACGCGCCCCCGGCCGGGTCTCCGTCCAGCGCCGAAGTCCGCCCTCGGCCGGAGCGTAGACCGTAAGGCTCCCGTCCCTGCCCTTGGCGAGCCAGATTCCCCGCAGGGTGCCGACCGCGGGAGCGACCCTGGCGGCCGGGCGGGCAGTCCGTCCGAGCATCGTTCCGAGTCACCCTTCCAGACGTTCGACCCATGGCACGTGATTTCGAATCGGACTCATCCTAGACCCTCACAACGAGCGAACAGCTGGCGCTCAGAAGATGAAGATCCCGTGCGAAGCAACGCAGTCATGACGGCCGCACGACTGTGCGGTGTCCCATAGGACTCGCACGAGCGCTCGACCCGTTGTCTATAGTTCTACGCACCACGCATGTCGGACCGGCCCTCCCCCCACCCGAGTCCACCCGCCACAGCCCCACGGGGCCGCGAGACCTAGGGACTCGAAACAGGATGAGCAACGACGTCATGCCTCCGGGCCCCCGCGCATCCCGGCGCTTGGCCAAACCTCGCAAATCCCGCCGCGGCCTCAAGATCACGCTCAGTGTCCTGCTCGTCCTGCTGCTCGCCGCCGGCGGAACCGCCTATTGGCTCTACAGCCGGCTAGACGGGAACATCAAGGCCGTCGACATCGACAAGGCGCTCGGTGAGGACCGCCCGGAGAAGCTGCCCACCAGCGGGCAGAATCTGCTGGTCCTCGGCTCCGACTCGCGCGCCGGGGCGGAGAACAAGGAGCTGGGCGGCGGTGGGAGCGTCAGTGGTGCGCGCTCCGACACCGCGATGGTGGTGCACATACCCGAAGGCCGGTCGAAGGCCGTCGCCGTCTCCATCCCGCGCGACACCCTGGTGACCCGGCCCGAGTGCGTCAAGGACGACGGTTCCGAGGTGGCGGGCAAGGAACGCGTCATGTTCAACTCCGTCTACGCCCAGGTCGGCCCGGCCTGTGTGGTGAAGACGGTGGAGAAGATGTCCGGCGTCCGCATCGACCACTACCTGGAGATCAACTTCGCCGGGTTCAAGGACCTGGTCGACGCCATCGGCGGGGTCACCGTCGACGTGCCCCAGGACATCGACGACAAGGCGTCCGGCCTGCACCTCACCGCGGGCCCGCAGAAGCTGAACGGCACCGAGTCCCTGGCGTACGTCCGGACGCGGCACGGCATCGGCGACGGCAGCGACCTCGGCCGCATCGGGCTCCAGCAGCAGTTCCTCCTGGCTCTGCTCAGCGAGGTCAAGTCGCAGGACCTGCTGGGCAGTCCGGCCAGCTCCTACAAGATCGCCAACTCGGCCACCAAGGCGCTCACCACGGACTCCGGGCTCGCCTCGCTCACCTCGCTGGCGGAGTTCGCCCGCTCGATGAACGGCGTCGACCCGGCATCCATGGAGACCATCATGCTGCCGGTGAAGTACGACACGATCGACGACAACCGGGTGATCGCCGCCGAACCGCAGGCCGGTCAGCTGTGGAAGGCCATCCGCGAGGACGCCACGATCCCCGAGGAAGCGAAGAAGTCCCCCGCCACCGGTGGCTGACGGCCCGTCGTACCGCGCCTCCCGTGACACCCTGCCGGCATGAGTGACGACGACGCGGTGCTGGTGATCGTGGACGCCGCCAATGTGGTCGGTTCCGTGCCGGACGGGTGGTGGCGGGACCGGCGCGGGGCGGCGGCCCGGCTGCGGGACTCGCTGGTCCCGTACGCGGCGGCCGGGCTGCCGGGACTGCCCGGCCCCGTCGAGCTGGTGCTCGTCGTCGAAGGGGCCGCCCGGGGCGTCGCGTCCGTGGCCGGGGTGCGGGTCGACTCGGCCCCCGGCAGCGGCGACGACCTGATCGCCGAGCTGGCGGCCGGGGCCTCCGCGGACCGGCACTGCGTCGTCGTCACCGCCGACCGCGGGCTGCGGCAGCGGGTCGAGGCGTACGGGGCCCGGTGCGTGGGCCCCCGTACGGTACGGCCGCTGCCACCGCGCGGGGACGGCCCTCAGCGCCCCGGCTCGGCCATCCGGCTGTGGGAGCGCCCGTACGAGAAGTAGATGATCACCCCGAGCGCCATCCACACGGCGAACCGCAGCCAGGTCTCCACCGGCAGGTTGAGCATCAGCCAGACCGAGGCGGCCACCGAGGCGATGGGGAGCACCGGCACCCACGGGGTCCGGAAGGCGCGGGGCAGATCCGGGCGGGTGCGGCGCAGGACCAGTACGCCGAGCGCGACGACGACGAACGCGAAGAGCGTGCCGATGTTCACCAGCGTGGCCAGCTCGTCGATGCTCGTGAACCCCGCGATGACGGCGATCAGCACGCCGAGCAGGATCGTCGGGCGGTAGGGCGTGCGGAAGCGCGGGTGCGTCCGGGAGAAGAAGCGCGGCAGCAGGCCGTCGCGGCTCATCGCGAAGAAGACCCGGGTCTGGCCGAGCAGCAGGATCATGCAGACCGTGGTGAGGCCGACCGCCGCGCCGAAGCTGATCAGACCGGCGTAGAAGGGGTGCCCGGTGGCCTTGAAGGCGTCGGCCAGCGGGGCGCTGACGGAGAGTTCGCTGTAGTGCTGCATGCCGGTGACCACGATCGAGACCGCCACGTAGAGCACCGTGCAGATGATGAGCGAGCCGAGGATGCCGCGCGGCAGGTCGCGCTGGGGCAGCTTGGTCTCCTCGGCCGCGGTGGCCACCACGTCGAAGCCGATGAAGGCGAAGAAGACGATGGAGGCGGCGGTGAAGACGCCCATCACGCCGAAGTTCGTGGGTTCGTAGCCGAAGATCAGCTGTACGAGCGGGGCGTCCCACCCCGAGCCCGCGGGCTGCTTCTCGGCCGGAGGGACGAAGGGCCGGTAGTTCTCGGCCTTGACGAAGAACAGGCCCGCGACGATCACCATGAGGACGACGCCGACCTTGATCGCCACCACCACCGAGGTGACCCGGGCGGACAGCTTCATGCCGGCGACCAGGATGACCGTCAAGGCCAGCACCAGGACGAAGGCGAGCAGGTCGAAGCCGAATCCCTCCGCCGCGTCCGGCCCCGAGAGCGCCGCGGGCATCGGCCGGTCGACGTTGTCCAGCAGCGAGCGGACGTAACCGGACCAGCCGACCGCGACCACCGCCGTGCCCAGCGCGAACTCCAGCACCAGGTCCCAGCCGATGATCCAGGCCACCAGTTCGCCCAGTGAGGCGTACGAGAACGTGTACGCGGAACCGGCCACCGGCACGGTGGAGGCGAATTCCGCGTAGCAGAGGGCGGCCAGCGCGCACACGACGCCCGCCGCGACGAACGCGATGGCGGTGGCGGGGCCGGCCGTCTCCTTGGCGACCTTTCCGGTGAGGACGAAGATCCCGGTGCCGATGATGACGCCGACGCCGAAGACCGTCAGGTCCAGGGCGGAGAGGGACTTCTTGAGCGCGTGTTCCGGCTCCTCGGTGTCGAGGATCGACTGTTCGACGGACTTGGTGCGGAACATGCCGTTGCCGGTACCGCTCCCCCGGGGTGGGGTGACCTGGGCGCTCACCTGCGTACCTCCACGCGTTCGTTGTGAACGCCATGATGGGGACCGTGCCGCACAGGAACGCGGTATCCGGCCCCCTTCACGCGAACGGGCCGGGAGAACCACCCGTACAGGGGCGGTTCTCCCGGCCCGTCGGCCGTGGGGAGGGCCTGCCTAGTCGCGGGCGGGCTCCACGGCGCGGCTCTCGAAGCGGCCGTCGAGCTTGGCGACCAGGCCGGTGACCTGGCGGGCGATGTCCGGCGCGGTCAGTCCGATCTCGGCCATGACCTCGCCGCGCGAGGCGTGGTCGAGGAAGACCGGCGGGATGCCGAAGTCGCGCAGCGGCACGTCCACCCCGGCGTCGCGCAGGGCCTGGGCGATGGCGGAGCCGACGCCTCCGGCGCGGCTGTTGTCCTCGACCGTGACGACGACGCGGTGGCGCTCGGCGAGCGGGGCGAGCGCCTCGTCGACGGGCTTGACCCAGCGCGGGTCGACGACGGTGGTGGAGATGCCCTGGGCGTCCAGCAGGTCGGCGATCTCCAGGCACATCGGCGCGAGCGCGCCGACGGAGACGATCAGGACGTCCGGGCGGGCGGCCTCCGGCTCGCGCAGGACGTCCATGCCGCCGGCCTTGCCGACCGCCGTGACGGCGGGCCCGACCGCGCCCTTGGAGAAGCGGACCACGGTGGGCGCGTCGTCGACGGCGACGGCCTCGCGCAGCTGCGCGCGGACCTGGTCGGCGTCGCGCGGGGCGGCGATCCGGAGCGTGGGCACGCACTGGAGGATCGACATGTCCCACATGCCGTTGTGCGAGGCGCCGTCCGTGCCGGTGACGCCTGCCCGGTCCAGCACGAAGGTGACGCCGCACCGGTGCAGGGCGACGTCCATCAGGACCTGGTCGAAGGCGCGGTTGAGGAAGGTGGCGTAGACCGCGAAGACCGGGTGGAGTCCGCCGGTGGCGAGGCCGGCCGCGGAGACCGCGCCGTGCTGCTCGGCGATGCCGACGTCGTAGATCCGGTCCGGGAACGCCTCCTCGAACTTGCCGAGGCCGACGGGCTGGAGCATGGCCGCGGTGATCGCGACGATGTCCTCCCGCTCCTGGCCGAGCTTGAGCATCTCCTCGCCGAAGACCGAGGTCCAGTCGAGGCCGGAGGTGGAGATCGGCAGACCGGTGTCCGGGTGGATCTTGCCCACCGCGTGGAAGCGGTCGGCCTCGTCCTGGAGGGCCGGGGTGTAGCCGCGGCCCTTCTCCGTGAGGCAGTGCACGATGACCGGGCCGCCGAAGCGCTTGGCGCGCTGGAGCGCGGACTCCAGGGCCTCGATGTCGTGGCCGTCGATCGGGCCGACGTACTTGAGGCCGAGGTCCTCGAACATGCCCTGCGGGGCGATGAAGTCCTTGAGGCCCTTCTTGGCGCCGTGCAGGGTCTCGTACAGCGGACGGCCGACGACGGGCGTGCGCTCCAGGATGTCCTTGCCGCGGGCCAGGAACCGTTCGTAGCCGTCGGTCGTACGGAGGGTGGCGAGGTGGTTGGCGAGGCCGCCGATGGTCGGGGCGTAGGAGCGCTCGTTGTCGTTGACGACGATGACGAGGGGGCGGTCCTTGGCGGCGGCGATGTTGTTCAGCGCCTCCCAGGCCATGCCGCCGGTGAGAGCGCCGTCGCCGATGACCGCGACGACGTGGTCGTCCTTGGCGAGGACCTCGTTCGCCTTGGCCAGGCCGTCGGCCCAACCGAGGACCGTGGAGGCGTGGCTGTTCTCGATGATGTCGTGCTCGGACTCGGCACGCGAGGGGTAGCCGGAGAGGCCGCCCTTGCTCTTGAGCCGGGAGAAGTCCTGGCGGCCGGTGAGCAGTTTGTGGACGTAGCTCTGGTGGCCGGTGTCCCAGAGCACCTTGTCCCGGGGCGATTCGAAGACCCGGTGCAGGGCGATGGTGAGCTCGACGACGCCCAGGTTGGGGCCGAGGTGTCCGCCGGTCTTGGACACCGCGTCCACGAGGAAGGTGCGGATCTCCTCCGCGAGCTGCTCCAGCTCACCGAGGCTGAGCCGGTCCAGGTCGCGCGGTCCCTTGATGCGGGTCAGCAGATCCACCCGTGCCTCCTTGCGTTTGAGCTGATCGAGCGTGCCGATCCGATGAGTCTAATGTTCCGCTCCCGGCGGCGGGCATCGGGCGGCCCTGTTCGTACGCGCCGGGCCGCCTGGTCCGGGTGCGGAACGCCGGGGACGCGCAGGCGCCCGGTACCCCTGGGGCACCGGGCGCCTGCGCGGTTGTGCGGTCAGGCGCGGCCCGCGGTCTTCTGGGTCTTACGGGTGACGGAGTCGATGACGACCGTGGCGAGAAGCACAGCGCCCGTGACCATGTACTGGATCGGCGTGGCGATGCCTTCCAGCGACAGTCCGTACTGGATGGAGACGATCACCATGACGCCGAGCAGGGCGTTCCAGGTGCGGCCGCGGCCGCCGAAGAGGCTGGTGCCGCCGATGACGGCCGCCGCGATGACGTTCATCAGGAGGTCGCCGGTCCCGGAGCCCTGGTTGGCCGCCGCGATCTTGGAGGCCCAGAACAGGCCGCCGATCGCCGCGAAGGTCCCCGCGATGGAGAAGACGGAGATGCGGATCGCGGTGACGTTGATGCCGGCGCGCCGGGACGCCTCGACGCTGCCGCCGAGTGCGAAGATCTTCCGCCCGTAGGCCGTGCGGCGGAGCAGGAAGTCCGTGCCGACCAGGACGATCAGGAACAGGACGAGCGCCAGCGGCAGACCGCGGTACTGGTTGAACATGTACGCGGCGGCGAAGGCGAACACCGCGAGGACGGCGGTGCGCACCACGATGTCGGCGATCGGGCGGGCCGGGATGCCGGCTGCCTCGCGGCGGCGGGTGTCCAGGAAGGCGGCGGCGAAGTAGCCGATGACCGCGATCGCGGCGAGCCCGTAGGCGGCGGCGACGTCGGTGAAGTAGTACGTGGTCAGCTTGCCGACCACCCCGTCGCCGTCCAGGTTGATCGTGCCGGAGTCGCCGAGCAGCTGGAGCATGAAGCCGAGCCAGAACAGCAGGCCGGCCAGGGTGACCGCGAAGGCGGGCGCGCCGATGCGGGCGAAGAAGAAGCCGTGGATGGCGCCCATCACCGCGCCGCTGACGATGGCGACGAGGATCGCCAGCCATTCGTTCATGCCCTGGGTGACGCTGAGCACCGCTATCAGGGCGCCGGAGACGCCGGAGACGGAGCCGACCGAGAGGTCGATCTCGCCGAGCAGCAGGACGAAGATGATGCCCACGGCCATCATGCCGGTGGCGACCATCGTGGTGGCGATGTCGCTGATGTTCTTCGCGGAGAGGAACTCGGAGTTCATGCTCTGGAAGACGATGGCGATGATCGCGAGGCCGACGATCACGGGGATCGAGCCCAGGTCGCCGCCGCTGATCTTGCGCTTGAACTCGGTGACGTAGCCGACGAGGCCCTGCTCGCGGACGAGCAGGCGGGGGTCGACCGCCGTGGCGGTGCCGTCGGCCGCCTCCGGGTTGCCGCCCTGCCCGTCCGCCGGGGCAGGAGTCTTGTCCAGCGTGGTGCTGGTCGGGTCCACCGGGTTGGTGGTCTCGTCGGTGGTCACTGGGAAACCTCCGCGTTGCGCGCCGCACGTCGGGTCACGGCGTTGTCCGTGGCGCCCGTGATGGCGGAGATGATCTCTTCCTGGGAGGTGGTCTTCACATCGAAGACACCGTTGTTCCGGCCGAGGCGGAGCACGGCGACCTTGTTGGCGACGGCCTTCACATCGGCCATGTTGTGGCTGATGAGGATGACCGCGTGTCCGCGCTCGCGCAGCCGCTCGACGAGGTCGAGGACCTGGGCGGTCTGCTCGACCCCGAGGGCCGCGGTCGGCTCGTCGAGGATGACGAGCCGGGGCTCGCCGAGCATCGACCGGGCGATGGCCACGGTCTGGCGCTGGCCGCCGGAGAGCGAGGCGATCGGGATGCGGACGCTCGGGATGCGGATGGAGAGGGTGGACAGCAGCTCGCGGGAGCGGCGCTCCATCTCCACCTCGTCCAGGATGCCGAATCTGCGCAGCTCCCGGCCCAGGTAGAGGTTGCCGACGACGTCGATGTTGTCGCACAGCGCGAGGTCCTGATAGACCGTCGCGACGCCGAGGTTCTGGGCATCGTGCGGCTTGTCGATCCGCACGGCCCTGCCCTCCCACTCGATGACGCCGTCATCGATGGGGTGCACTCCGGCGATCGTCTTGACCAGCGTTGATTTGCCGGCGCCGTTGTCGCCCACGAGGGCGACCACCTCGCCGGCGTGGACCTCAAGCTCTACATCGGTGAGTACCTGTACGGCACCGAATCGCTTGGAGACCCCTCGCAACGCCAACACGGGCGTAGCGGACACATGAACCATCTCCTTCGCCGCCTGACCGGCGGGGATGCCGCGCCCGGGGGAAAGGCGCGGCGGTGTCGAGCAAAGAGAACAGATGAGGTGTGAGCGTTCCGTCCGGCGCCCCGCCCGGTAGCGGGACGGTTGGTGTGCGGGGCGCCGGACAGGCTTCGTGGCGCGTGCGGGCCGGGGTCCGGCGGGCGTGCGCGGGCGGTGGGGCCGCCGGCCCTCGCGGGGTCGCGGCGGGCGTGGCGGCGGGCGTCGGGGCGGCGGGACCCGGCGGCTCGGGGGCGGGCCGGGTCCCGGGTGCCTACTTCAGACCGATCTTGTCGCAGGCGGCCTTGTACTTGGCCGAGCAGATCTCGTCCACCGTCCAGATGCCGTCCTTGACGACGGTGTCCTTGATGTTGTCCTTGGTCAGCGAGATGACCGGGACGAGCACCGTCGGGATGTCCTTCTGGCCGGCGTTGTCGACCTTGGAGGTGGCGATGGAGTCGAGCTTCTCGCCCTTGGCGAGGGCGACGGCCATCTCCGCGGCGACGATGCCCTCCGCGGGGTAGGACTTGTAGACGCTCATGAACTGCTCACCGGTGACGATGCGCTGCACGCCCGCCAGTTCGGCGTCCTGACCGGTGACCGGGGGGAGCTTCGGCATGCCGGCGGCCTTGAGGGCGGTGATGATGCCGCCCGCCATGCCGTCGTTGGCGGAGTAGACGCCGTCGATCTTGTCCTTGCCGAGCGCGGTGATCGCCGCTTCCATGTTGGCGTTGGCGTTCTCCGGCTTCCACTCCTTGGTGTCGTACTCCTTGCCGTACTTCACCTTGCCGTCGAGGACGGACTTGGCGCCCTTCTTGAAGAGCTTGGCGTTCGGGTCGGTGATCGCGCCGTTCATCATCACGATCGTGCCGCCGTCGGCCTTGTCGCCCAGGGCCTCCAGCAGGGCGGTGCCCTGGGCCCGGCCGACCTCTTCGTTGTCGAAGGAGGTGTAGGCGTCGATGGGGCCCTCGGCGAGGCGGTCGAACGCGACGACCGGAATGCCTTCCTTCTTGGCCTTCTTGACGCTGTTCTCGATCGCCTTGGCGTCCACCGCACCCAGGATGAGCGCGTCGACCTTGTTGGTGATCATGGTGTCGACCTGCTGCGCCTGCGTGGTCGCGTCCTGCTTGGCGTTGGCGTAGACGACCTCCGCCTTGCCGCCGGTGAGCTCGCTGATCTTCTTCTCGATGATCGGCCGGTCGAACTTCTCGTAGCGGGCCGTCTGGTTCTCGGGGAGGAGCAGACCTATCTTCAGGTCGTCGCCCTTCTTCTCCGAGCTCTGGTCGGCCTTGTCGCCGGACTCCTTGGCGCTCCCGCACGCGGCCAGCGAGACCGCCATCGTGGTGGCGGCGACGGCAACGGCGGCACGACGCATACGCGTGTTCATTCTCGAACCTCCCTGACGAGGCCGCGACGTTGCGGCCGAGGTGGCTGGAAGTCAACTCGGCCCCAGCGTCAGCGTCAAGGAGTAAATCCTTAACGAGATGACAACGGTGCCATTCGTTATCTAAGTGAAGGCAGGAGTCGCCGCGGGGAGGGTATTTTCCAAAAGGGTCGAATCCCCCATCTCGCTGAGCACCAGGGCGAGCGCGCCCAGCACCTCCGCACGGCCGCCGAGCGCGCCGGGCAGCACCGAGAGCTGCCGGGCCGCGCTGGGGATCGCGTAACGCGACACGGAGTCCCGGATGGGCCCGAGGACCAGCTCCCCGGCCTCCGCGAGCGAGCCCCCGAGCACGACCCGGCTGGGGTTGAGCAGATTGCACAGGTTGGCCACACCGCTGCCGATGTGGCGGCCCACGTCGCCGATCACCCGGCGGCAGCCCGGGTCGCCCTCCCGGGCCAGCTGGACCACGCGCTCCATGGTGAGCCCGGGGCCGTGGCTCGGCCGGAGCAGGGGCAGGACGTAGCGGGCGGCGGTGAAGGTCTCCAGGCACCCCCGGTTGCCGCAGCGGCAGACCGGGCCCGACTCGTCGAGCGTGATGTGCCCGATCTCCCCGGCCGTGCCGCCGGGGCCCCGGTAGATGGTCCCGTCGATCACCAGACCGGCGCCGACGCCGCTGGCGACCTTGATGTACGCGAGGTCCTTGACACCCCTCCCGCTCCCCCAGACCAGCTCGCCCAGGGCCCCGAGGTTGGCGTCGTTGTCGACGTACACGGGCACGCCGAGGCGGCCGGACAGCTCCTGGCTGGGGTTGATGCCCGTCCAGCCCGGCAGGATCGAGGTGGAGCCCAGCGTGCCGGACTCGACGTCGATGGGGCCCGGCACGCCCAGACCGACGCCGATCACCTTGCCCGGGCCGATCCCGGTGGCCTCGATCAGCCGCTTGACCAGCACCTCCGCCCGGTCGAAGCCCTCGGCGGACGAGGCGTCGACATCCAGCGGCTCGGACTCCTCGGCGAGCACCTGGTGGGCGAGGTTGCCGATGGCGACGCGCAGGTGCGTATGGCCGAAGTCGACGCCGATGACGATGCCGGCGTCCCCGCTGAGCGAGACGCTGCGGGCCCGCCGGCCGCCCGCCGAGGTCGGGGTGACCTCGACCGTTCCGCCGTCCTTCAGCTCCCGGACGATATTGGAGACCGTGGCCGCGGAGAGCCCGGTGCTCCGGGCGATCTCCGCCTGGGTGAGCGATCCTGCCATCCGTACGGCGCGTACGACCCGCTCCAGATTGGCCCTGTGCAGCGATGTCTGCGACCCGGGAGTCTCCATCGACTCATCCACTCCTGCCCTTGGCGGGCGGTCCTGAGGACCGCCCCGGCCGGGGCCGCAGCGATGAGACCCCGGCTTCCTCCAACATGTGAACCCTAAGCTGACCGTTCTGGGGTGCCTCCCGTCAAGACCTGAGCACGCGCACACCGCAACGGCCCGGTGCCCCGGCGGAGGGATTCCGCCGGGGCACCGGGCCGTACGCGAGACGCGGGCTACTTCAGGGCGCCCGCCGTCAGGCCGGACACGACCTGCCGCTGGAAGACGATGTACGCCGCCAGTACGGGCAGCATCGCGATCACCAGGCCGGCGAAGAGGCCGGAGTAGTCGCCCTTGTAGCCCTGGCTGGAGGCCAGCTCCACCAGGCCCTGGGCCAGGACCCGCTTCTCCGGGTCGGTGTTCAGCACCGTCGGCAGCATGTACTGGTTCCACTGCCCGAGGAAGTTGAAGATCCCGACGCTGATCAGGCCGGGCTTGGCCATCGGCAGCATGACCTGGAAGAACGTACGGGTGTGCGAAGCCCCGTCGATGATCGACGCCTCCGCCACCGAGGTCGGCAGCGTACGGAAGAACGACGTCAGGAAGAACACGGTGAACGGCAGCGAGTACGCGATGTACACGAGGATCAGGCCGTGGATCGTGTTGAGCATCCCCATGTTGTCCATGACGTAGAACAACGGGACCAGCGCCAGCATGATCGGGAAGCTCATGCCGCCGACGAACAAGAAGTAAATGAAACGGTTGCCCGGGAACTCGAAGCGGGCGAGCACATAGGCGGCCATGGACCCGAGGACCAGGGTGCCCACGAGCGACCCGCCGACCACCAGGATGGTGTTGAGGAAGTACTCGCTCATGTGGGCCTGGCTCCAGGCCCGGCCCCAGCTGTCGAAGTTCAGCGAACTGGGCAGCGACCAGGGCGTGTTGAAGATGTCCGCGTCGGTCTTGAACGAGGACATCACCGCCCAGAACAGCGGCAGGACGACCATGATCGCCCACAGGACGAGCATCCCGTGCGAGAAGACGTTGAGGACCTTGCCCTCACCGCTCTTCGCGGGGGCCGAGGGGCTCTTGCCCACCGGGCCGGTGCGCTGGGCCGGGACCCGCGGGGCGTCGGCGCCGGTGGAGGGCCCCGCGGCGTCGGAGGGAGGGGTGTCAGTGGTCTTCATCAGAACTCCAGCCGCTCGCGCCGGCCCACCCGCATGACGACGGCGGCGAACGCCAGCGTCACGATGAGCAGGGCGACACCGATCGTGGTCGCGTAGCCCGCCTGTCCGTCACGGAACGCCGACTGGTAGACGTACAGCGGCAGGACGGTGGTCGAGTAGTCGGGCCCGCCGGGTCCGACGCTCATGATGTGGACGATCGCGAAGCCCTCGGCGCCGAGCGCCAGGATGCCCATGTAGACCCAGCCGGACTGGACCGTGTCCCACAGCAGGGGCAGCGTGATCCGGAAGAAGGTCGTGAAGCGGCTCGCCCCGTCCAGCAGGGCGGCTTCGTAGAAGTCCTTGGGGATGGAGGCCATGCCCGCGGAGAACAGCACCACGAAGAAGCCGGTCGTGCACCAGACGAGGACCGCCATGATGCACCACAGGGCCAGTTTCGGGTCGCCCAGCCAGTCGGGTACGTCGCTGATCCCCACGGCCTTGAGCGTGCCGTTGATCATGCCCTGGGCCGGGTCGAAGGCGAACTGGAACAGGATCGCCACGATCGCGATCGAGAGCACCTGCGGGAAGAAGTACGCGATCTTGTAGAAGCCCGAGCCCCGTACGCCGGCGATGGCGGCGCCCTTGCGGCGCCGCCCGCCCACGTTGAGCATGAAGGCGAAGAACAGCGCGAGCCCGAGCGTCACCAACGGCAGCAGCACGGCCAGCAGCACACTGTGCTGCAGCGATTTCCAGAAGACGTCGTCGTCGAGCATCTTGGTGTAGTTGTCGAACCCGACCATCTTGAAGTCGGGGCTCAGGCCCGTCCAGTCCGTGAACGAGTAGTAGATGGACTGGATGAAGGGCCAGATGACGAAGATGACGTACAACGCCATCGGGACCACCAAGAACCCGACTATGAACCGGTATTTACCGTGTTGCATCGTTACCGACTCCGACCTTCCCGTGCTGCCCGCCGCTGGTGACGCGTGGTCACTGGTGCTTGAAGTGCTTGATGGACTGGTCCTTGGCGGTCGCGTCGGCGAAAGCCTGGATCTTCTTGATGGTCTCCGCCGGCTTGGCGCGGCCGGCCATCATCTCGCCGAGCGCGGAGACGCCGATCTGCTCCTTCTGGAGCTTGACGTACCAGTCCTGCAGGCGCGGGTTGACCACATTGGTGCCGGCCTTCTCCAGCGCGGCGACACCGGACTTCAGGCCGTCGGAGAGCTCGATGCCGTCCGTTCCGCCGTTGAAGGCGGAGAGCGACTTGGTGCTGCTGGTGAAGGACTTGGAGGATGCCTCGCTGAGCATGATGCGCAGCTGCTCCATGCCGCCCGCCTGGTTCTTCGCCTTGCTCGGGACGATGAACGGCTCGCCGCCGGACGCCCAGAGGGTGCCGAAGGGCAGCTTGTCCGAGGAGTCCAGGCTGGAGGGAGCGCCCACGGACAGCTTGAAGTCCTTGGGGATGATCGCCGCTTCCTCGTTCTCGACCCAGGAGCCGTTCGGGATGAACAGCGCCTTGCCGCGGGCCCACGCGCCCTGGGAGCCTCGGTGGTCCAGGCCCGGGGTGCCCTCCAGGATGTAGTCCTTGGCGACGAGCTCGTAGTACGCCTCGAAGGCCGCCTTGACGGCGGGGTGCTCCCACGCCTTCGGCTCCAGGTTGTCGATCGCGTCGAGGACCTCGACGCCACCGATCTTCCCGATGAACGGGTACAGCGAGAAGGGCAGGTAGTAGGGGTGCTTGCCGGGGTAGGTCCAGCCGGCGATGCCCTCCTTCTTCGCCTTCTTGCAGAGCGCGAGCATCTCGTCCCAGGTCTCCGGGTACGTGGCGTCGAGCTTCTCCAGGGCGGTCTGCGAGTACCAGACGCCGTAGACCGTGTACGCGTAGTACATGATCCAGACCTGCTCGCCGTCGAACTGGCCCATCTCGACGATGCCGGGCCGCAGGGTGTCGCGAACCTTCTTGGCGGGGTCGTCGATGGAGGGGGCGTCGAGCAGCGGGGTCAGGTCGGTGAGCTGCTTCTTGCCGACCAGGACGCCCATGTCCATCTGCTGGGCGCCGGAGTTGTCGATCAGGTCCGGCGGGGTGCCACCGTTGAACCGCGGCTGAAGAACCGACTGGATCTTCTGCGTCGCGGAGAACTTGACCTTCGCGTCGGGATAGGTCTTCTCGTAGACGGCCTTGGCGTCCTCGGCGTACTTGGTGCCGAAGCCACCGTCGAAGATGACGATCTCCAGCGGAGCGCTGCCGTTGACGGCCAGCGGGTTCTTCTCGGTCTTTTCGCCCTTTTCGACCTTGTCGTCGCTGCCGCTGTCGCCGCTCGCGCAGGCGGACAGGAAGCTCATCGTCGGAACAGCGATCAGGCCGAGTGCGGCAGAACGCTTGATCAGATCGCGACGGCCAAGGCCCTCATTGTTGTGGGCGGAGGTGGATCCCATGCTCAAGTCCTCGCCTTCTCCAGGACTCAGGCGGTGTACCGGTCACCCGTCGAAAATTCGCCTCAGGCGAAGGGGCCCGCCACCGCGGTCAGTTGCGCTTGGGTCGTGCGGATGTGCAGCTGTACCGGACGGGCCGGTGCAGCGGGGAGTTCGGGAGACCGTACAGCGCGGACGCCTCCGGCGTCCTCGCGAACGTTCCTGTTTCCCCCGCGCGCACGTCCGCGTGAAGCGACCGTGCAGATGCCGACAGGTATAGTCCACTTGTCGCCAACTGAGCAAGATCGAAAGCAGGTTTGGGCGGCAGTCTTTCCCGAGTTGAGACCTCACGGACACCTCGGCACCGTGCGCCCTCCTCCCGCGGTGGCTATTTCCGCATTCCGGCCGATTCGTCGACGAGTCCCGCGACAACACCCTTGACACGTCCCGTCACTTGGCTCCCTACTGGACCTTGCCTTGCGCAATGACAACGTTGTCCATGCATTTTCCCGGGGAGGAACGGCTCGGCATGCAGCCACCACGCGGCCTCGAACACGACTCCGACACGGCCCCTCACACGGCCCCCCGCCCGGCCCCGCGCCGGAGACGGACCCCCACAGCAGCCGCCCTGGCTGCATCCCTGGCGCTGGTGGTGATCGCCCCCGCGGTCGCCACCGCGCAACCCTCCTCGCCGGACCGGAAACCGTCCGGCGACCGGACCTTCAGCACCTCCTTCGAGGCGGACGAGACGCAGCCGGACTGGCGCGACACCGTGGAGGAGGGACCCGACGGCGAGAAGCGGTCCTCCGGCGTCGACGGAGGCTTCTCCTCCGGCATACCGGGCAATGTCACCGATCGGGTGACGGAGGTCCGCGCGAGCGCCGAGAACACCGGCGGCGGCGAGGTCAAGGAGAACCTCGTCGACGTCGAACCGGGCTCCAAGTGGCTCACGTTCCAGGCCACCGGCTGGGCCGAGTTCGATCTGGACGAACCCGTCAAGGTCGTGACGTACGCCCTCACTTCGGCCAACGACCACGCCGAGCGCGATCCGAGGGACTGGACGCTCAAGGGCTCGGCGGACGGGAAGGAGTGGACCGACCTCGACACCCGCGACGGCGAGACCTTCGCCAAACGGCACGAGACGAAGACGTACGACATCGCGGGCGACACCGCCTACCGGCACTTCCGGCTGGAGATCACGAAGAACAACGGCGCTTCGGGCGTGCTCCAGCTCGCCGACGTTCAGTTCTCGAACGGTGACACCTCCGCGCCGGTGCCGGACGAGATGCGCAGCCGGCCCGATCGCGGCCCCTCCGGGTCCCCCACCGCGAAGTCGGGCGCGGGATTCACCGGAAAGAAGGCACTGCGTTACGCGGGCACCCACACCCCGGACGGACGCGCCTACTCGTACAACAAGATCTTCGACGTGAACACGGCCGTCACCAAGGACACCGAGCTGTCCTACCTCGTCTACCCGCAGATGGGCGAGACGGACCTCAGCTACCCGGCCACCCACGTCGCGGTGGACCTGGCCTTCACCGACGGCACGTACCTGAGCGATCTCAAGGCCACCGACAGCCACGGCGGGCTGCTGACGCCGCGGGGCCAGGCGGACGCCAAGCGCCTCTACGTCAACCAGTGGAACAAGGTCGCCGCCCGCCTCGGCACGGTCGCCGCGGGCAAGACGGTCGACCGGATCCTGGTGGCGTACGACTCCCCCAAGGGCCCGGCGAAGTTCCAGGGCTGGGTCGACGACATCACGATCGCCCCGAAGGCCCCCGAGAAGCGCAAGGCGCACCTGTCGGACTACGCGCTGACGACCCGCGGCACGAACTCCAGCGGCGGCTTCTCACGCGGCAACAACATTCCGGCCACGGCTGTCCCGCACGGCTTCAACTTCTGGACGCCGGTCACCAACGCCGGAACCACCAGCTGGCTGTACGACTACCACCGGGGCAACAACGCCGACAACCTCCCGACGCTCCAGGCGTTCAGCGCCAGCCACGAGCCGAGCCCCTGGATGGGCGACCGGCAGACCTTCCAGCTGATGCCGTCCGCCGCGAGCGGCACCCCCGACGCGTCCCGGAGCGCCCGCGCGCTGCCGTTCCGGCACGAGAACGAGACGGCGAAGCCGCACTACTACGGCGTCACCTTCGAGAACGGCCTCAAGGCCGAGATGACGCCGACCGACCACGCGGCCCGGATGCGGTTCACCTATCCCGGCAAGGACGCGAGCCTCGTCTTCGACAACGTCTCGAACGACGGCGGCATCACCCTGGACCCGAAGACCGGAAGCTTCTCCGGCTACTCGGACGTCAGGAGCGGCCTGTCCACCGGCGCGACCCGCATGTTCGTGTACGGCGTCTTCGACGCGCCGGTCACCGACAGCGGCAGGCTGAAGGGCGGCGGGGGCGACGACGTCACCGGGTTCTTCCGTTTCGACGCGGGCAAGGACCGCACGGTCAACCTGCGTCTGGCCACCTCGCTGATCGGCGTCGACCAGGCGAAGCGGAACCTGGCCATGGAGATCCCGGAGTCCGCCTCCTTCGACCGGGTGCAGCGCAAGGCGCAGAGCGCCTGGGACGACATCCTGCGCACGGTCGAGGTGGAGGGCGCGAACGCCGACCAGCTGACGACGCTCTATTCCAGCCTCTACCGGCTCTACCTCTACCCGAACTCCGGCCACGAGAAGGTGAAGGGGAAGAACAGGTACGCCAGCCCCTTCTCCAAGGCCGTCGGCGAGAACACCCCCACGCGGACCGGCGCGAAGATCGTTGACGGCGAGGTGTACGTCAACAACGGCTTCTGGGACACCTACCGCACGACGTGGCCCGCCTACTCCTTCTTCTCCCCGAAGAAGGCCGGGAAGCTGGTGGACGGCTTCGTCCAGCACTACAAGGACGGCGGCTGGACCTCGCGCTGGTCCTCCCCCGGCTACGCGGACCTGATGACCGGCACCAGCTCGGACGTGGCGTTCGCCGACGCGTACGTCAAGGGCGTGAAGTTCGACGCCGAGGCTGCGTACGACGCGGCGCTCAAGAACGCCACCGTGGCCCCGCCGTCCCCGGGCGTCGGCCGCAAGGGCCTTCGGACCTCGGTCTTCACCGGCTACGCGGACACCGCCACCCACGAGGGCCTGTCCTGGTCCCTGGAGGGCTACGTAAACGACTACGGCATCGCCCGGATGGGCCAGGAGCTGTACAGGAAGACGAAGAAGGCGCGGTACAAGGAAGAGTCCGAGTACTTCATGAACCGGGCGCAGAAGTACGTCAAGCTCTTCGACGAGAAGGCCGGGTTCTTCCAGGGCAAGAAGCCGAACGGCGACTGGCGCCTGCCCTCGGGCAGTTACGACCCCCGCGTCTGGGGCTACGACTACACCGAGACCAACGGCTGGGGCTACGCCTTCACCGCCCCGCAGGACAGCCGGGGCCTGGCCAACCTGTACGGCGGCCGGGCGGGTCTGGCCGAGAAGCTGGACACGTACTTCTCGACGCCGGAGACGGCGGGCCCGGAGTTCGTCGGCAGCTACGGCGGCGTCATCCACGAGATGACCGAGGCGCGTGACGTGCGGATGGGCCAGTACGGGCACAGCAACCAGGTCGCCCACCACGCCACGTACATGTACAACGCGGCCTCGCAGCCGTACAAGACGCAGGAGAAGGTCCGCGAGGTGCTGAGCCGGCTGTACGTCGGCAGCGAGATCGGGCAGGGCATCCACGGCGACGAGGACAACGGCGAGCAGTCGGCCTGGTTCCTCTTCTCGGCGCTCGGCTTCTACCCGCTGGTGATGGGCAGCGGGGAGTACGCGATCGGCTCGCCGCTCTTCAAGAAGGTGACCGTCCGCATGGACAACGGCCGCAAGCTGGTCGTGAAGGCCCCGAAGAACAGCGCGGAGAACATCTACGTGCAGGGCGTGAAGGTCAACGGCAAGAAGTGGACCTCCACCGCGCTCCCGCACGACGTGCTGGCGAAGGGCGGCACGCTGAAGTTCGACATGGGCCCGAAGCCGTCGGCGTGGGGCACGGGCAAGGACGCGGCGCCGGTCTCCGTCCAGAAGGACGACAAGGTCCCGACGCCCAAGAGCGACGCGCTCCAGGGCGACGGCGCGCTCTTCGACGACACCTCGGCCACCTCGGCGACCGTCGAGTCGGTGGAGCTGCCGGTCGGCTCCGCCTCGGCCACGAAGGGGGTCCAGTACACGCTGACGTCGGCGGCGGCCGAGAAGGCCCCGACGGGCTGGACGCTCCAGGGCTCGGCCGACGGCAGGAAGTGGAAGGACATCGACCGCCGTTCCGGCCAGTCGTTCGCCTGGGACCGGCAGACCCGGGTGTTCTCGGTGGACCGTCCCGGCGCGTACACGAAGTACCGGCTGGTGCTGACGGGTCCGGCGACGCTCGCGGAGGTCGAGCTGCTCTCCTGACCCGTACGCGGTGAGCGCAGGCGGCCGGTGTCCCGTGGCGGGGCACCGGCCGTCGGCGTCCTGGGCCGCCCCGCGCGGCCCCCGCACTCGTGGAGGGGCCGCGCGGCGGTCTCCGGTGCGCCGACGCGGCTCCCGCAAGGCCGCTCAGCGGTCCTGGAGGCGCTCGGGCAGCGCGAGGTTCAGTGCGACGACGACCGGCCGGCCGTGTTCGGTGCCGAGCCGGGAGACGGCACCGGTGGCGAGCTGGAAGAGCCGGCCCTCGGCCGGGGTCAGCCCGAGGTAGCGGGCCGTGAGGACACGCAGGAAGTGCGAGTGCGCCACGAGCGCGATGTCCCCGTCCCCGATCTCCTCGGCGGCCGACCGGACGCCCGCGAGCACCTGGTCGGCCCGTTGCCCGATCTGTTCGGGGCTCTCCCCCGGGTGCTCCGGGGAGCCGGGGTCGACGCCGTCGGTCCACAGGTTCCAGAACGGCCGGGTGCGGCGGATCTCCCGCGTGGTGACGCCTTCGTACCCGCCGTAGTCCCACTCCCGCAGCTCGGGGGTGACCCGGGGGGCGGTGAGCCCGGCCAGTTCGGCGGTGCGCCGGGCCCGGATCAGCGGACTGACGAGCGTGAGCTCGATGTGCCGGTCGGCCAGCAGCGGCACGAGCGCGCGGGCCTGGCGCTCACCGACGTCGGTGAGGGGGAGGTCGGTGTAGCTCGTGTGCTGCCCGGAGCGGGACCACTCGGTCTCGCCGTGCCGGATGAGGATCAGCTCGCCCATGACGGTCCGTTCGCTTTCTGTACGGGGTGTGTCGGGTACAGGTGGTGTGTCGGGTACGGGTGGTACGGGTGGTGCCGGTGGCGTGGGTTGCTGCTGGTGGCGTGGGTTGCTGCTGGTGGTGGTACGCGTGGTTCGGGTCGGGCCACGTACCGTAAGTCCCGCACCTGAACGCCTTCCCGTGGGGGGACCGCATGTCCGAGAACTTTCCGCCTCCGCCGCCCGAACAGCCGCAGCCGCGACCGCAGCAGCCGGACCCGTGGGCGGCCGGGCCGGTGCCCTCCCCGTGGGCCGCTCCCGCCGCGCCGCCGCGCAAGCAGCGTACGGGGCTGGTCGTGACGCTCTCCGTGGGCGGGGCTCTCGTCCTGGCGGGGGCGGTGGTGGCGCTCGTCTACTCGTTGCTGCACTCGGTCTCGGACTCCATCGCGCTGCCGCCCGAGCGGAGGGACGCCCCGTATGACGCGGCGCCCGTGGAACCCGCGCCGAAGCCCACCGCGACCGAGCCGGATGTGGCGGAGGACGTCACGATCACGGCGTGCACGCGCGACCCGGCCATCGGGTGGCAGTCGGCCGATGTGACGGTGGTGAACGGCTCGGCCGCTGCGGCGGACTACGTCATCAGCGTCGAGTTCCTCGACAAGAACGGTGTCAAGGTCTCGGAGGGCGTGACCGGGATACTGGGCCTCGGCCCCGGCCGGTCCGCCGAGAAGAAGGTCCAGGGTTTGGGCGAGGTGCCCCGCGGCACGACGTGCCGGATCGACGACCTCTCGCGGACACCGTCGGAGTCGGAGGCCGCACCGGAGGCGGGCTCGGAGTCGGAGGCGGAGCCTGTGTCGGCGTCGGCGGGCTGAGGCGCCGGCTGCTCAGCGGCCAGGTCGTCGCGGGGTGCCGGGCGGCGATTCGAGCACAGCCGCGGACGGCAGCCGTCTCAAAGCCCCACCCAGCACCCCTGGGCGACCCAACTCTGCGGAATGGCTCGATCAACCTGGCCAAGAACGTAAGGCCGCCTGACAGGGCCCGGGCTCCGCACCCCCGCAGAGGTTCGGGGCCGAGAAGGCTGCGCTACCTCCTGGCCGGCCGGCCGACCGGGCGTACTACACCGCGGTGAACCGCCAGGTCTGGCCGTTGAACGAGCCGCAGGCGGACTGGTCCAACGGCTGGCCGCTGTTGGTGGTGCCCCACGCGACGCCCATGCAGAAGCCCGTAGCCCGGTTCCGCATCTTCCAGCTGTCGTTGCCGGCGTGCTCGGCCACCCACACCTGCGAGTCCACGTTGGCGCACGGGGACTGGACGAGGAGGGCGTGGTCGGCGCCGGTCTGCGGGGTCACGCACATGTTGGTGGATCTGATCCGCAGGAAGTACGCGTTCGTGCCCGCCCCCTGGGCGTAGAACTGCTTGTTGGACTTGTAGTCGCACGGGTACTGGATCAGCCCGGCGCCCGCTTTGGTCGAGTTGTTGCCCACGGCGGCGCACATTCCGGTGTGCAGGGCCCGCATGTTGTTCCAACGGCCGTTGGACGGACTGTCGGCCGCGGCTGGGGGCGCCATTCCCACGGCGAGGGCGAGGACGCTGAACACGGCTCCGGCCGCCCCGATGAACTTCTTCACGGTTCCTCCGTTGCTAGTCGGTCAGGACACGTGGATGAACGTATAGGCTCCCGCCTCGCCGGGAGTCTCATATGCGTCTCAACCCGTATCGGGGCCTCGGACTGCGTCAGGGGACCATCCGATGGGGGGCCCGATGGGGGCGAACGACGGTGACAGCGGTACACGGGCGGCCCTGGCCGCCGAACTGGGCGCGGCGGTCGCGGCCCGTCCGCTGGTGAATCTGACCGGTCCGCTCGGCGTGGGGAAGACCTGGCTCACCCGCTCGCTCGACGCCCAGCGCGTCGATCTGTCCCGCCCGCACGCCCCCGGCGGCTTGCGGCGGGCCGTGACCGGGGATGACCGCAGGCCGCTGGTGCTGGACGGCGTCGACGGGGCTACGGCGATGGAGTACGCCGCCGGGGCGCTCGACGCCGCCCCCGCCGGCCGCCGCCCCGTACTCGTGCTCAGCCGCAGGCCGTTGCGGGCGGCTCGGGGATGGGCCGGGGGCGACATGATCACCCTCGCCGTTCCTCCTCTGCCCGACAGCGAGATCAGGACGCTCGCGAGCCGGGCGGGCCTCGCGGACCCCGACGCGCGGGACCTCGTCGTCCGACTGGCCGGCGGGATCCCCCTGCTGGCGCTCGCCGCCTGCCGGGCGATGCACGCCGGCGCCACGCCCACCGTCCCCGCAGCGGTGGCCGACGAGGTCAGCGCCGAGATCCTCCAGCGCCTGGCGCGCGAAATGCCGGGCCGCCGCCGGGCCCATACGCTCCGGCTGCTCGCCGCCGTCGGCGCGGCGGACGAGAAGCTGCTGGCCACGGGTCCGGACTTGTTCACGGAGCTGGCCGGGCTCAGCCTGGTCCGCCGGACCGCCCTGGGCCTGGCCGTCGCCGAACCGTACCGCGCCGTGCTCGACATGACCTACCAGTGGCGGCGGCCGGACCAGCACGGCGCGCTGCTCGCCCGCGCGGCGCGCTACCGCGGTGCGATGCTCACCGGGACGGCCTCGCCCGAGCGGCGGGCCGAACTGGCCGAGCAGTCCATGCTCCTGGCCGGTGACCGGGTCGTACGGGAGGTGCTCTTCCCGCCCGGCCGCCCACCGGTCCCGATCGTGACAGCCCGGGGCGCAGACGCCGACGACATCGGCCGCCTGATGCACGGCTGGGCATCACTCAAGGGGTTCGACCAGCGCAGGACGGAACGGCTGGTCACCCGGTGGCTGGACGACGACATCACCGGGTTCCGCCTGGCCCGGGACATCGACGGACAGCCGATCGGGCTGATCAGTCTGATCGGCGTCCGGGAGCAGACCCTGGCGGGCATGGAGCCTCTGCTCCAGCAACACACTGAGCGCCTCGCGGCGGGCGACCGCGGCGGGCTGTTCCTGGGGGCGGCGTTCTGCCCCGAACCGGCCGTCCACGCCCAGGTGCTGCGCCACATCCTGCGGCAGGCGGTCACGAGCGGGAGGCTCCTGGTGTCCACCGCCGACCCCGGCTACCACCGGCTTCTCGACAGTCTCGCCTTCCGCCGCCATGGGGCGATCCACGACGACATCTACCGCTGCGGACGCGCCCCGCAGGTCTACAGCAACGACTTCACCGGCGCGGCGCTCCCCGCCTGGCTCCGCCGTCTGAGCGCCACCGCCGCCGCTCCGGACGCCGCCGACGCATCCGCCGCGGCCCACCTGACCGAAGCGCTGGGCAACCTGCACACCACCAAGGGGCTGGCCGGCAGTCCGCTCCTCGCCGCCGCGCACACACCGACGGTCCGGGCGTTGCGCGCCTGGCTCGTCGAAGCCGTGGACGCCCTGGCGGCAAGCCCCTCAGTGGCCGACGCCGATGCCGGGAGAGTCCTGCGCGCGTACTACGTCGACCGGTCGGGCACCCACTGGCAGGTCGCCCACAGCCTGCACCTCAGCCGCGCCACGTACTTCCGCCGCCTGCGACGCGGCGTGACAGCCCTGGCCGCGCAGCATGACCGCTGACCGGTGCGCAGCCCGCCCGGGCACGGCTTCTCCGCTCAGGGCTCGCAGGGGATCAAGGCGTTGCCTCCCCGCAAGTCCTGAGGCGGGGCCCTCGGCCGCGGCGCGGGAACGCGGAAGGGCCGCACCCCGGGGCGACCCGTGGTGCGGCCCTTCCGTTCCGTGGCCTGGCCGCGCGCTACCTGCCGGTCCGCTGCCGGCCGGTCCGCTGCCCGCCTACTTGCGGATCAGGCTGCGGAGCACGTACTGCAGGATGCCGCCGTTGCGGTAGTAGTCCGCCTCGCCGGGGGTGTCGATACGGACGACGCCGTCGAACTCCACACCGGTGTCGGTGGTGACCTTGACCGTGCGCGGGGTGGTGCCGTCGTTCAGCTCGGTGACGCCGGTGAAGGAGAAGGTCTCCTCGCCGGTGAGACCGAGCGTCTCGGCGTTCTGGCCCTCCGGGTACTGGAGCGGCAGGACGCCCATGCCGATGAGGTTCGAGCGGTGGATGCGCTCGTACGACTCGGCGATGACGGCCTTGACGCCCAGCAGCGCGGTGCCCTTGGCCGCCCAGTCGCGGGACGATCCGGAGCCGTACTCCTTGCCCGCCAGGATGACGAGCGGAACGCCGGCGGCCTGGTAGTTCTGCGAGGCGTCGTAGATGAACGACACCGGGGCATCGGCCTGGGTGAAGTCGCGGGTGAAGCCGCCCTCGGTGCCCGGCGCGATCTGGTTGCGCAGGCGGATGTTGGCGAACGTGCCGCGGATCATGACCTCGTGGTTGCCACGGCGCGAGCCGTAGGAGTTGAAGTCACGGCGCTCGATGCCGTGCTCCGTGAGGTACTTGCCGGCCGGGGTGTCGCCCTTGATCGCACCGGCCGGGGAGATGTGGTCGGTGGTGACCGAGTCGCCCAGCTTGGCCAGGACACGGGCGCCGGTGATGTCCTCGACCGGGGACGTCTCCATCGTCATGCCCTCGAAGTACGGGGGCTTGCGCACGTAGGTGGACTCGGAGTCCCACTCGAAGGTGTTGCCGGTCGGGATCGACAGCGCCTGCCACTGGGCGTCGCCCGCGAAGACGTCCTGGTAGGACTTGTTGAACATGTCCTCGCCAATGGAGTTGGCGACGACGTCGTTCACCTCGGCCTCGGAGGGCCAGATGTCCTGGAGGAAGACGGGCTTGCCCTCCTGGTCGACGCCGAGGGCGTCCTTGGTGATGTCGACCTTCATCGAACCGGCGATGGCGTACGCGACGACCAGCGGCGGGGACGCCAGGTAGTTCATCTTGACGTCGGGGTTGATCCGGCCCTCGAAGTTACGGTTGCCCGAGAGCACCGAGGTCACGGCCAGGTCGTGCTCGTTGACCGCCTTGGAGACCTCGTCCGGCAGCGGGCCGGAGTTGCCGATGCAGGTGGTGCAGCCGTAGCCGACGAGGTTGAAGCCGACCTTGTCGAGGTACGGGGTCAGGCCCGCCTTGTCGAAGTAGTCGGTGACGACCTTCGAGCCCGGGGCGAGGGTGGTCTTGACCCACGGCTTGCGGGTCAGCCCCTTCTCCACGGCCTTCTTCGCGACGAGCGCGGCGGCGACCATGACGTACGGGTTGGAGGTGTTGGTGCACGAGGTGATCGCGGCGACGGTGACGGCGCCGTGGTCGAGCTCGTACGTCGTGCCGTCGGGGGCCGTCACGGTGACCGGGTTCGACGGGACGCCGTTCGGGGACACGGCCGGGGCGTCGGAGGCCGGGAAGGACTCCTTGCTCGCCTCCATGTCGTCCACGACGTAGTTGCGCACGTCCTGGGCGAACTGCTCCTTGGCGTTCGCGAGGACGATGCGGTCCTGCGGGCGCTTCGGGCCGGCGATGGAGGGGACGACGGTGGAGAGGTCGAGCTCCAGCTTCTCGGAGAAGTCCGGCTCGGCGGCCGGGTCGAGCCAGAGGCCCTGCTCCTTGGCGTACGCCTCGACGAGCGCGACCTGCTGGGCGTCGCGGCCGGTCAGACGCAGGTACTTCAGCGTCTCGTCGTCGATCGGGAAGATCGCGGCGGTGGAGCCGAACTCCGGCGACATGTTGCCGATGGTGGCGCGGTTCGCGAGCGAGGTGGCGGCGACGCCCTCACCGTAGAACTCGACGAACTTGCCGACGACGCCGTGCTTGCGGAGCATCTCGGTGATGGTCAGCACGAGGTCGGTGGCGGTGGTGCCGGCCGGGAGCTCGCCGGTCAGCTTGAAGCCGACGACGCGCGGGATGAGCATGGAGACCGGCTGGCCGAGCATCGCGGCCTCGGCCTCGATGCCGCCGACGCCCCAGCCCAGCACGCCGAGGCCGTTGACCATGGTGGTGTGCGAGTCGGTGCCGACGAGCGTGTCGGGGTACGCCTGGCCACCCCGGACCATGACCGTGCGGGCCAGGTGCTCGATGTTCACCTGGTGGACGATGCCGGTGCCCGGGGGGACCACCTTGAACTCGTCGAAGGCGGTCTGGCCCCAGCGCAGGAACTGGTAGCGCTCCTTGTTGCGGCCGTACTCCAGCTCGACGTTCTGGCCGAAGGCTTCCTTCGTGCCGAACTTGTCGGCGATGACGGAGTGGTCGATGACCAGCTCGGCCGGGGCCAGCGGGTTGATCTTCGCCGGGTCGCCGCCGAGCTCCTTGACGGCCTCGCGCATGGTGGCCAGGTCCACGACACACGGCACGCCGGTGAAGTCCTGCATGATCACGCGGGCCGGCGTGAACTGGATCTCCTGGCTGGGCTGCGCCTGGGAGTTCCAGCCACCGATGGCCCGGATGTGGTCGGCGGTGATGTTCGCGCCGTCCTCGGTGCGGAGCAGGTTCTCCAGCAGGACCTTCAGGCTGTACGGGAGGCGCGCGGAGCCCTCTACCTTGTCCAGCTTGAAGATCTCGTACGACTCGTCACCCACGCGCAGCGTGCTGCGGGCGTCGAAGCTGTTCGCCGACACGACAGTCTCCTTCTTCAATGTGCGCGTATCTCCGCGCCGCGCCTCATTGGCAGTCGGCGCCGCGTTTTGCCGTCTACGGTCCCGACCATCCGCTAAGGTAAGGATTAGTTAGGTAACCCTTACCGGGCGGCGGCTGCGGTGCGCCTCGGCAGATATCTCGATGTCGAGATAACTCTAGTACATAGCCGCCGCTCGGTCATGCCCAGGTGGCCCGCGGCCTCTCGCGGCGAAGATCGAGCGCTGTCATCGGAGGCCGGCGACCGCTCGGTTCCCTCACCGGAGGTTGAGTGATCGTGCAGGTCTGACCGCGTTCCCGTGCTTCCGGTGCTTCCCGTCTTCCTGCGCTTCCCGTGTTCCCGTACTTCCCGCGCTTCCCGTGCTTCCCGTTGAGCGGCAACGCCGGGGATGGCGGCCAGCGCTTCCCCGGGACGGTTCCGGCGTGCCAGCAGGTGCGCGGTCTGTGACGGCGTTGCGTCGCGGGCCGCACTCGTCCAGGAGCTGCAGCGCACGGTCGTGGAGCCCGTTGTCGGCGAGCAGGATCACCACCCCTTGCAGGGGGCTTCCCCATGGAGCTTCGAAGGCAGGCCGCCCCACCGCGACGGCTTCCTCTAACTGATCGTTTCAGAATGAAGTTTGTTGCAACCCTTGGCAGGTGGTTCACATGTCGGCAGGATCTGCTGGGTGTCTGCTGATCTTGTGTCTG